>JBDHGI010000409.1:0-2978 GCA_039589955.1 Gemmatimonadota bacterium | reverse complement strand
GGACCGGGGCGACGGCTGCGGTGTCACGCCCCGCCTCTGGGACGGGCGCCGCAGGGTCGTCGTCAGCTTGTCATTCCCGCCCCGGGCGCGTTGCCATTCGCCCCATCTGGGGTGTGGCGATTGCCCCGGGGCGCCTCGCGACAAATGTCCCGATTCCGACGAGGATTCCCGCTTCGGGCGCCACTGCGGGCGTCGGGGCCGGATTCGCAACCTTCGTACACCCGCTCGCCGAGCGACGAATTCGGTACGTCGTTTGCACGTATGCCGCCAGATGTCGGTGACGACGCTCACATTTTTCATCGACAGGCCGGGGTGAGGCAACCAGAGCGATGCTCGAGGAGCTCCCATCATGAGGAATCTGAACCGACGCCCCGGAATCGCGACGATTCTGGGGTCTGTGATCGTGGCCTTCCTGGTCACGGGATCCCTGAGCGCTCTCGCCCAGCCGGTGCCGGGCGGGACCCTGGATCCCACCACGATCCCCAAGTACGTCACCCCGCTGGTGATCCCCCCGGTCATGAACAACGACGGAGCGGCGGACAGCTACGACATCTCCGTCCGGGAGTTCCACCAGCAGATCCTGCCGGGGGGCATCTGGAAGACGCTCAACCCGGCGATTCCGGTCGATCTGCCGGCCACGAAGGTCTGGAGCTATGGCCCGGCGGCGGACGACACCCCCGTCGTCGCTCCGGATCCGAACACCCAGTTCAACTACCCGGCCTACACGATCGAGACCACCTCGAACACGACGGTCGACGTGCGGTGGATCAACGACCTGGTGGATCCGGACACCGGCGACTGCCTGGAGCACATCCTTCCCCTGGACCAGACGCTGCACTGGGCAAACCCGCCGGCCACCGGCTGCCGGGAGGGCGACCCCAACCGGACCGACTGCGCCACCAACCGGACGGGCCAGTACACCGGCCCGGTGCCGATCGTGACGCACGTCCACGGCGCCCACGTGGAGCCCCACAGCGACGGCTACCCGGAGGCCTGGTGGCTGCCCGTCTGCAACGATGTGGACGACTACGCCACCAGTGGCAGCCTCTTCGACGACGCCACGGGGATGAATGACGGGGCCCAGGGCTACGCGGACTACGAGTACATCCAGACCCAGCCCGCGGCGACCCTCTGGTACCACGACCACAGCCTGGGCATGACCCGCTCCAACGTCTACGCCGGCCCGGCCGGCTTCTGGCTGGTGCGGGGAGGGGCCTACGACACCGTCATCGACGGCAAGAAGGGAACCCCCGCTGTGCTTCCGGGGCCCGCCCCGGTGGCCGGGGACACGGTGCTCGAGCTGAACGTCCCCGGGGACCCGGTGCGGGGCGCGATCCGGGAGATCCCGATCGTGATCCAGGACCGCTCCTTCAACGCGGACGGGTCGCTCTTCTACCCGGACAACCGGGCCTTCTTCGAGGCCCTGAACGTCGAGGGGACGGCGGGCACGCCGGCCGCCCAGTTCCCGGGCTCGCCGGAGCTCCAGATCGACTTCGTGCCGGACTCCGACATCGCACCCATCTGGAACCCGGAGGCCTTCTTCAACACGATGGTCGTGAACGGGGTCAGCTGGCCCAAGCTGGAGGTGGCGCCCGCGCGCTACCGCTTCCGGCTGCTGAACGGCTGCAACTCGCGCTTCCTGAACCTGGCCCTCGTCGGCGGCACACCGGCAGATCCGTTCGAGCTGCCCTTCATCCAGATCGGGGCCGAGCAGGGCTTCCTGCCCGTGACGGCGGAGATCCTGACGGGCTTCGCCACCCCGCTGCCGGGGGACGGGACCAAGCCGAAGCCCGGCAACTCGATGGGCAAGTCCGGGAAGCTGACGCGGGTTCCGGCTCCGGACCCGCAGCAGGCGCTGCTGATGGGCCTGGCCGAGCGGGCCGACGTGATCGTGGACTTCAGCGATCTCCCGAACGGGACGGTGATCACCATGATCAACACGGCGCCGGACGCTCCCTTCGGGGGCTTCCCGGACGTGCCGGCAGACCCCGGCACCAGCGGGCAGGTGATGCAGTTCGTGGTGAACAACGCGCTGCTGCTGCCGAGCGACGCGATGACCACCAACCCGTACCGCCTCCAGCCGGTGGCGGAGGGCGCGCTGGGTGGCGCCAGCGTGACGCGAGAGGTCTCCCTCAACGAGGGCGAGTCGGAGGAGGTCTGCGTGGACGTGGACATGGCGGGCAACACGGTCCAGGTGGCCGGGACTCCGCCCGCCTGCCCCGGGATGAGCGCACCCTTCGGTCCCAAGGAGGCCCTGCTGGGCGTCCTGGACGGATCCGGGAACGGCGTGCCCCTCAAGTGGACGGACCACTCGGGTGAGAGCACCCTGGTGCCGGTGACAATGGCGGACGGGACGACGGTGAACATGATCCCCGTCACCGAGAATCCCACCGTCGGGGCCACCGAGACCTGGGAGATGTTCAACTTCACCGCAGACGCCCACCCGATCCACCTGCACCTGGTCCGATTCGAGGTGCTGGGGCGGGAGGCGATCGGTGGAGGCCCGAGCATCGTCGGGAACGCTCCCCAGCCCTGGGAGTCGGGCTTCAAGGACACGGTGATCTCCTATCCGGGCGAGATCACCAGGATCAAGGCCACGTTCGACATCGAGGGGCTCTACGTGTGGCACTGCCACATCGTCGAGCACGAGGACAACGAGATGATGCGACCCTACGTCGTGTCCGCACCGAACTAGCCTCCACGGCCCGTACGGGGAGAAGGCCGTCCTTCGGGGCGGCCTTCTTTCCTTCGGGAGTTGACCCGGTTTCGTGGATACCCCACCACTCGGGTTGGGCTTGCCCCGCTCTGGTGGACACCCAGCGGCCGATGTTTGAGGCGGTTTCAAACGCCTCGGAGCTGACGGCGTCGAGATGTCCCTGGCGGCGGGCTCGATTGTAGAACATCTTGATGGACTCGAAGAGGGCGCCGTCGGTATCCCCTCCACATTGAACACGGCGAGTCGATGGACCCACGCGGCC
>JBDHGI010000408.1:0-2986 GCA_039589955.1 Gemmatimonadota bacterium | reverse complement strand
CACCAGCTGGTGACCACGGTGCGGGTGCGGGACCTGCCGCTGCCCATCGTCCAGGCCATGGAGATCGACACGTTATATGTGCCGCCCATGGAGTGGAACGACGCCATGCCCATGATGAACTGGCTCTCCACCGCCGAGCAGGTCACGTGGATCCTCCGGGATCCCGATACCGGCGCCGAGAACGAGGACATCGACTGGACGTTCCGCGTGGGGGACGTGGTGAAGATCCGGGTCTTCAACGAGCCCCGCTCGTTCCATCCCATGGCGCACCCCTTCCACATCCACGGCCAGCGGTTCCTGGTCACCTCCGTCGACGGGGTCCCGAACCCCAACATGGTGTGGAAGGACACGGCCATCGTTCCCGTAGGGTCCACCGTGGATCTGCTCCTGGATGTCACCAACCCCGGGACGTGGATGGCCCACTGTCACATCGCCGAGCATCTGCACTCGGGAATGATGTTCAGCTTCGTGGTGGAGGAGTAGACCCCTTACGGCCTCGGCTGTGTCCACCTTGACCACCGCGTGTCCGCCGCCCCGATGAGGGCGTCTCGGCCCGACCTGCCCTCTGACGTCTCGGGTCCTTCCCTCCCGCAAGAGACCTGACGGGCCCTCCTCTCCCACGAACGGCATTGCCGGCGGCGGGCCTACGAGCAAGCACGCACCTTGCAACTTTCCCACGGCAAACTCGGCATGCCCCCCCCATGGCTTGATTGTCAAAGGCGTTGCTGCACAAACGCTTGTGGTGATGCACGGACGTGGGTTGGGCCAATCTCTGCCCATAGATCCTGTTGCACCATCGCCGCATTTGTGGTGCGCCCACATCGATTCAACACTGGCTTCAGCCCTCCCACAAGGCCAAGGAAGATGTCCAGAAGGCGGAGAACCCGAGCACTTTTCCCGAGGTCCTGGTTGGCCATCGCCTTGGTGGCACCGGCAGCTGTGTTCCTGACCTCCTGCGGTCGAGACGCGATGCAGCCGAATCTGGGGGAGGGGTTGCGGCCCGATTTGGATGTTACCGGCACCGAGCAAGTGTGGATCGGCGCCGGAGACATCGCCACCTGCGTCAACGACTACGACGAGGGAACCGCCCAGATCATCGACTCCCTCCTCATCGAGCATCCTGACGCCACCGTCTTCACCGCCGGCGACAACGTGTACGACGACGGGACGGCGCAGGAGTACGCCGACTGCTATCAGCCCACCTGGGGGAGGTTCCTGGACCGGACCTGGGCCACCATCGGAAACCACGAATACAACCTGGGCAACGCCGATCCTACCTTCGACTACTACGGAGACCGGGTGGGGCCCAGGGGTCTGGGCTACTACAGCCTGGACGTCGGCGATTGGCATGTCGTGATGCTGAACTCCGGTGAGGGCGGCGTCGTCCCCTTCGGAGAGGGTTCCGCCCAGGAGCAATGGCTCCGCCAGGACCTGGCGGCGAACAACAGCTCCTGTACGATGGCCGTGTTTCACCATCCCCGGTTCTGGTCCTGCCATGCCGACAACGACGCGTGCGTCATGGAATCCGATGCGGGCTTGGCACCGATCTGGAACGCCCTCGACGACTACGGAGTCAATCTGGTCGTGGTCGGCCACAAGCACCGGTACGAACGCTGGGGGCCAGTCGACCGAGACGGTGACCCGGATCCGTCAGGCATCCGGCAGTTCATCGTGGGCACCGGTGGCGGGAGCGTGAACGGGATGCCGAAGTACAAGTATGCCGATGGCGCTGAGGCCATCGCTCCGGGAAGTCCTGATCCCTTCGGCGTGCTCAAGCTCACCCTTCGCCCGGGAGCCTACGACTGGGAGTTCATCACCCTTCCCGGGGTCGGCTACATCGACTCCGGCAGCGCTTACTGCGCCGGCCCTGTTCCTGCGGCGGACTTCACCTGGACCGAAGGCCCCGACCGGACCCTCTCCTTCACCGATGGCAGCACCGACCAGGATGGCTCCATCGTGTCGTGGAGCTGGGACTTCGGCGACGGCACGGGGTCGACGGAACAGAACCCGACCCACACGTACGCCGCGGTGGGGATGTACGAGGTCACCCTCACCGTTACGGACAACGACGGCCTCACGGGATCGACGACGCAGTCGGTACCCGCCGGACCCCAACCGCCCGTGCCGAGCTTCACCTGGGACGCCACGGGCCTGAGTGTGTCGTTCACCGACACGAGCACGGATGTCGATGGCTCGATCGTGTCGTGGAGCTGGGACTTCGGTGAAACGGGCGCCAGCTCGACGCAGCCGAGCCCGTCGCACACCTACGCGTCGGCCGGCACCTACACGGTCACGCTCACCGTCACGGACGACGACGGTAACACCACCGCGGACTCGCAGACTCTCGATGTGTTCTCCGTGAGCTGGGTGAATGCCCAGGTGACCGGGGAATCCGACGACGCCGAGGAGGATGAGCTCGGGGTGGTGGATTTGGGCAGCAGCGACTTGGAGCTGGTGGAGGAGAGCACCATTCAGACGGTGGGCGTCCGCTTCAACGGGATAGCCGTCCCCCAGGGTGCGACTATCACGAACGCCACCATCCAGTTCGAAGTTGATGAAATCGACGACGGATCCATCGCCCTTACGATCCGGGGCGAGGCGTCGGACAACGCCGCCACGTTCACCACCGCCACCGGGAACATCTCGTCGAGGAGCACGACGATGGCCTCGGTGTCATGGTCGCCAGCGCCCTGGTTCACCGTAGGCGAGTCGGGGTCCGACCAGCGGACACCGGACGTCTCCTCCGTCATCCAGGAGATCGTGAATCGGCCCGGGTGGTCCAGCGGCAACTCCCTGGCCTTCATCTTCACGGGCACGGGGACGCGCACAGCGGAATCGTTCGACGGAAGCGGCGCTGCACCGCTGCTCCAAGTGGAGTACGCGGTTCCTCAGGCGCCGGTGGCCGGGTTCACGCACACGACGACGGACCTGACGGCCAACTTCACCGACACGAGCAGCGACACGGACGGCTCGGTCGTGAGCTGGA
>JBDHGI010000407.1:0-3008 GCA_039589955.1 Gemmatimonadota bacterium | reverse complement strand
CGCTTCGCCGCCGGGCCGCGTCTATTATCTGTAGGCTGACTGATACTAGTCACTCGACCGATAACGACATGGACGTCTCACGATACCTCCCCCTGGCCCCCCGGGACCTCCTCATCCTCGCCGTCATGGCCGAGGGCCCCATCCACGGGTACGGGCTCATCAAGGCGGTGGAGGAGCGCTCCCAGGCCGGCGTGCTCCTCGACCCCGCCAACCTCTACCGGGTCCTGCGCCGCATGAAGGACCACAGGTGGATCCGCGTCGCCGCCGACGGGTCCGCTCGGCGGCGCTCGTACGCCATCACGGCGCTCGGACGCTCGGTCCTGGCGGCGGAGCTCGCCCGGCTCGAGGAGCTTCTGGCCCGCGTCCGCCCGGCGCTGGCCGAGGGAGAGACGGGGTGAGCCCCTCGAGACCCTGGATCGTGCGGGCCTACGCCCGGGCGCTCCGGATCCTTCCCCGACGGGTGTGGACGGAGGACGGAGCTGCCATGGCGGAGACCTTCGAGGATCTCTGGACGGAGGAGAGCGCGGGCAAGAGGCTGGGCCACGCCATGCGGGCCTTCGGGCGCCTTCCGCTGGTGGCGGCGGCCGAGTGGCTCGACGGCCTGGGCCTCACGGGCGGCGTGCAGGGCGCGGACACGGAGAACACACAGGGAGGACGGATCATGGGTTGGGGGAATCACATCCGGTTCGCGCTGCGCAGCCTCGCCAAGGCTCCGGGCTTCGCGCTCACCGCGGCGGTGCTCGTGGGGCTGGGCGTAGGCGCGGTGACCACGATCTTCACGCTCGTGGACCACGTCCTCCTGCGGCAGCTGCCCTACCCGGACGCCGAGCGGCTGATCCTCATGGAGAACGGGTCCCACTCGGGCGTCCTGTGGGAGGAGTTCAACCAGATGCGGTCGGTGGACCTCTGGGCCGCGGCCACGTCGCGGAGCGCGAACCTCGTGGGAGAGGGCAATCCGATCCGCATCACCGAGACCGTCGTCTCAGAGGACTTCTTCCGCATGTTCGACGCCCGGCCCGCCCTGGGCCGGCTCCTCCTTCGAGACGACTTCCGGGCGGCGGACAACGTCGTCCTCAGCCACTCCATGTGGCGGCGGGTCTTCGGCGGCGCGCCGGACATCGTGGGGCGGACCATCCGGGTGGACGGCGACGCCCTCACGGTGGTGGGCGTCCTGTCCGAGGACCTCGTCCCCCCTGAAGGGATGGTGGACCGCGAGGAACGGGCCGACGTCTGGCGGCCCATCGACTGGGCCGACGAGGGCTACACCCGTCCGGGACGGCGGGTGCTGCGTGTGGCGGGCCGGCTGGCTCCCGGCGTCACCCTCAAGGCGGCGGCCGCCGAGGCCAACGAGGTGAACGTCCGCATGGCGGAGCGCTTTCCCGACAATTACGTCGACCGCCGGGGGAACATGGACACCACGCCGCCGGCGTTCCTCCAGGAGGTGACCACCCGGCGCGTCCGTCCTGGATTGAACCTCCTCCTGGGCGCCGTGGCCCTCCTCCTGGTGGTGGCGTGTCTGAACGTGGCGCACCTCTTCCTCGCACGGGGGTTGGGACGGACCCGGGAGATGGCCGTCCGGAGGGCCCTCGGCGCCAACACGGTGGGGCTCGTCAACCAGCTCCTGGTGGAGAGCCTGATCCTGGGTGTGGCCGGCGGCCTCCTGGGCGTGGGGCTGGCGTCCGTGGGGATCCGGACCTTCATGGGCCTGAACCCGTCGGCGCTGCCCTGGGCCGGAGACGTGACGGTGGACCTGAGGGTCCTGGTGTTCGCCGCCGGCGTCTCGGTGCTCACGGCCCTGGCCTTCGGGCTGCTCCCGGCGCTGCGCTCAGTGGGCCGGGACCTCACCGGGGAGCTCCGGGGATCGAACCGATCGGCAGCGGTGGGGAAGGGAACCTCCCGTCTGCGCAGCGGCCTCGTCATCGCCGAAGTGGCCACGTCCCTGGTCCTGGTAACCCAGGCGGGTCTCCTGCTGAAGAGCTTCGTGAACGTCAACACGCTGGATCCGGGCTTCGGCGTCGAGGGCGTGTGGACGCTTCCGCTGACGCCCAACGGGCTGGAGCCGGCGGAGTACGTCGAGGCCATGGACCGCATCCGCCTCTCGCTTGCGTCGGTGCCCGGCGTGACGTCGGCCACCTTCGGGCTGTCCCTGCCGTTCGAGTTCACCGGCGGGGGACGGTGCTGCTGGTCGACGGGCTCGATCCGCGCCGACGGCGTGGAACGGCAGGACCTGCGGATCTTCCTCCAGCCCGTGAGCCGGGACTTCTTCTCCACCCTGCAGATCCCCCTGGTGTCCGGGGTGGCGTGGCCTCCCGGCGAGAGCCACCAGGAGCCCTGGCCGGCGGTGATGGCCGAGCGCGTGGCCCTGGAGCTCTTCGGGTCGGCTCCCCGGGCGGTGGGCCAGGTCGTCGAGGTGGGAAGCTGGGGCACCCAGGTGCGCGTCACCGGCGTCGTGGGCGACACCCGCCACTATGGCCTGGATCAGGAGCAGCCCGACGCCATCTACGTGCCGGTCGAGCAGGTGCCCTTCGGCATCGATCTGGCACACTTCGCCGTGCGCGTCGCCGGTGAGCCGCCGTCCGGGCTGGTGTCCAGCATCCGCGAGGCCGTCTGGGCGGCGGACCCCGCCATGCCGGTGCCCACCGTGCGGAACATGGCCGAGTGGGTGTCCATGTCCACGGCCGGGCGACGCTTCGAGTCGGTGCTCTTCGGGACCTTCGCTGTCCTGGCCCTCGTCCTCGCGTCCGCCGGCCTGTACGGCACGCTGCTGTATACGGTGGGCGAGCGGCGCCAGGAGCTGGGCATCCGCCTGGCGCTGGGTGCCGGACAACGCCGAGTCCAGCGTGGGGTCGTGGGCCGGGGCCTGGGCCTCGCGGTGGCTGGGACCGTCATCGGGCTCGGAGGCGCCTGGATCGTGGGCCGATACCTGGAGAGCCGGCTCTACGGGATGCAGCCCACGGATCCGGTGACGCTGGGGAGCGCCGTGGCAGTCCTCCTGGCCGCGGCGGTCC
>JBDHGI010000406.1:0-3054 GCA_039589955.1 Gemmatimonadota bacterium | reverse complement strand
GGGGCGACCGGAAGCTGCAAGCGTCTCTGTCCGTCTCCGGCGAAGGAAGCGACTGCCTTCAACGAAAACGTCCCCGACCTAACCAGACGAGGGCGTTCACAAAACTTGGAGCACGAGACCGGGTTCGAACCGGCGACTTCCACGTTGGCAACGTTCGCGAAGATCCCGAAAAGCCTTCGGAATCCGATTAGGGACCCGCACGAAGCCGCAGCTGCGTGCCCGTTTGGGCACGCAGAGTGGGCACGCGGCTCCCGGTAGTTCTTGTGCGACCTCGATCCCCGCTGCGTCCGGCGGGGCGGACGGGACTCGAACCCGGCGACCCCGGCGATGACTCCCCGAAATCGTGAAGGTTTCTTGCGCCGATCCCGTGCTCAAGGTGTGCTCATGGCGCTTGGCGAGCCGGCGGCGGATCGAACCTCGCGCCTCCCTTCGGGGCTAGACGCTAGGCGGCGGACGCGAGGTTCTCGCGAATGATCCTTGGATGGCGTGCGGCGATTCGGAGCAATGCGATCGCCGGTCCCTCCGGCTGCCTACGTCCCTGCTCCCAGTTGCGCAGCGTATGGACGCTGATTCCAATCGCCCGCGCGAACTCGACCTGCGTGAGGCCTACGAAGCTCCGAAGCGCAGCAGTGTCCTGCCCGGACTCGAAGCGCCCCTCAATCAGCCGTCGTCGCAAGCGGGCGGGAATGGCTCTCTTCAGGTGTTCGTCAGTTAGTTCGGGAATGTCCGTCATAGGTTCCGATCCATGTACGAGCGGTACAAGGACTGCTCGCGTTGGTCGGCCCAACGGGCGCCGATGATTCGAATGGTGTCCTCCTCTCGCTCCGTGTAGACAACTACCACCAGTCCGCGTTCGATGGGACCGATCGCAATGAAGCGGTCTTCGCTTTCCGAGTGCTCGCTGTCGAAGATCTCCAGGTAGTCGACCTCTGATTCGAACAGCCTCCGAGCTTCTTCGAAGGCTAGGCCGTGCTTCTCTTGGTTGAGCAGGTCCTTCGCATTCTCCCACTCGATTCGCGCGGTTGAGACAGTACGCCATTGGCGTAGTAAGTCAATGGCTTAGTAGATTGTCGGGAGGCAGTTGATCTGAATCGGCACCGAGGGCGTGGCTCCAACGTGCTGGGCCCTCTCGGGATCTCCCGAGAGGGCCTCTACGAGTAGATCGAGCGATTATCACGCGATCTCTGAGCCTTGGCGGCGGCGGGAATCGAACCCGCGTCCAAGCCCCGCAAGCCCGCGAAGAACAAGAAGTCTGGTTGTTGATACCTTGAACCGCCCTACGCAGCAGATAGTAGTTTCAAGCGCCTTTTTGCGTCCGATAAGGGCGCTAGTGTTTTCCTCCCTAGAAGGGATGGCAAGACGAACGAATCCGAAAGCTGGTGCGCGACGAGATCGATTTTGAGGTGCGCCGCTGGAGACGAAGGGAAGGAGTGTGGCGATGAGCGACGCAGAAGAGTGGAAGGCGACTGTGCAGGAACTGAAGGACATCGATGCGATCAAGCGCCTGAAGGCGCGGTACTGTCACCTGGTCGACTCGCGGTCCTGGGACGAGCTGGCCACGCTCTGGACCGACGACGCGATCTGTGACTACGGCTTTTTTGGGAAGTACTCGGGCCCGGACGAGATCGTGACCAAGTTCTTCCGGGAGCTGGTGAGTTCGACGTCCTCGTTCATGGTTCACATGGTCCACAACCCGGTGATCGACATCGAAGGCGATTCGGCTTCCGGCGCCTGGTATTTGACCGCGCAGACCACCATCCAGCCGGCGAACCAGGCGGTGTGGGCGATGGGAATCTACCGAGACCGGTTCCGTCGGGTCGAGGGCCAATGGAAGATCGAGTCGATCCAGTTCGAGTTCAAGTACTACACTCCTTTCGAAGACGGTTGGGCCAAGACTCCGATGTGGGAGATTCCGACGTAGATCCCATCTGCTGCGTTGGGTACCACCCCTGCTGCATCTCAGGACATTCCGCACTCCGCCCGCTGTCGAGTAGCCCGGGGCAGTTTCCCACCCCGGGCCCTCTCCAGATCCGGACAAGGAGATTTCCACCATCCGGCTCTTCCGCTGATGCGGCTCGTGGCTACGGACCCCAGATCCGAACCGTGATCCGAGGTCGGGGGAGCGGGAAGTCGCGAAGCAAATCCACGAATCGCTCCCAGGTGAGACGCTTGCGCTGGCTCCGACGGCAGAGCCACTTGTACCAGGCCCGCCTCGCCGCCTCGACGAGCAACAGCAAGCTGCGGAAGTTGCCGCTGACGCCGAAGTAGTTGAAATGGCCTCGTATGCGTCTCGTGAGCGCCGCGTGCTGGGCCTTGACCGGATGGTGTCGATGGCTACGACACCAATCGTAGACCGACTGAATCGCCCGTCTCAGGCTCACACTCCGAGTCTTGCAGAACATCCCGTAGGGTCAAGAAACCTCAGAGCCCAAAACGTCCGCCCATTCGCGAAGTTACGCTGGAATCGGGGCTGTATTCTCATCTGCACGTGGCTCCTGCGCCCCCGAAGGGATTGAGCGGAGCCCCAGCCCAGAATGTCACCCCTATAGATAGGAGTATCTGCGCCCGATGGAAGCCGTTGAAGCCTTCGCTCTGGTCGCTGGTCACGTGGATGAAGAGCTGCTGCTGCGCAACGAGTACCTGGCCGCGGAGAATGAGATCCTCCTCTCGAAGCTGAGTGGCCGGCCTCGACTCACGAACTCGGAACGCATTCGTCTGGCGAAGCTCGGCAAGCGGCTCGGTCTGAAGGCCCTGAAGGACGTCGCCGCGATCGTGAAGCCGGAGACGATCCTCACCTGGTATCGCAAGCTGATCGCCAAGAAATTCGACGGCTCGGCCAAGCGCGGAAGGAGTGGGCGCCCTCGTGTGGACAAAGAGGTGGAGAAGCTCGTACTGCGTATGGTCGAGGAGAATCCAACCTGGGGCTATGACCGAGTCGCCGGGGCGCTGTCGAACCTCGGCCACGACATCAGCGACGAGACGGTGGGCAACATCTTGAAGCGCAACGGCGTTCCGCCGGAACCGCGACGAAAGCCAGACATCCCGTGGTCGGAG
>JBDHGI010000405.1:0-3071 GCA_039589955.1 Gemmatimonadota bacterium | reverse complement strand
CCGCGAGCTTCTCTTCCAGCGTCGGGCCGTCCACGTACTGCATCACCAAGAAGGGAATCTCGTCCTCGAGCCAGCCGAACCGGTGAACGGATACAGCGTTCGGGTGCTCGAGGGACGCTACGGCTTTGGCTTCCCGCTCGAAACGAAGCCTGGCCACCGGGTCTCCGGACAGCTCCCGAGTCAGAACCTTGATGAGCACGAGTCGCTCGAGGGCTCTTTCCCTTGCGATGCAGAGCGCCACCTCGTCCCCACCCCCTCCCAAAGCGCGAAGGATCTCGAAGTCGGAGGCCAACTCCCGTCGAATGAAAGAAGAGAGTTCCTGTACCGGTGCAGCGCGCGAAGAAAACTCAGACGCCCGGCCTTCAGGCTCGAGAGGTGGCGGCTTTGAAGCCGGCCTCGCACCGGCCGGCGCGGCCGGGGACTTGATCCTCCGCACGAGGGCCTCGGTTTCGGGAGAGGGTTCCAGGTCGAGCGTGGCCAAAAGGACCCGGCAGAACCGCTCGTAGAGCCGGACCGCAGCCGCCCGGTTCCCCGCGTCGGCCAGCGCCTCCACCAACCGTCGCACCTCTTCCTCCTGGGTCCCCAAGAGGCTCACGGCCCGGTGACCGGCCCGCTCCGCCCCAGCGAGCTGCCCCGACGTGAGATGCCGGTGCGCCAGCTCCCACGCGGCTCTCGCGGCCCGGTCCCGGAAGGCCCGCCGCTCCTCTTCCATCCACAGCTCGAACTCCGGGCATCCGTCAAGAAAGAAGCCCTCCAGGAGATCTCCCCGGTACAGGTCCATGGCCGCGGACACGTCGTCGGCGTCCAGAGCGGCCTGGAAGTCCACCGCATCACAAGCGAACCGATTCCAGTCCAGGCCGACCTCCTCGTCCCCCCGGTTTGGCACCACCTCACCGCCCAGGGATCTCCTCAGGAAGTGGATGGCCTTGCGGAGAGAGGCCCTGGCTCGGTCCTGATCCACCTCGGGCCAGAAAAGGCCCGCGATCTTGTCCCGTCGATGGAATCCCCGTGGTGCGGCAACGGCCAGGTAGACCAGGATGGCCGTGCGTTTGGGCTGGGAGAGGATCGAGAGGATCTCTTCTCCCTGCGATCCCCGAAGCTCCACGGAGCCGAGAACCCCGAGACGGATCATGGGAGGCGCAACTCGCGTGCGTTTGGATGCCGTCCGACATGACGGCTGTGCCCTTCCACGGGTTCGACCGAACGCATTGGACCGCTCAGTCGAAGCCACGATCCACACACAACTCTATCCCGAATCTACTGTCGCAGCAAACGGATTCCGGGGTGCTTGGTCCGTCTTCCCGCCTCAGGCTTGGTCTTACCGGGAGTCGGCAGGGCGTCGCTGGTCGAGCAAATGCGGGAACGCACGTTTCACGCTCAGAGAACGGCGCCGCACGCAAGTTCCCCCCGCGTGCCTATGAGGGGCATCCACAGGTGGATCGAACCCAGCCGGCACGCCTAGGCGAAACCGGGAGGTGCATCATGAGACGCCACACAACACCCGCCATGGCCCTGCTTTCGATCCTGGCCATTCCGCTCCTCACCGCGTGCAGCGGAGACGTCACGGGTCCTCCGGCTCTAGAGTTGAGCCCGCCCCTCAGGGTGGTACCGTCCACCGCGGCGATGAGGGTCGGTCAAACGCTGGAGCTCAGGGCCCTCATGCGCGGCGATCACGGATCCTGGCAGATTGCTCCCCAGACCCTGGGATGGCAGAGCTCCGAGCCGGAGGTCGCCGAGATCGACGAGGACGGAACCGTCCGGGCGACGGCCGAAGGACTGGTCGTCATCACGGCCGAGTGCAACGGGTTCTGCGCCTATGCCCAAATCCGTGTGGTGCCGAAGGACGGCTCCCTGAACTGGTGACCCGAGGAGCCTGAGACGGCGAGCAGGAGGGGGAGCGGGGGCCCCGCCGTCGCTTTGGGACCGAACGTATCGATCCGAGAGGACCGCCGATTCATAGCTTCTGACCTCGACCAACCCGGTCCTGGCCAACTCCTGAGTCAGGAAGTGACTCGCCATTTGGCCCAAGTGGTCGAGGTCGGGATTCCCCGTCAGGTTCCTGAAAGGCATGACGGCCACCACTCGGGAGTCGAGGCCGGCCGGGCCACGTGGTCTCACCATCCACAGCCCCACGGCCACCAGGCCCACGACGGCCAGAGTGGCCGCTCCGATGACCGTGAGCCACGGAAGGCGGGTGACCACAGGCCGGGCCGACGTGGTCACAGTGGCCAGCGCAGCGGCCATCTCGTCCGTCGTCTTGAACCGATCCGCAGGACGCTTGGAGAGGGCCCGTTGTACGACCCGTGCAGTGCCCCGGCCCACGGACGGCCGTGCCTGCGTCACCGGGCGCGGCTCCGCCGTCAGCTGCTGGTGGAGCACGGCCTCGACCTGTGCGCCGGTGAAGGGTGGATGGCCGGCCAGCATCTCGTACAGCACGCAACCCAGAGCGTACTGGTCGCTCCGTCCATCCAGCTCCCGCTCACCTCCAGCCTGCTCAGGGCTCATGTACTCCGGCGTGCCGGGTGACGTCCCCGCCCGGGTGATCCGCTGGTCCCCAGCCCCGGCCACTGCGTGGGCGACGCCAAAGTCCGCCAGGATCGCGTGGCCCGCTTCCAGCATGATGTTCGCAGGCTTCACATCCCGGTGGATCACGCCCCGCTCATGCGAGTAGGCAAGCGCATCGGCGATCTCTCGGGCAATTCGGACGGCGTCATCGACGGGAAGCTGTTTCTCTCGCGTTAGTCGGGACCGGAGAGATTCGCCCTCCACGTAGGGCATGACGAAGTAGAGGAGGCCGTCAGCCTCGCCCGAATCGTGGAGCGGCAAAATGTGGGGGTGGGTGAGCTTGGCGGCGGTCTCGATCTCACGGAGGAACCGCTCGGCCCCTAGAGACCTGGCCAACTCGGGATCGAGGACCTTGATGGCCACCGGGCGATGGTGCTTGAGATCGAGCGCCAGGTAGACCGTGGCCATCCCCCCGCTACCGATCTCACGCTCGATGGTGTAGCGGTCGGCCAATGCTCCGGTCAGGCGTTCCTGGTCCACCATGACGGAAGTCCCGGCACGGGAGT
>JBDHGI010000404.1:0-3081 GCA_039589955.1 Gemmatimonadota bacterium | reverse complement strand
GTCTGGCCTACCGGTTGCGTTCCTTCTCTCGGCGGTCCTGTGCGCGCCGATCACCGCCCAGGATGCCTTCACTGCCCGGATCGCCTCCGTCGATTCCATCTTCCGGCCGTTCGACGGCACCATGACTCCAGGCTGCGGGGTCGGGGTCAGCGACGCCCACTCCATCATCCTGGAGCGTGCCTACGGCATGGCGGACTTGGAGCACGGCGTGGTCAACACCGCCGAGACGATCTTCGAGCCCGGCTCGGTCGCCAAGCAGTTCACGGCCGCGGCCACCATCCTCCTCGCCCTGGACGGCGAGATCTCACTGGACGACGACGTCCGGAAGTACATTCCCGAGCTTCCGGACTACGGCCAGACCATCACGATCCGACACCTCCTCCACCATACCTCCGGCCTCAGGGACTGGGGGTCGGTGGCCGGTATCGAGGGATGGCCCCGGACCACCCGCGTACACACGCACACCCACGTGCTGGACATCGCCAGCCGGCAGATGTCCCTCAACTACCCCCCGGGCGAGTACTACTCGTACACGAACACCGGCTACAACCTGCAGGCGGTTCTGGTGGAGCGGGTGAGCGGTATGTCCTTCGCAGAGTTCTCGAAGAAGAGGATCTTCGAGCCCTTGGGGATGGAGAAGACCCAGTGGCGGGACGACTTCACGAGGATCGTCGCGGATCGGGCCATCGCGTACCGCTCCGGCCGAGACGGCGGGTGGTCCATGCTGATGCCCTTCGAGAACGTCCACGGCAACGGAGGGCTCCTGACCACCGTGGGTGATCTCCTCCGCTTCACCCACAACCTGGACACGGGTGAGCTGGGGGGGGCCCGGTTCATCGAGGAGATGCACCGCCAGGGGATCCTCAACTCGGGGCGGACCATCAGCTATGCCAGCGGGCTCTTCATCGGGGAGTACAAGGGGATCCGGGAGGTACAGCACAGCGGAGCCACCGCGGCCTATCGCGGCTTCCTCACCCGCTTTCCAGACCAGGGGATCGCGGTGGCGGTCATGTGCAACGCCTCCAGCGGGAACTCCGCCGGGTTGGCCCACAGCGTGGCGGACCTCTTCCTCGGTGACGCCATCACGGAACCCGGCCCTCCCTCCCCTCCCACCGCCGTCGCCATGTCGCCGGAGCGGCTAGCCGGCCTGGCCGGTGGATACCGGATCACCGGCGGAGCGCGGCAGGGCACGCTGTTCACCGTGGCGGCCGAGGAGGACCGGCTACAGGCGGCCGGCACGGAGCTCTTCCCTGTCGGCGAGGGGCGCTTCAGGTCGGCCAGGGGAACGGTTCTGCAATTCGATGATACTCCGATGGACGAGGGCCGGGGGGCGGTTACCCTGAACCCGGAGTCCGACAATATCCGCATGGAGCCGGTAGCACCCTTCGATCCCACCGAAGCCCACCTGCTCGAGTACACGGGCGGGTTCCGGAGCGACGAGGCGGAAGCGGACTACACGTTCGTCGTGGAGGGGGGAGAGCTGACTGCGAAGGACCGATGGGGAGAGGGCGAGCGGCTCGTTCCCCTATACCCCGATGCCTTCCAGGCCGGAGGGACGACCTTGATCTTCCGCCGGGACGCCTCGGGGGCGATCACGGGGCTCACCCTGAGCCAGAGCAGGGTGTGGGATCTGAGGTTCAGAAAGAGGTAGCAGGGTGATGCTCACCGGCGGCTCACAAGTGGTGGGAGGACGCTGGAAGATCGACACGGCGACGCTCCGGTACGGAGAAGCCAAAGCCCCGCCCGGTCTCCAGCTACCGAGCGGGGCCGTCACTTCACCAGATAGGCCTGGGCGTGGCTGGCGCGTACGTCGCCGCTACCGCACCCGCTCGAAGCGCACGTCCCTCGTCCGTCCGTTCGAGGCGTAGAAGCCGATCACCTGCCCGTTGCGGTCGCGCTCGAACGAGATCGTGAGTATTCCTCCAGAGAACGTATCCTCCTCGCCCGGCGAGAGAATGGTGTCGTCGAGGCGCCGATGGCGCAACACGAGAGCCTCCTCCTCCAGGGCGATGGTGTAGAACGTCTCGAGCTCTTCGCTGAAATACCGCCCGACGAAGTCCTCCAGGTCCTCGGGGGTCGGCTCCCAGGCGGAGGCCTCGTCGTCTTCGAGGCGGGTCGCGTGATTCTCTCCGTTCTGGTTCAACGTCACCCCGTCCACCTCGCCCTCCTCGTTTCGGTGGAAGACCACCGAGGCTTCGACTTGGGTGAGCGTGAAGGTCGAGTCTGACGTCGGCACGATCTCGATCTGCGGCTGCCCTGTCACCTGTGTGTAGAACGTGTCTCCTTCCCGCGTGAACGTCAGGATGACGCCGGGAGCGGCGTCGAGGGCGTATCGGCCGACGAAGTCGTCGAAGTCCTCCGGATCGTAGGATTCCGGATCGAAGACGCCCCCTTCGCCCTCCGCGGCTGCCTCGTCCTCGCTCTCCATGGCGTCCTCGAAGAATGCCGCGGCAAGCTGGAAGGCCACGTTGCTGTTAAAGCCCCCGTGATTGCTCTGCGCGGTGATGCCGGCGTCGATCTCGGGGTAGTAGACCAGCTGGGACCGATGCGCGAGGTCGGCCCCTCCATGGTGGACCCGTCGAAGGCCACGCTGCTCATCCATCATGAGGCCGAAGCCGTACTCCGTCTCCTCCCCGTCCGCCAGCACGTACGACGTCATCATCTGCTCGACCATCTCGGCGCTGCCCACCCGCGGGTTCGAGAAGTTCTCGACCCAAGTCTGGAGGTCTTCCACGGTGGAGTAGATGCCGCCCGCGCCCGTGGACGCACCCAGGTCCCCGACCTGGCGGAAGCCGTCCTTTCCCGGTGTGTAGCCCTCGGACGCGTCGGGAACGATGTGCTCGGGGGTTGGGCGGACCATCGTGCGGGTCATCCCGAGCGGCCCGAAGACGTTCTCCTTCATGAACTCATCGAAGTCCTGACCGGACGTTCGCTCGACGATGAGGGCCGCAAGCCCGAAGGCAGTGTTGTTGTAGTTGAACTCCGTCCCGGGCACGTTCTGCAGCGCCGGCTGCCGTTGCACGACGTCGATGAGCTCGGAGCGGTCGATCCAGTCACCGTGCATGATCTGCCGCCCGCTCA
>JBDHGI010000403.1:0-3125 GCA_039589955.1 Gemmatimonadota bacterium | reverse complement strand
TGAGACCGGGCCCTCCCCCAACTCGAGACACCTTCCCTGGTTTCCGACGGCCTACCGGCGCCTTCCCCGCTCTCCGCGCTCCCAGGCCTCCCAGAGACCGAACGACCGCATCTGGTCGCCGAGGTCGGTGGACTCGATGAGCTTCCGGATCTCCGCCGCCGACTGCCTGCCCCATGGTGCGTCCATCTGGGCGAAGCCCCAGGTCAGGGCCGCCGTGATCGCGCCGTTGATACGGACCTGACGAAGATCGCACTGGTCGAGCTGGTCCGAGGCCGCATGGTAGTTCGGGCCGTAGGTCGCCGGCTCCTGATTCGCCACCAGATTCGCGACTCCCTCCATCATGAAGTCGTAGTTGTCGGTCCCCACGATGGGCGCGTCGATCTGCAGGAAGGGGCCCAGCCCGGCCACCGGCTCCAGCGCCCGGTCCACAGCCGGGACGATCTCGGGTTGGCCGCCCGTGAAGAACCCGTTGATGCGGCCGCAGCCGATGTCGAAGGAGGCGGCCATGACATGGTGGTCCAGCTCGTCGGCTCGTCGGCGGACGTAGCCCCACGATCCGTTCAACCCCTGTTCCTCTCCGTTCCAGAGCGCGAAGCGGATGGTGCGGCGCGGCTGGATTCCGAGGCGGCTGATCTGCCGGGCCAGATCAATCAGCATGGCCACGTTCGCCCCGTTGTCGAGTGTGCCGCTTCCCAGGTCCCACGAGTCCAGGTGCGCACCGACGATGACCACCTCCTCGGGATTCGTCGAGCCCCGGATCTCGGCGATGACGTTCTCGCTCTCGTAGGGACCGCCCACTTCCAGATCCAGAACGACCGAGAGCTGGAGATCGTACCCCGAACGCAGCAGGCGCGCGGTGCGCAGGGCCGCGTCCCGCTCCATGACGAGCATGGGTCGTGCGTCGGCGCCCACCAGCGTCGAGTTGTGCCGGTAGAGCAGCCCCGGGGCGCGGGACGACATGTAGACCACGCCCCGGACGCCCGCGTCCCTGGCACGTGCCTCGATGCCCACGGCCGCGGCGTACTCGGCGAAGAGGCCGTTCACGTCCCGGAGGAGCTGCGTTTCCACGAGGATGAAGGCGCCGGACGCGGTCCTACCCAGGCGTGCGAAGTCCTCCGGGCTCCCGGTGCCCCCGTCGAGGAGAGGTCCCGCCACGCCCTCGGCGGGGGTGGGCGCAGAAAAAGGCATGGCGGCGACATCCACTGCGAAGTCCACACCGTCCCCGGCCACGCGCCCCTGCGCCGACCGCTCCAGCCACAGCGCCGGCATCTCGAACGACTCCCTCCATGCGTCGACGCCTGCCGTGCGGAATCGCCCGAGGCCCCAATCCACCGCCTCGGCGTTCGCCTCCGATCCCGTCGCTCGCCCGCCGATCTTGTCGGACAGCGTACGGACATCGGTGTCCAGGGGGGTGTCTCCGAGCATGGCCGCGACGAGGCGAGCGACCTGATGCTCCGGCTCGTGGGTCTGGGCTGCAGCCTGCGACCACGCGAGCGCCACGAGGGCGGCGACCAACGGGAGGAGACGACGGACACGGCGAAACGGCTGGGGCAGCATGGAGCCTCACTCCGGCTTGACGGTCCGGCCGATGACGATGGTGATGTTGTCCGTCCCGCCGTCGTCCAGGGCGTCCTGCAGGAGCTGCTCGGCCGCCTGCCGGGAGCTCGTGAGGTTTGCCAGGTGCTCCTTGATGCGCTCGTCGCTCACGTGCTTGGTAAGACCGTCACTGCACAACAGGAGCACGGAGCCCCAGTCCCGGGTGATCCGCGTCACCGTCGGCGCCGCCTCATCCCCACCGATGGCACTCGAGAGGACATTGGCCCAGCGGCTCCTATGGGCATCGGTCTGGGTGAGCACCCGGGCGTCCACGAGCTCTTGGGCCAGGGTCTGGTCACGGCTGATCTGGGTGAGGTTGCCGTCCCGGAAGAGGTAGCACCGGGAATCGCCCACCTGAAGGAGGTAGGCGTGGGGCCAGAGCCCCAGAAACAGAGTGAGCGTCGTGGCGAACCTGCGCTTGCCACCCTCCTCCTCCGCCTTCTGGAGCAGGGTCTCGTGAACCGCCAGGGCGGCGTCGTGGAGCAGGCGCGAGAACACCTCCGGCTCCTCGGCCTCCCTGAATTCCGCCTCATGGAAGAACCTGGATACCGACGAGACCAGATCCTCGACCGCTCTCCGGGCCGCCTCCTCGCCACCGCCGGTGCTCCCCACGCCGTCGGCGACGACGGCCAGCGAGGCCAGCCGCTCCAAGGGAAAGAACTCGGAGCGCTCGGAGCCGATGCTCGTGGCCTCTACCTTCGCGCCGCGCGCCAGATGGCCCACGAAGTAGTGGTCCTGGTTGTCCGGGCGGACCCTACCGGCGTGGGTCACGCCCCAAGCGTCAATCTGCGAGAACTGGGGTATGGGTTGTTGGCTCAAGGCATCCATCCTTCCTCTTGACCGAGCGCCGGGCTCAGGCGTGGGGGTCCATTATGAGCCCTCATGTGGCGGATCCGCCAGCGCGGGGCTCGACGGGTGCGGCGTTCCGAAGCTCCGAACCTCCGTCGACTCAGTGCTCCTCGCGCTGGCGTCGCTGGGCGTGTTGCAGGACCGCTACGGCCTGTAAGAGCCGACCTGAGGCCCCCTTCTACGACGGACGATCGGGCGACAAGCTCCGCGCAAGGCTCGAAACGAGAACCTTGAGTCCCTTCAGGACCATGGCGTAGACTGGGAATAGGCTACATGACGATCCGTACACCCCCCTGCGAGGGAGGCGGGAATGGCCCACGGAGGCCTGGCGAGAATCCTGAAATCGTTCTGGGCGGACGAGTCCGCTCAGGGATTGTCGGAGTACGCGCTGATCATCGGTATCGTCGCCATCGGCCTGCTGATCGCCCTCGTCGCGCTCCATGAGCAGATCGGCAAGATCTACGTTGCCATCAAGGAAGAAGTGGCGGAGCAGCTCAAGAAGCGTCCGGGCCTGGGCCAGGGCGAGGGATGCGCCAGCGTCCACGGGTGTCGCGACCTGCGTCTCAAGGCCCAACCGTAGGGCTTCCTCGCACACTCCGGCTATTTCGACCGGCCATCCGGCCACCGCGCAAGACATCCCTTTCGCACGGATGTGGGTCGACGCATAGTGTGCGGACCAT
>JBDHGI010000402.1:0-3136 GCA_039589955.1 Gemmatimonadota bacterium | reverse complement strand
GAGCGACGGAGGTGTGGTCAGGGCAGGGCTTCGATCCACCGGACCTCGGAGATGATGGCGATCGGCACGCCCCGGGCCCGATACTGAACGACCTCGTCGATCATGCCACCGAACCCCTTCTGGGCCCAGTCCAACGCCGCGATGCCCCCGATGACGAGGTAGTCGGTACGGCGGGTCACCGACTGCTCGCATCGCCCCCCCAGATCCTCGACCTCACGTTCGCACGCGCGCCGGGGTCCGAACGCCATGTCCCCGGCGAAGACGAAAGTCCGGTCCTCGAATTCCACCTCGGGCTCCGGACGATCCAGGGGCAGGTCGGTCGCGAGCCGGAACCCCAGGCCGCTGGGATTGGCCGCGAGCTGGCTCAGCACCGCCGCCAGGTGCCTGCGCTCGCGGGAGTCCACCCGGCCGTCACGGAAGATCTGCTCCAGCCGCCGGGCGAGGACGTTGGCGGGCCACTGCGTCGCCACGTCGGCGTGCTCCCTGGTCCAGCGGGCCAACCGATCCGCCTCGTCCCTCGAGACGACGCCGTCTGCGATGACTCCTCGCACCAGCCCGACCATCTCGGCCATGCCGCGCTCAATCCGTAGGGTCTCCTCCAGGCGTCGGGCTCTGCCGGTGACCGACCGAGGCATGGCCGCGTCCGCTACCCGATCTCCCGGCAGTTTCGCACCACGCGGCGCTCGTACCGACCGGGATCGTTGATGGTCTCGTAGAACTCCTCGTAGTACTCCAGCGAGTCCTTCGTCTCGCCCTCCTCCAGGCCCTCCAGCCCCTGGTAGAGCGCCCAGACGTCGTCTCGGATGGCGTTGAATCGCTCGATGAGCGCCTGATGGTCCAGGTTCGGTCGGCAGAAGCCCCGGAACAGACGCTGGCGCACGTCCCGGATGGGCAGCGTCTCGGCCGGCACCGCGTAGCGGGCGTCCACCACACCGGAGAAGTCGAAGTCGTAGGGCACCACCATGTACCGTCCGCCCTGGAGGCGGACCAGCTTCGTGTTGTGGAACTGGTAGGAAGACCAGTCCGTGTTCCCGATCATGTACTGGAAGAGGCTGGACAGCCCCGCTTGCTGGTCGTCGGTGCTGAACGGGTGGAACTGGTTCCACTCCTCGTACGATCCGCGGTTCCGCCAGGCCATCTGGTCCTCGTCCTCGATGAGGAAGGCCGTCTTGGTTCGCGTGTCGTACTCTTCGGAGGTGTCCTCGTAAGTGATCTCCACCAGGCGCACACGGAAGCTCACCGGCGTGAGGAGTCCGTACACGCGGTAGGCGAGGTACTCCTGGAGGACATACTGCTGATAGGCGTCCCGGGAGTCGTGACAGGGTGTGACCAGCTTGAGCTTGTCCTGTCCCTCGAAGACGGTGCCCTCCATGCGTCGCGTGGGGAAGTCCAGGCGGAGGGGAGGGAAGTTGCAGTTGCGCTTGTCCCGACGGAAGTTGCCCCGGGCCCGAACCTCTACGGGCAGCTCCAGCCGTGTTCCGTCGGCTCCCACGACGGTGACCGTGCCGTCCACCTCCACTGAATCAGATCGCTCGTCCCGCAGCCAGTCGATGTCCGTGCGAAGGGTCAGCACCAACGGCTCGTGGGACTGGAAGAGCGGCGCGCTCTCGGCCTGTTCGGCACGACGGGCGATCTCTTCTTCGGTGAGCGGAACCTCGTCCTGGGCTCTCAGGGCCTCCTGGGCGGGAACACCGACCAGGATCAGGCCCGAAACCAGGGCGAAGAAGGCGCGGAGGGGCAGGGGGGTGCTCGCGATCATGGCTCAGCCTTCGTTCTGGGGACACCCCAGAGTATTCCGACGCCCGAGCCGGATGTCCAGCAAATTCTTGCTCCGGTGCGTCCGGAAACGCCACATTCCTCCGACCGCCGCCACCTTCCAGGAGCATCCATGAGCAGCCCCGCCTCCACCCGACGACAGCTGATCAGGGTCGTGCTCTACTACGCGGCCCTGGCTGCCGCGATCGCGGCCCTTTCCCGACTGTTCCCGGAGTTCAACGCCATGCTGCGGGGGGAGCAGCTGGAGGTCCTGGCCAGCACCGACCCTGCGAGGGCGATCTTCGGGCCCGAGGCGCCCCCGGCCGTGGGCGAGCCGGCCCGGGCCGAGCCCGGCGGGTCTGTGCTCACCGGGGTCTTCGGGATGGGAGGCGCCTTGGCCATCATGATCCCCGTCACCTGGATCTACCTGCTGACCCGGGGATACCGAGGCTATGACGAGTCGGTCGTCCACACGCTCCTGATTCTCCCGGTCGCGGTGGCGGGCATCGTCATGATCGTCCAGCACAGCGTCGCCATCGCGTTCTCGCTGGCGGGGATCGTCGCGGCGGTCCGGTTCCGGACGACCCTCGAGGACACGAAGGACGCCGTCTACGTCTTCCTGGCCATCGGGGTCGGGGTGGCTTCCGGCGTGCCCGCCCTCGGGCTGGCCCTGGCTCTTTCGCTTGTGTTCAACCTCGTGATCCTGACCCTGTGGGTGACCCAGTTCGGCAATCCATGGGCGCACCGGGGAACCGGGCCCGGCGGCATCGGGCTGGGCGAGACCCTGGTGGGCCCCAACGTCTCCGAGGCCGTCGCCGTCGTGGGGGACCCGGCCCTCCTGGACGCCGCCTCGCCCGCCGACATCGGCGAGGTGTTGGAGCGGGCCACGCGCATGGAGCGCCACATCGCGGAGGAGCGGCGGAAGAAGAAGGGAGACCGGGCCAACGCCCTCGTCCTCGTGCACGCCAGGGAGGCCGGCCCCGCCAAGGAGGAGGTGGACCGGATCCTCGACGAGCTCGCCACCCGACACAAGCTCGCCGAGATCGTCCCAACCGGTGGCGGCTTCGTCCTGGAGTACCTGGCTCGCCTGGATGCGCCGGGAGCCCAGGGGGCCATCCTCGACAGGCTCCGTGCGGCGACGTCGGGTAGCATTCAGTCTGCGGAGCTCCGCTCGCTGAAGGGATTGAAGAAGCGCACGTGATGAAGAACTCGGTATCCGGCACGCGCGGACCTGGCCGCCTTCCCGCCCACCACGCCCCATGACCCGCCGCCTCAACCTCCCCGTAGCCGACGAGCAGCTCCTCGAAAGGCTGGCCTCGGCCCCGCGACCCCTGGGCATGGCGGGAGGGGCCCGTTACTACCAGATCCTGAGGGAGGCATT
>JBDHGI010000401.1:0-3152 GCA_039589955.1 Gemmatimonadota bacterium | reverse complement strand
TATTCCCGGTCCCGGAGGAGATCTTCCTGAACGAGCAGGACTTCTACGCCTTGTACGACGTGGACGTGGACGACCAGCGCTTCATGATGCTTCGCGCTGTCGACGAGGCCACCGCCGGGAGGGTGGTACTGGTGCTCAACTGGCTCGACGAGCTGAAGGAGCGGCTGGGGAACTAAGCGGCTTCGCTTCAGAGCTGATGAAGCGTGGGTGGACCCTGGACCCTCCGCCGGCATCCCGGGGGGCCTGTACGTCGAGCCCGCCCATTACCCCGTTCCGATGCTCGTCAAGAAGCCCTCGGCCCGGACAACGGGCGAGGCCGCGTGCGGTGGCGCTCTCGGCACTCCTGAGCCAGATTCGCAGTTGAGCGGCCCCCGAGGGTCGCGTCGACGTAATGAGGCCCCGGCGTGGGCCACAGGTTGGCCGGCCGGGCCTCCCCCTTCCGGCCCGGGGAGGAGTTCCATGCGCAGGTCCATCCAGATCGTCTTTCTCTTCTCGGCTCTCGTAGGACTGACAGGGTGCGCCGCCTCCGGAGGAGGCCAACCGGATGCAGCCGAACCCAGCGGAGACGGTGTCTCCGTCCAGGTCTCGAACGACATTTCCCCGCCCGCCAGTGTCGTGATCTGGGCCGTCACCGAAAACGGCATGCGGCGTCGACTGGGGCCGGTTCCGCCCAACGGACGGCGTAGTTTCAACTACGATCCTCAATTTCGGGATCAACTGGTACACCTCATCGCGGTTCCCGAGGGCCCGTCCACCGGCACCATGGCGCAGGCCACGGAACGGTCGTCCAACAGGTTCAGCATCGTGGACGTGAAGACCGTGAGCTGGACCGTCAGTCGGCAAAACGTCCAGATCGGGCGGTGAGGTCCAGGCCGGGCGTGCGACGGGCAACGTGTAACGGCCCAGCCTTGCTTACGGCAGCCAGAGGGAGTACCACTTCATCTTGAACAGAGTCGAGCTGCCCGCACAGTTGAACAGCATGATCCGTACTGCCCCCCCCCTCCTCCTAGGGTGCGTACTGCTCGCCGCCGCGTGCAACGCCGGCCCCGCGTCCCCTGATGGTGACGGAAACGTACTCATCACCATCCTGTACACCAACGACGAGCACGGGTGGATCTCGGAGAGTGCCGCAACTGATGGAGCCGCCAAGCTTAGGGGTTTGTGGAGGGACGTCGAAGGATATGACGGCTCTGACGGATTCCTGGTGCTGAGCGGCGGTGACAACTGGACGGGGCCGGCTGTCTCGACGCAGTTCGAAGGCGCTTCGACGGTCGAGGTAATGAATGTGATGGGCTACGACGCGACCGCGATCGGCAACCACGAGTTCGACTTCACGGTGGATCGCCTTCGGGATCGTATCACGGAGGCGCAGTTCCCCTACCTATCGGCCAACATCCGGATCGCTGGTAGCGATGACGTTCCCGACTTTGCCACGCCCTACGTGATTCGTGAGGTATCGGGGGTTAGCGTGGGCCTGGTCGGACTGACCACCCGAACGACTCCCCTCTATTCCACCCACGTGGCTGATTACGACTTCATTCCTTATGAGGAGGCGCTCGAGGAGTGGGTTCCGCGTGCGTGGGGAGACGGGGCGGAGATCATCCTCGTCATCGGGCATGTCTGCCATGAAGTGATGAGCGGAATTGCTCCGGCCGCACAACGGCTTGGGGTCAGCATGATCGGAGGCGGGCACTGCCACGAACTGGTTGCAGAAACCAGCCACGGCGTGGTCCTGATCCAGGCTGGGGCACGGATGGAGTTCTACTCGAAGCTGGAGATCGAATTCGATCTCGATGAGGGCATCGTGCGGACCTTGACCCATTCCACCGTATCCAACGCCGGTGGGTCCGCCGATCCTGAGGTCGCAGCCGTTGTCATGAAGTGGGAAGGTGCCCTGGCCGCGGGGTCGTCCTCGGGCCGGACCCAGGAGACCCAGAGGTCGAAGTCGTAAGGCGGGGACTGGTCGAAGTCCGGAGCCGGCTACCTGACCGGGCCCAGGTAACGGTCGAGCCAGGCCAGCGACTCCCGGATCAGGTCGGTGCGGGGGACGAAGTGCCCCCCGGCCGAGACGACCTGCCGCTTGTGCTCGGGCGCCGTCCCCAGCCTCTCGAACATGGGTCGGGCCTGAGTCTCGAGCGGGAAGATGTGGTCGTACCGCCCACTCAACATCAGGACGGGCACGGAGACCCGCGGGGCGTAGGTCACCGCATGGACCTCCGGCTGCGGCACCGCCGGGCTGAACCCGGCGACCCGAAGGATGCCGACGTCGAAGCGAGGCTCGAGCGCAAGCATGATGGCACCCATTCGGCCACCCCAGCTCGATCCGTAGAACGCGAGCGACTCGGCGTCGGTCTCGGGCCGGAGCTCGAGGTAGTCGATCGTCCGACCGACGTCCTTCACCCACTGGATCACGTGCTCCCTGTAGTAGCTGGTGGAGCGCGGCGTGGAGTTGAACCGGAGCCCCTGAGATTGCGCTCGCTGGGCGAACTCCGTCTCCCGCTCGAGCGTTCCCCGATACGCCGGGAGGGCTACGGCGCGCCCGCTCTTCAAGAAGAAATCGAATGACGCGGGGTTGATGCCGTCGATGGAGCGCGTCGTGAGGGCATTGGACCCTGGCATGAAGACGACACTCTGGAATGGCGGGTCGCGGTCTCGCGGGAGAAAGAGATGGAGGATCATCCTCTCGTCGCCGTACGCCGCGTCGAAGGTGACGGTCTCCCGGGTCCAGTACTTCGCCGTATCCACTGCCTCGATCCGGTCCTCCAGCGGAGCGGGATCGTAGGCGAACAGCCTGCGGTAGAGCTCGAAGACCTCGTCGGTGATGGGCTCGAACGCGGTGTAGTCCGGAATCGGATCCGGGGCGACCGGCATCTCGGCGGCCGCGAGGCCCTCCGGCGACGGGTACGTGACGAGCCTGATCCCGTTCGTCTCGGAGCGATCGAAGGGGGACTGCGCGAACGAGGCGTAGGCCAGCCAACCGGGGTCGTTCCAGCCACCGCCCATGATGTAGCGATCGGTCCCACTCTCGTTCAGGCACCACTCCCGTACGTTGCCGAGCATGTCGAATGCGCCGGACCAGCTCACACCGCGATTCGCGCCGACCGCGTCCGGCGCGGTCCGTTCCAGGTTGCTCTGGGGAATCAGGTACGCCT
>JBDHGI010000400.1:0-3175 GCA_039589955.1 Gemmatimonadota bacterium | reverse complement strand
ACGTGGCCTTCGCCCTGCTCCAGGCGACCCACATGCCTCGGCTCGTGTTGGGCGATCCGGACGTCGAGGACCTCGGCGAGGGTGTCTACCGGGTGACGGTCACCGTGGAGAACCACGGATTCCAGCCCACGGAGCTCGCCATCCGGGAGCGGCAGGGCCGTGCCGTGCCGGTGCGCGTGGGCATCGAGGGCGTCGAGGTCCTGTCGGAGGACGACGCGAGGGAGCTGGGCGTCGTGGAGGGCTACGGCTCGGCCGAGGCCTCCTGGATCGTGCGCGGCTCGGGCCGCGCGGGATTCACGGTCCGGGCTTGGCACCCCAAGGCCGGCAGCGCCCGGGCCGAGGGTCGGCTCCGGTGAGAGGGGCTCACGGCATCACCGAAAACAGCATGAACCCTCCCGCCAGATGAGGGGGAAGAGGTCGCTCCCACGCCCAGGCCGGAGGGTCGCCCGCCACCATTCTCTGATAGAGTGAGCCATCGCCCACCCTGGTGTCGAAGAAGGCTCGGTCGACGGCGGGGCAGAGAAGAACGAGATCGACAAAGCGGTTCCGGGCCACGTTGCGGCTTACCTCCGGATCTTCGGAGGTAAGCATACGATGGATGGCGACGATGCCGGGGTTCCGATGGTACGGTGTGGCGAGCACCCGGTGGGGCGTGCGGTACAGGAGCTCGGGACCGAAGTCCACATGGGCCGCGATGGTAAGCGGGGAGGAGGCGGGCGAGGTCTCCGACGTCAGGTAGTCGGCCATGTCCTTCACGGAGCAGACCGCCCCGGAGGGGACCGTCGTCGCGGATGGTAAGCCACCGCCCACGGACCAGATCAGGGCACCGATGACCACCGGGCCGGTCACGACCACCGTGGCCGCGAGGGCCCGGATCACCGGGCTTCTGCGGGCGTTGGGGACCCGATCGCGCGAGGGGAAGACGCGGTCGAAGAGGCCGGCGACGAAGACCACTGCGAGCACCTCGGCGAAGGTGGCGAAGCGTACGCGGAATCCGGCAGCCACGAAGAAGACGCCGAGAGCCGTGGCCAGGAACAGCCATGCCGCTTCCCGGGCCCCGCTCCGCTCCCTGGCGAGCACCCAGAGCGCACCCGGAAGGGCGACCACGGCGAGTCCGAGGTAGACCGTGAAGCGACCCCATCCCCGGGAGCCGCTGGGCCAGAGGGTCTGGAGCTCCGCCACCTGGGCCAGCCAGACCCGGACCAGCTCGGGGTCGACGTCGGCGAACGGGCCGCGGAAGAACGGAGGATAGAGCAGCCCGACCACCACCAGGGACAACACACTCCCGAGCAAGAGCGCCGTGATGCGGTACTTTCGTCGGTCCTCCACCATCGTAGCGAAGTACCAGAACGCGGCCGCGATGGCGCTCACCACCACATGCACGATCGACAACTTGTCGTACTCGACGGCCAAGAGGTCTCCGGGCGGTCGCTCCAGGGCCAACGCCACGGCCGACGCCACTAGCCAGGCGAGGGTTAGCCTGCGGTTCACCCCGGCGTACGTCCTTCCATGGACGGCCCATGCGAGGGCGGTGACCGCGAGGACTGTGGCGAGGGGAAGCAGGAACTCGGTGCTCACCCACATCCCGACACCTGCCCACGCACCGGCCAGCAGCGCGTACCGACGCTTCCCCGGTGCGACGAAGGCTCGGATCAGGTAGCCCGAGAGGACCGTGAAGGCCAGGAGGATGAGACCGTGATGGTCGGCGCGTCCGGCCAACGAGTACACCATGACGGCGGGCTGGGCGAGTAGCGCCATCATCACCAGGCCGCGCCCCCGCACCAGCGGCGCCACCGCCCACGCGAGGAGGATCCCCGTGAGGATCTGGAGGATCGGCCCGATGAAGGCAGCGGCCCAGTAAAGGCCCCGCTCGAGGCCCACGAAGGGAGCCGTCACGCCCGTGCCGGCGACGAGCAGCACGTCCAGGGGCCTCGTCCAGTGGGACGACTCACCGAAGGGCACGTTGCTGCGCTCCACCGTCGCTTCGTACCAGTCCCGCGTCTCCAGGAGCTGCCGGACCCTCACGATCCTGGCGTAGCTGTCGGTGTCCACCAGCTCTCCCGAGAGGATCTCGGGGGAGATCTGCGCTACGTAAAGGGCGTGGACAGCGAGCGACGCCAGCACGAAGACGATGAGCGGTGCCCTCCTCTCCCACTGTCGTCCCGTCACGACAGCCTCTCCAGAATCGGGATGCCGACCTCGCTGGACTGTGGACGACGGGCCTGGAGGGCGTCGAGCATGTGGGCCTCACTGAAGTCGAGGAGCGCGGGGCGCATGAAGTTGATGTGCGGGATCCACTGTCGCAAAGGACGAGGGCAAGCGGGGCGGAACAGCGCCCGCGGCCACGACGCGCCAGCGCGGGATTCCGTAGAGTCGGACACCGACGCGCCCTCCACCGGGGTGGCGGAATCGGCGGCCCGCGCGAGGCTTTCTTGCATGACCCCGCAGGTCGGCGTACCGTGGCACGTCCTCGCCCGATCATGATCCCGCGCCAGCCTCCGAATCGTTGAACAGCACGCCCGGCAGAGCGACTTGGTACGGCGTGTACGCTGCTGTCGTTCTTCTCTACTACCTCGCCGCGATGGCGCTCGGCCTGGAGCCCCGCAGTCAGCTCATGGGGACATGGTCGGGCCCCCTCGTCATCACGGCGGGCCTCGCGGCGCTCTGGGTCGTCGTTACCGGGCTCGGCGTGCTCTTCGAGCGGCCGCGGAGGCTTCGAGAGATGCTGGCCGAAGTGAAGCGGCGGATCTGGTCGACCACGACCATCGAGCACATCGCGGGCATCCTCATCCTTGTTGCCGGCGTGAACGCCATGTTCGATGTCTTCGCGGCCTTCAAGCCGGCCATCCCCCGATTCAACGAGTACACGTGGGACCCGTTGCTCGCGGACGTGGACGAGGCCTTGCATCTGGGCACCGCGCCATGGGCCTTGATGGCGGCGCTGCCGGGGTGGGAGACTCTGGTCGGCCTCCTGGACCGTGCCTACATCCGCTGGTACGACGTCATGACCATGACCCTCCTGGGGGTGGTCGCGTTCGCGCGACCGAGGCCACGACTGCAGTTCTTCATGGGCTTCGTCACCCTGTGGATTCTCGGTGGCACGGTCGGGGGGACTTCGATGGCCTCGGGCGGGCCGGTCTACTACGAGCGGTTCACCGGGGACGCCGCGCGCTTC
>JBDHGI010000399.1:0-3175 GCA_039589955.1 Gemmatimonadota bacterium | reverse complement strand
TCGTCTTCGGAGTCCTGGTGGGCCTGATCGCCCTGGCCATGCTCCAGGCCATCTACAGCGTGAACATCAACCTGAGCTGAGTCCGACATGAAGCTGCGTCCCGCCCCGCATTCCCCACGCTACGGCTTCACCCTGGTGGAGATCGTCGTGGTCATCATCGTCCTGGGGCTCCTGGCGGGCCTGGTGGCCCCCCAGATCATCGGCCGGGTGTCGGACGCCAAGAGCGCGACGGCCCGGACTCAGATCGAGATGATCGGGGTCGCCCTGGACAGCTACCGCCTGGACAACGGCCGGTACCCCACGACCCAGCAGGGCCTCGAGGCCCTCCGGGTCGAGCCTGCCACCGATCCGCTGCCCAACAACTGGCGTGGGCCCTACCTGCGCCGCGAGGTGCCCATGGACCCCTGGGGCCGGAGCTACGAGTACCTGAGCCCGGGCCAGGAGAACCCCGGCAGCTACGACCTGTTCACCCTGGGGCTCGACGGCCAGCCCGGCGGAGAGGGCGAGGACGCCGACATCACGAGCTGGCAGTGAGGCGGCGTGGAACCCGGTGACGGGGTGGAGGGCAGGGAGCGCGAGACCTCGCGGTGGTGGCCCGTCCTTCGCTGGCTCCGGCGCCGTAGCGCCCCCGGCTTCACGCTGGTGGAGATCGTCGTGGTCCTGGTCGTGCTGGGTCTGAGCGCCGCTCTGGTGGCCCCGGCCCTTCTGCCCCCGCGGGAGGAAGGTCCGTCGGCGTCGCTCTGGGGCGTCATCGCCTGGGTCCAGGACATGGCCCTGCGCCGGGGCGAGACGCTGGTCCTGGAGGTGACCCCCGACGGGAGCTGGACCGCCCTCGGGGCCTCGTCGCTGGAGGTCGGTCCCCTCGGGGCCGGGGAGCTGGATGGTGATCCACCCCGACACGGCTTTTCCCTCCGCGTGGGTCCGCTGGGGTCCTGTGGCCTGACCCTGGAATCCGACACCCTCGGCTGGCGCCCCCCGGTCGATCCCCTCACGTGCCGCGTCGTCTCACCATGAGGACCAACGGCAGGAGGGGTCTCACCCTGCTGGAGACCATGGTCGCCCTGGTCATCCTGGGTCTGGTGGTGACGGCCTCGTTCCAGCTGTACGGCTCGGCGCTCCGCTCCGCTGCCGGCGCCCGGGAATGGACGACGGCCACCGCCTACGCCGAGGAGGGGATGGAGCTCGCGAAGCTGGATCCGGCAGGCATGGTGGCCCGGGGCCGCGAGACCCTGGAGGGCGGGTTCCAGCGGGAGGTCCAGGTCCGCAGCCTCGACGGGCGCCTCTCGGCGATCACGGTCTCCGTGGTCTTTCCAGAGGGCGGCGTCTTCGAGGTGAGCCGGCTGGCAGGCGGGCCATGAGACGGCGGGGCGGGTTCACCCTGGTGGAGGTGATGGTGGGCGTCGTCATCACCGGCGTGGTGGCGCTCCTGGTGTACGGAGCCATCCGCACCGCCGCCGACACCCAGGCCCGTCTGGCCGACGGCCGGACCGCCGTGCGGGGGGAGATGGCCTGGCGGGCCCTCGTCGCTGACGCGGTCCGGGGCATCCGCTCGGGCCGGGACTACGAGGAGCCCACGTTCATCCTCCAGGACGACGTAGACGCCGACGGCCGGCCCGCTGATCGGCTGGTGGTCGTCACCGCCGGGAGCACCCCGCCCTTGGCGCCGGGGACCGACTGGCGAGTGTCCCTGGGCGTGGGGCCTGGGGGGCTAGTCGCCGAGGCCACGCCAGCGGGATGGAGGGGCGGCGTGCCCCGGACGGTGTGGGGTCCGGAGGAGATCACGGGATTGGACGTGCAGGCGCTGGCCTCGGGCGCGACCGGCTGGGTGGACGGATGGACTCCGGGAGGCGTCCTGCCCCATGCCGTCCGTATCACCTTTTGGACGGCCGACGGGCCGGCGGGCGTGCCCCTGGTGTTGGCCTTGCCCCTGGGCGGCGCGCCATGAGGGTGGGGGGCGCTCGTGGGGTTGGGACCATCAGGGCACGGGTGCTCACCGGATCGAGGAGCATGAGCACGCGGGAGGTCGTCGGATTCCGGGCCGCGGGGAAGCGGGCTTCGGCGGTGGCGGTGGCGCGGGACCGCAGGGGCGTCGCCCTCATGCTGGCCCTCTGGGTCCTCCTGGTGCTGGGCGTGGCGTCGCTCCAGGTCCTGGGCGAGGTGCGAGCCCGGGTAGCCGTGGCCTCCCTGGCCCGCTCCCGCACTGTGGCCCGCTACGCCGCGGAGAGCGGCGTGCTGGCGGCTCAGACCCTCTTGGACGAGATGATCCGCAGCGCAGAGCCTGCGGAGCAGGCTCTGGTGTTCGAGGAGTTCCGACGGACCGTGGAGGCCTGGGGTGAGCGCCCCATCGGGGACGGCCGCTATCAGGTGGTCGTGGAGGACCTGGGCAGCCGCGTGGACCTCAACCGGTCCCGGGTCCAGGTCGTCCAGGGTCTTCTCCGGCAGTCCGTCTCCGACGCCGAGGCCGCGGAGCTGGTGCGTGCCCTCCGGGGCTGGGCGGAGGAGGACGAGGAGGAGAGCCCAGGCGAGGCGGGCGGCGCTGCCGGGCCCGATCAGGACCTGGACCCCTCCTTCGATGAGCTGGACCTGTCAGGCCGACCCCTCATGCACCTCGAGGAGTTGCTCCGCGTCCCGGGCTTCACGGATTCCCTGGCCGCCGCCATCGCCCCCTACGTCACGGTCTGGGGCGAGGGACGCATCAACGTGAACACGGCGGGCGTGAGGGTGCTGGCCTCCGTGCCGGGGGTCGGGGACGTGGCGGCGCAATCCCTGGTGGCGGCCCGTGAGCAGGAGGGCGCTCTGGCGTCGGGGGTGGCGGTCTACTCACGGCTCTCCGAGCTGAGCGGAGGAACTGCGAGCTCCCGGATGCCGGACCTCGTCACCGTGCCCCGCCGCGTGCTCATCGTGAGCCGGGGATGGGAGGAGGGCCGCCCATACACCCACGAGGTCGAGGCGGTATTCGACGTGATCGCGTCTCGTCTGGTCACGGCCTCGACGGTGCGGCCGCGCTTCTGGACGGAGCAGGGACGGTAGGACCTGCCGCAACATCCGCGTCTTTGCGTGCGGGGACCAACGATCGGGTAGGGCGCGGCGATCAAGATGACCGCCGCCGCCCTCCCACACCACCGGACGTACGGGTCCGTATCCGGCGGTTCATGAGTTGCACTTGAGTCTCCGG
>JBDHGI010000398.1:0-3179 GCA_039589955.1 Gemmatimonadota bacterium | reverse complement strand
GACCCCTCGGTGTGATTCTCCAGGCCCTTCACGTACTCGACGGGTTCGTACTCCTGGCCCCGCTTCCCGTCACCGTGCGCCTCCTTCAGCGACAGGTTGCTGGCGTAGACACGGTGCAGCCCAACGTGATCACCGTAGAGGGAATCGGGGCCAAAGCCCACATGGTCGATCCCCACCAACTTGGCCACGTACTCGAAGTGCTCCATGAAGGCCTCGAGGTCGTGGGTGCGGCGGCTCCGGGTCAGCGTGGTGTGCGGTGCCGCCTCGACGCCGATGACGCCGCCCTTGGCCGCGCAGGCCTCCAGCACCTCGTCGGGAGCCAGGCGATTCGAATCCCACAGCGCCCTGGCGCCGATGTGGGACAGCACGATGGGTTGCTCGCTGTGCTCGATGGTGTCCAGGGTGGTCCGGTCGCCACAGTGAGAGCAGTCGATGAGCATGCCCACCTTGTTCATCCGCTCCACGGCCTTCCGACCGAAGGCGGTGAGCCCTCCGTCCCGCTTCTCCTTGAGCCCGTTGCCCAGGGCGTTGGACTCGGAGTAGGTGATCCCCAGAGCGCGGACACCGAAGCCGTACAGAAGGTCGATGCGGTCCAACTCGTGCTCGATCATGGCGGCGCCTTCCATGGACGCCACGAGGGCCACGCGCCCCTCTTCGTGCGCGCGGCGGATATCGCCCACCCGAAGGCAGTGTGTGACGAAGTCCTGATGCGCGAGGTCGCACAGACGCATCCCGAGATCGTGAAGCACGTCGTCCCACTGCCAACCCGAGCGGGAATGGATGGTGCAGATACCGTCCATGAGATTGTCGAAGACGCAATCCCAATACCCCGCAGCCAATCCGCGAAAGGCGGTGGCCATACGCCCGTGCCGAACGTACTCCGGAGTCTCCTCGATGCGGGCGGGGAACACGCCGAGGTGCTCGTGGAGAGAGACGAACACGAACCGCTCCGTGAGGGAGCGGACGCGAGTCTCATCTTCTTCACTCAGGGGCACCAGAAACGGCGTGACCCGCTCGACCTCCTCGGCGAGGTCGAATTCCAGATAGTCCGCACCGGGCTCCAGATAGGAGAAGGACGTGTAGCCGGCGTAGCTCTTGGTCAGGCTCATGGCAAGTCGGCGGAGGGTGGGCGTGGCGGTGGATTCTTACGCGCCTCGGGCGCCCACCACAAGCGAAGCACCGGGGACCTGTGCGCCGTGCGGGTCTCGGCTTATGGTCATGAGGAGCCCACTACCTGCTCGGGGCGACGGAGCCCGGTCCCGCATCGGTCCGGACCCGGTGCTCGGAGCCCGGTGCCCGCATGCCGAAGGAGGGTCGCATCGCCGTGTCCGGTGCCATGAGGGGACTGCGCTGGAGGGTCGCCTGGGCCCTCGTGGCGCTGGCGGTCGTGGGGATGTGGTGGTACGCCTCGGGCGGCGCCGGCTACATCCTCCAGGTCGACTACTCCTGGACCGGGGACATGCTCGAGGGGGCGGATGTCATCATCGACGGCGAGGTGGCAGGGGTGCTGGAGCGCCGGAGCGGTCAGTACGTGACAGGCTTCCGCGTGGACGCGGGGGAGCACCAGGTGAGCGTCCGAACCGGGGAGTGCGCCGGACGTCCGGAAGCGGTGACCATGGACGGGCGGAATCGGCGGGTGGTGTTCATGGCTGACCTGCGGGAGGGCGTACAGAACGGGGCGTTCCGTTGCACCGTCGTGCTCCGACGCTGAAGCGCCCGGCCTACGACCCCGCCCCCTGCCCCGTCGTCATGACGTGCCAGATGTCCACGACGATCTTCCACCCCTCTCCTTCTCTCCTCCACGTGTGGAAGTCCCGGAGGCGCTGGACCACGAGGGCCCCGTCGGGGTCCGTCGTGGTGAGCTCCAGGGCATTCAGCGTATAGGCCAGATCACCGCTCCGGGAAATCTCCAGCTCCAGCGGCGTGGCCGAGAGATGGAAGCCAGGGGTCGACGCGACGCCCTCGGCGAACGCCCTCATGGCCTCAGGGCCGGAGGTGGGCTCACCGTCCGGCGGGTAGCGGGTGGCATCGTCCGCGTACAGAGCGGCCAACCCGTCGACATCTCCAGCGTTGGCCGCCTCGATGTAGCGCCGGTCGGCCTCCACGAGAAGCGCTCGCTCGGCCGCCACGTCGGCGTCCGGCGCACAGGACGCCACGGCGTGAAGAGCGAGGATCGTCAGGGCGGCTCGGGTCACGGGCATGGTCGACTCCCTCCGGAGGGTTGGACGGCCCAAAGGTAGGGCGAGGGGGCGCACCAGCGCAGGGGGCCCGCCGCGATCCCGCGGCGGGCCCCCGTTCTCCCCACATGTGCAGGGGAGTGGCTGCGTCCGGATCTCCCCTCAGTTGCCCACGTAGTCGTAGTTGTAGATGTCGTGCCCGGGATCGAAGGCGTTGGCCACGCCGTCGGTGACCATCTTGTCCCAGATCATCCCGTTGGCTCCGAAGAGGAGCGTCTTGGCATCATACCCCAGGACACGGAGGTATCCTGTGATGTAGGCGCTCGTCTGACCCGTGTAGCAGTAGGTCACCACCGGCTTGTCGGTGGGAAGTGTCTTGAGGTGGGTCGAGCTCAGGAACGGCGTCGTGGCCGGATCGTACAGGATCGCCCCGGGAACGTGACCGGTGTTCTCGTAGAGGGCCGGGGGCCAGAAGTTCATGACGTAGTGGCCGTCCAGGTCCATGAAGAGATTGGCGTTGGTGATCTTCGCGGGCGTGAATCCCTCTGCGAGGACCGCGTTCACTCTCGCCTCCAGGATCGACGCACCGTCCTCGAAGCCGGTGTTCAACGTCGGATAATCACCCTCGGCGTTCTTCGGCGGCGTGGCGCCGATGACGAACTGGGTGGCCCGGGAGTTGGAGCGTCCGTTCACCCAGGGCCCGCTGAAGTCCTGGTGCCAGGAGCTCATGCCCCACTTCATCGACTTCACGTTCTCGTAGCCGGCAGCGCGCAGCACACCGGTGACGAATGCGGCGGTCTGGCCCGAGTAGCAGGCCAGGACGATGACGTCGTACGTCGAGGCCGCCGGGGACATGCTCGCCAGGTGAGTCGCCAGGTCGGCCCACGCCACGTTGACGGCACCGTCGATGTGACCGGCGGCGTAGTCGGTGGCGGAGCGGATGTCGATGACGTACTGGCTGGCTCCCGTGAGGATGGTGGTGCGCACGTCGGACGGCTTGAT
>JBDHGI010000397.1:0-4271 GCA_039589955.1 Gemmatimonadota bacterium | reverse complement strand
GTCGGTCAGGTGCCATTCCATGAGGCGGTATCCGTCCCGGCCGATGAGGGTCTCTCCGCATACGTGGCAGTGGGTGCTAGCCCCCACCCGATCCCGCAGGTTGCCGACATACGAGTAGCGCAGGCCGGCGCGTAGGGCGATCTCCCTGGCCCGTATGAGGGTGGCCAGCGGTGTGGGCGGCCGGTGGGTCATCCTCCAGTCGGGATGGAACGCGGTGAAGTGCATGGGCACGTCCGGACCCAGGTTCTCCACCACCCACGCCGCCATGTCCTCGAGCTCGGCGTCGGAGTCGTTCTCACCGGGGATCAGGAGCGTCGTGAGCTCGAGCCACACGTCCGTCTCATGCTTGATGTAGCGGAGCGTGTCGAGCACCGGCTCCAGATGCCCCGCGCATACCTTGTGGTAGAACGTCTCGGTGAAGGCCTTGAGGTCCAGGTTGGCCGCGTCCATGTGGGCGTAGAACTCGGCCCTCGGCTCGGGACAAACGTAGCCTGCCGTCACCGCCACGGTGCGGATGCCTCTGGCGTGGCAGGCCTGAGCGACGTCCACCGCGTACTCGTGGAAGATGACGGGGTCGTTGTAGGTGAACGCCACGGACCGGCAGGCCAGCTCCTCCGCAGCCTGGGCAATGCCCTCGGGCGACGCGCGGTCCATGAGGGTGTCCATCTCCCGGGATTTGCTGATGTCCCAGTTCTGGCAGAACTTGCACGCCAGATTGCAGCCAGCGGTGCCGAAGGAGAGAATGGGAGTTCCCGGCAGGAAGTGGTTCAGGGGCTTCTTCTCCACGGGATCCACGCAGAAGCCGCTGGACCGTCCGTACGTCGTCAGAACCAGCATCCCGGCCTGGTTCGCCCGAACGAAGCACAGTCCCCGCTGGCCGTCCCGCAGCTTGCACGTGCGTGGGCACAGGTCGCACTGGACACGCCCGTCATCCAGCGTGCGCCAGTACCGGGCGGGAGTCGTCCCTGCGCCGTCCGTTCGCATCGACGTGCGCTCCTGCCTCGAGGGTCCGGGATTCCTGTACCCTGGTAGCGCGCGCGGGTGTCCGTTCTCTTCGGAGTAGTGTCGCTCGCTGAGCGCGGTCTGCCGCGAAGCGGGCCGGTCGGGGAGGATATATGTTCACGGAGGCGGGCAACCGGCCCTTCACCCGGGAACCCCAGATGTCGCTTCGCGCGAAGCTCCTCGGTCTCTTCGCGATCTTCGGCGTGCTGCCGGTCGTGGCGGTCGGAGTGTACGGCTACCTGCGGTCTCTCGAGTCGGTGCGGGACCTGATCCGTGAGCGAACCGGGGCGATCGCGACTCAGCTTGCGGGTGAGATCGAATCGCGCTACGCCCTTCGACAGTCGGATCTAGCGCTGTTCTCCGGGAACGCCGAGACGCTGCGGCTCTTTCGCACCCGCGCGGAGGGTGACTCCGCCGCCGTCGAGCAAGCCCGCGCTTCGGCAGAGGCGTTTCTGGACCAGGCGTGGGACGTCCTCGGCGCTTCGTACAGCGCGGTCCTGCTCCGCGACTCATCGGGAGCCTTGATCCAACAGCTCGGTTTCGGGTGGCCGGGCGCGTCGGAGCAAGGGGTGATCGGGGACGAGCGGGAGTTCTTCACGGTCCTGCAGCCCATCCACGACCCGGACTCAGGGCGCGAGCTCGGGACCGTGGAAGCCGTGGTGCGGCTCCGCACTCTGATCCCCGGCGAGGCCATGTCCGCATCCTTCGGCGCCGAGGGGTACTCGGTCGTCCTGGATCGGACCAGCGGGCGGGTTCTGCATCACCCGAATCGACGGTACCTGAGCCAGTCGGCCGCCCAGCTGACGGGCCCCAGCGGGTGGAACGTCACACCCAACCTCCCGGACTCCGGGTCCGGCAGCTTCGAGCTCACCGACGAGAGCGGACGCCACGTCGCCTCATTTGTGAGCCTCGCGGGTCCGCCGTGGACCGTGGTGTCCACGGGCTCGGTGGACGAGTTCGCCGCTCCCTTCGCCCGCACCCGTGCCCTCGACCTCGCCCTCGTCGGCCTGCTGGCCGCGACCGTCTGGGTCGGGTTTCTGTTCGTCACCAACCGGCTCATGGGCTCGCTGACGGCGCTGACCCGCGCGGCCGATCAGGTGAGCCAGGGCGACCTCAATCCTCCCCTGCCAGTGCCGGGATCGGGGGAGGTGGGAAGGCTGACCGGAGCGTTCGCCCTCATGCTCCGGCAGATCCGCGAGATGCTGAGACGCATCCGGGAGAGCCGGCACATGGCCGCCGTGGGGAAGTTCGCGTCGCAGCTGTCCCACGAGATCCGGAACCCGCTGACCGCGGTGAAGCTGAACCTGCAGAGCCTCGAGCGTGGCGTGGAGAGCGGGGAGATCGACGCTTCGTTCGCCGAGCCGGTGGCCATCTCCCTGGGCGAGGTGCGCCGCCTCGAGGCTGTCGTGAAGGGGGTGCTCTCCTTGGCGCGGGCTGCGCCGGCGAGCAGTGGACCCGTGTCCGTGCACGCCAGCCTCGAGAGCGCGCTTCAGCTGCTGCAGCCCCAGCTCCAGGCCGCGGGAATCGCTGTGGAGACCGACCTGCGGGCCACCGCTGATATCACGCTGGGTGACGGAGAGCGCCTGAGGGGCGCTTTTCTGAACCTGCTCCTCAACGCCGTGGATGCCATGCCCGAGGGCGGACGACTTCAGGTGACCACGGACGTGATCCCGGCCCCTTCTGGTGCGGAGGTCATCCGGGTGCGGATCGCGGACGACGGGCCCGGCGTTCCCTCGCACCTGCGCGAGAAGATCTTCGAGGCGTTCTTCAGCACCAAGGATGGAGGAACCGGCTTCGGTCTCGCGCTGGCGTTGCAGGCCGTCGAAGAGCACGAGGGACGTCTTTGGCTGCGGGGCCACTCCGACGAACAGCGTGGTGCCGTGTTCGACGTCGAGCTGCCCCTGGGAGAGTCGTCGGGCCGTGCTTCGTACGAGGCTTCGACTGCGGAGGTGTCGACCCGTGGCTGAGCGCATCCTGGTGGTGGACGACCACGCCGCGATCCGCAGGACCCTGGAGCGGCACCTCACCCGACAAGGCCATGGGGTGGCAACCGCGGGCACCGCGGAGGAGGCGTTGGCGCAGCTCTCCGATTTCTCTCCCGCGCTGGTCATCGCCGACATCCGCATGCCGGGCATGGACGGGATCGAGCTGCTCCGTCGGGTTCGATCCCTTGCCGACGACATCGACGTCCTGATGATCACCGCCCACGAGGACATGGCCACCGCCGTGACCGCGATGAAGGCCGGCGCATACGACTACCTGGTCAAGCCCCTGGATCTCGATGCCATCGACCACCAGGTGTCGCGCTGCCTGGGCGAGCGCACTCTACGCCGGCGTGTCGGCCACTTGTCGAGGGTCGCCGTGGAGAAGCACGGGCTGGACAATCTCGTGGGCAGCGACCCGGCCATGATCGACATCTACAAGCTCATCGGCGTGCTGTCGGAGAGCCGGGCCACCGTGCTCGTCCGTGGAGAGACGGGCACCGGCAAGGAGCGCATCGCCCGGGCGATCCACTTCAACTCGGCTCACCGGGACGACCCCTTCGTGGCGGTCAACTGCACCGCCCTGGCGGAGGGCTTGCTGGAGTCGGAGCTGTTCGGTCACGTCCGCGGTGCCTTCACGGGGGCGGTGCAATCCCGCAGGGGCTACTTCGAGCTGGCCGGCGAGGGGACCGTATTCCTCGACGAGATCGGGGACATGAGCGTCGAGCTCCAGGCCAAGCTGCTCCGCGTCCTGGACGAAGGAGAGTTCTACCCCGTGGGGAGCGAGCGCCCGCGGAGCACGCGAGCACGGGTCCTGGCGGCGACCCACCGCCCGTTGGAGTCGCTGGTGCGAGGCGGCCGGTTCCGGGAGGACCTCTACTTTCGGATGCAGGTGGTGGAGATCGTCGTGCCGCCCCTGCGGGAGCGGAAGGGCGACATCCCCGCCCTGGCGCAGCACCTGCTCGGCAAGATCGCCCTGAAGATGCACCGCGGCCTGGACGGCATCTCGGACGCCGCGCTGCGACGCCTCGAGGAGTACGACTGGCCCGGGAACGTGCGGGAGTTGGAGAACACGCTCACGCGAGCGGCCGTGCTCGCCAGGAGCACCGTGATCGACGTGGATCACATCTCGCTCGGTACGATGGACGTGGAGGATGCATCGGCGCCGCCGGCCGTGGACGAACCGGTGGAGCTTGCGGCCGTGGAGGCCGCCCACGTCCGTCACATCCTGGACCGGACGGGAGGGAACAAGCGGCAGGCTGCCCGTCTGCTGGGTATCTCGCGCCA
>JBDHGI010000396.1:0-3197 GCA_039589955.1 Gemmatimonadota bacterium | reverse complement strand
GGGCGCATCGTCCTCCATGACGAGCGGGACGGCTCCAAGCCCGTGGACATGGAGCTGGACCACGTGCTGGGTGCCATGCCCCAGAAGACGTTCGAGTTGGAGCGGATTCCGCCACAGCTGGAGCCCCTCGCCCTTCCGGAGGGGCTCACGGTGCAGGGAGCCCTGGACCGGGTGCTTCGGCTCCTCTCGGTGGGCGCGAAGCGCTTCCTCACCAGCAAGGTGGACCGGTCCGTCACGGGCCTGGTGGCGCGACAGCAGTGCGCCGGCCCCCTACAGCTGACTGTGGCCGACGTGGCCGTGATGGCCCAAAGCCACTTCGGTCTCACCGGTGGGGCCACCGCCATCGGCGAGCAGCCCATCAAGGGACTGCTGGACCCCGGCGCCATGGCCCGCATGTCTTTGGGAGAGGCTCTGACCAACCTCGTTTGGGCCCGGATAAGCGCTCTAGAGCACGTGAAGCTCTCCGGAAACTGGATGTGGGCCGCCAAGCTTCCGGGAGAGGGTGCGGCGTTGTACGACGCCGCTGTGGCCGTGGCGGCCATGATGGAAGAGCTGGGGATCGCCGAGGACGGCGGGAAGGACTCCCTCTCCATGGCGGCCCTCGCGCCCACCCACGACGGCGGCGAGGAGACGGTCAAAGCCCCGGGTGCCCTCGTGATGTCCGCCTACGCCACCTGCCCTGACGTCACCAAAGTGCTGACGCCGGACCTCAAGCTTCCCGGCACCGGGTGCCTCTTCTTCGTTGATCTGGGGGGCGGCCGGAATCGCCTGGGCGGGTCCGCCCTGGCCCACGTGTTCGGCCAGATCGGGGAGGAGCCCCCAGACGTGGAGGACGCCTCCGTCCTGAAGCGGGCCTTCGAGACCGTCCAAGCGTTGATGGACGACGGAGCTCTCACAGCCGGCCACGACCGGAGCGACGGCGGCCTCGCCACCACGCTCCTGGAAATGGCCTTCGCGGGGAACTGCGGCCTGGAGATCGACCTGGACGGCAGGCCAGGTGATCCCCTTCCCCTCCTCTTTTCCGAGGAGCTGGGCCTCGTCTTCGAGGCCCCCGAAGAGGAGAAGGCCCGCGTCCTGAATGCCTTCGCGGCGGTGCAGGTGCCCTGCAGCCCGGTGGGCAGAGGGGTGGCCGAGACGCGGGTACGCATCCGCGTGGGCAGTGTGGAGGCCGTCGACGCTGACGTGCGAGACCTCCGGGAGCTGTGGGAGGAAACGAGCTACCAGCTCGATCGCCTGCAGACCGACCCGGACCACGTCGAGGAGGAGCGCCGGGGCCTCCGTGACCGCACCGGGCCTGCGCTCCATGTGCCGTGGACGAGGGAGCACACCGCCCCGGAGATCCTCACTCGCTCGGCCAAGCCCCGTGTGGCGGTGATCCGGGAGGAGGGGAGCAACTCCGACCGGGAGATGGCGTCCGCCTTCCACATGGCGGGGTTCGAGGCTTGGGACGTGGCCATGTCGGACCTCCTCCAGGGTCGCGCGACCCTGGACGGCCTTCACGGCATCGGCTTCCCCGGAGGCTTTGCGTACGCGGATGTCCTGGACTCGGCCAAGGGGTGGGCCGGTGTCATCCGCTTCAACCCCGGGCTCCTTGAGCAGTTCAGCCGCTTCCACGACCGCCCCGACACCTTCAGCCTGGGCATCTGCAACGGGTGCCAGCTCTTGGCGCTCCTGGGGTGGGTGCCCTGGCCCGGCATCGAGACCCACCACCAGCCCCGGTTCATCCACAACAGCTCGGGGCGTTTCGAGTCCCGCTACCTCACGGTCCGCGTCCTCGAGAGCCCCTCCCTCATGCTACAGGGGATGGAAGGAGCCAGGGTGGGCGTGTGGGTGGCCCACGGCGAAGGTCGTGCCCATTTCCCGAGCGAGGCCATCGAACACGATGTCCTTTCCCGGGGCCTGGCTCCCGTGCGCTACGTCGACGACGCCGGGGCACCCACCGCCACCTACCCGTTCAACCCCAACGGATCGCCTCACGGCATCGCCGCACTTACCTCGGAAGACGGGCGCCACCTGGCCATCATGCCCCACCCGGAGCGGTGCTTCCTCACCTGGCAATGTGGGTGGATCCCCCAGTCGTGGATGGGCGGGAGCACCGCGTCGCCCTGGCTGAAGATGTTCCAGAATGCCCGGGAGTGGTGCGACGGAGTGGGATAGAAGAGGACCCATTTCCCCCGGCCGGTGTCCTTGAATGACGTCGCACCAACGATGCACCGGGAGAGGGAGGGGACGTTGAGGGTCATCCGCATCGTGGCCGTCGTGTGTTCGCTCTTCGCCGTATCGGCGATGGAGCCTCCGTACGCGCCACCCACCAGGGTCGCTCGGATCGCCCTTCAGGCCGGCCATTGGAGGGCTGACGAGGCGCCCCGGGAGCTGCGCGGCCTCCGAGGGAACGGCACGAGATGGGAAGGCGTGCGGGAGTGGGAGGTGAACCTGGCGATCGCTCGGCACGCGGCCGGCCTACTCCGGGACATGGGCTACGAGGTCGACGTGCTGCCCGCGGTCGTGCCTCCCCGTTATCGAGCGGACCTGTTCATCGCCATTCATGCGGACGGGAGCGATGATCCGACGGCGTCGGGCTACCGCGTCGCGTCGACCCGACGGGATCGGACCGGCCGGTCCCGCCGGCTGGCGTCCCTGCTCGAGGCGAGCTATGGCGAGGCGACGGGCCTCCGGCGACTGCCGACGGTCACGCGGCGCATGAGGAACTACTACGCCTTCAACTACCGCCGGTACCGCCACGCCCTCCACCCCGCCACGCCCGGTGTGATCATCGAGACCGGCTTCCTGACCAGCGCAAGGGACCGCAGGGTGATCCTGGACCAGCCTGAGTACGCGGCTCGGGGCATCGTCGCAGCCGTCACGGCATTCCCTGAGACCGCCCTGCCGTAGCCCACGGAGCGTCGCTGCCTCTCCCGGCTCAGCCCCGGGTATGCGGTGGGGAGGCGGCCGAAGTGGGACCGGAACGCCGGGGAGAGCTGGCCGCGGCTGGAGAAGCCGGCCTGCTGAGCGACGACATGGAGCTTCCGCGCGCGCGCGTTGCGTTCTGCGGCGGTGCGGAGTTGGGCGATGCGGCGCTCCCCCGCCCTGGCCCTCGTCCCCGTGGGGGGCGAAGGAGTGAAGCCGGTCCTCACCAGGGCCTCGGTGCTGCGCACGCTGGGGTACGCGCTCGCCTCCGGCGGAGACTTGGACCAGGC
>JBDHGI010000395.1:0-3204 GCA_039589955.1 Gemmatimonadota bacterium | reverse complement strand
CGGGACGCAGCACGTGACGCCCTTGCTTGACAAGGTGGAGGTGGGGCTGCGGGGGATGCCCGCGAAAGGTATCAGTGACCTCCCGCTCTTCCCAGGGCAGGATGGGGTCCTCCACGCGCTGACCTGAGATCGCCTACACCATCACGTCACGGCCGGAGCTCTGGTGCGGGCGGCCTTGCCCCGTGAGGCGCTCCCGCACCCAACGCACGGCCTCGTGCGGCCCCATTGCCAGCACCCTCTCCCGGACCGGGAACGTCTCCTTGCCGGGATACACGAGGATCGCCTCGTCCACGTCCAGATCTGCGATGGCGTTCCCGAAGCCGCGGCTCATCTTCGGGGCCGACGATCGCTTGATCTCGATGGCGTATCGGCGGGAGCCCCGTCCCTCGAGGACGAGATCGATCTCCGCTCCGGCGGAAGTCCGGTAGTAGGAGGCAGCGGCGGTGCCTGCCACGGCACAGAGGTTCTCCACGATCAGGCCTTCCCAGGATCCCCCAGCCACCGGATGACCCAGCACGTCCTCCAGGGTCTCCAGCCCGAGGAGGGCGTGCACGAGGCCGCTGTCGCGGAGGTAGACCTTCGGGGATCGCACCAGCCGCTTCCCCGCGTTCCCCGACCAGGCCTGGAGCCTGCGCGCAAGCAGCAGATCGACCATGAGATCGAGGTATCGGCCCACCGTGCGGCCGGAGATCCCGAGGCTCGCGGCGAGGCGGGACGCGTTGAGCTGTTGACCCTGCTCGTGCGCGAGCATCGTCCAGAAGCGCCGAAGCGTCTCCGCCGGGACACGGGGTCCGAATTGGGGGACGTCTCGTTCCAGGTACGTCCGGACGAATGCCTCTCTCCACGCGAGGCTGAGGCCGTCGTCATCGGCGAGCAGGCTGTCCGGAAGGCCTCCCCGCACCCAGAGCCGATTGACGGAGCCCACATCGGCATCGACTTCGCTGATTCCGACAGGAGTGAGCTCGACGAATGTGATACGTCCGGCGAGCGACTCCGAGGACTGACGGAGCAGCTCCACGGACGCCGAGCCCAGGACGAGGAAATGTCCGGCACGAGCACCGGCCCGCCGCCGCAGATCCACGATCCCGCGCAGTACCGAGAACAGCTCGGGCACGCGATGGACCTCGTCGAGGATCACGAGGTGTCCGGACTGACTCTCCAGATACGCCTCGGGGTCGGCAAGCCGTGCCCGGTGGGATGGGGACTCCAGATCCAGATACGTGACTTCACCGGGCGCGTCCTCCGCCAGGGTGAGCGCCAGCGTGGTCTTGCCAACCTGCCGGGGGCCAAGCAGGGCAACGACCGGAAAGGACCTCAGGGAGCTCTGGAGCGCTGCCATCGCTGAGCGGTGTATCATGGCTGTATATTCGGCAGTGCGTGCCGTAATTGCAAGATTATTCTGGACTTTACGACACCAGCGACGACACGTCGAGGAACTGTGTCGTCCGTTTCGCGTTTCGGCGACATGACCTAGGACGATCGTATCCATCCCCGTGCCTCACCCCATCTTACGCCACCGGTGCCCGCGGCTCACCCACCTCCGAGCGATCCCCAGACCACGTGCCATCCGACGTCGGTCCAGAAGTGGAGGCCGGCGGCCGCCAGGATGCCCCATTTCTGAAGGAAGACCGCCGCCAGCACGGCCAACGCACCGTTCAGGAGGAGCATCTCGGCCGCGAAGAGTGGAGGGATGGCGTCCACCGAACCCAGGCCCAGGAGCAGCATGACCGCCGGGAAGTGCGCCACCGTGAACAGCAACGCCGAAGCCGCCGTCACCCCGACGAAGACTCCCTGCCGTCGCCTTCCCTTGAGAAGGACACCGGAGATGAGCCAGACCCAGAAGCTGATGAAGAACAGGCGGAAGAGCACCTCTTCGCCGATGCCCGCCGTGAGGGAAGCGCCGACGGAGAAGGGGAACGGGGGATGGGGGAACCTGCCCAGGCCGTGCAACGGAGCCAGGGCCACATCGCCAACCACGAAGAAGATGCTCAGACCCAGCCCGGCCGCCGCTGGAATGCCAAAACGCTGCGCCTGGCCCACCTTGGGGTCCCAGATCCCGGCGAACCCGAGCCGGTCGCTCAGCCGGAGCCCCACGTGTCCCAGGCCTCCGTAGACCACGACGATGAGGGCGAAGGTCGCCGGGACCATCAGGAGAGGTGGCGCCGGCGTTTGCGTTTCTGCGGGCAGCAACAGGGTCACCGTGGGAAAGGCGGCGAGGAGGGCCGAGCACGCTGCCAGGAGGAGGATCATCCCCCAGTAGATCACAGCCGGCTTCGTGGGCTTCACCTCGCGGCCGAGACGATGAGCCGTGCCAGACGGAGGAACCGGTCCAGGGGCGCGCCCGCGTCGGCGTTCGCGTGGGGAAGCGACTCCAGCACGATCACCAGCTCCGGCTCGGGCGCGACGAAGATGTAGTTGCCCCCGTGGCCGAGGGCGGTGAACGCGTCCAGCTCCGGAACGATCCACCAGTAGAACCCATAGGGAGTCGGGGGATCGTCGGCCATGACCTGGGCCGACGTGGACTCGTCGATCCACGCCTCGGACACTAGCTGTCGGGCACCCCAGCGTCCCCGGCGAAGCACGAGCTCGCCCAGCTTGGCCCGATCCCGGGGTCGGAGGAAGAGGCCGAAAGGACCCATGGTCGTCCCCGTACCGTCGGCTTCCCAGTGGACGTCCGTGATGCCCAGGGGCTCGAAGAGCTCCCGGCGGGCGATCTCCTCCACGGTCTCGCCCGTGACGTGCGACACGGCGGCACTCAGGAGGTGGGGATCGGCGTCCCTGTAGTAGAAGGAGTCGCCCGGCTCCGCGTACATGCGCTTTTGCAGGATGTGGGCCACCGGATCCGGTGGCCGGTCGATCAGGATCTCCACGGTGAAGTCGTCGTCGTCGAAGGCGATGCCCGACGTCATGGTGAGCAGGTGGCGCAGCGTGATGTCGCGCTTTTCCTGGTCCCAGGCGTAGCTCTCCGAGAGTGACGCGGCGAGCGGCTGATCCAGGTCGTCGAAGTAGCCGTGGTCACGGGCGATCCCGAACACCAGCGACGTCACGCTCTTGGTCGCCGACTGGATGTTCCGCTTCCTCGCGCGGTCGGACTCGTCACGCGTGTAAGCCTCCACCACCAGGCGCCCGTGACGGGCCACCACCAGGGCCAGCGCGTCGAGGAAGCAGGTGTCCGAGTAGAAGAGGTCGATGGCCCCCTCCAGG
>JBDHGI010000394.1:0-3253 GCA_039589955.1 Gemmatimonadota bacterium | reverse complement strand
CCTTACCCTTCGTGGGGAGTTGCCCGACAGTCCGGACCATCCCTTCCGCCCCGTCTCCGGAGGCGCCAAGTTGCTCCCCATCATGCCGATGCTCGACCTTGCGTCCCTCACCGGTCAGACAGAGAGCCACCTCTGCTCACCCGCCGAAGCCGGGGGGCTCGGGGCTCGGGTCCACGCGAAGGTGGTGACACCGTTCGTCGCCCTCAGGGAGGGCGCCGCGCGAGCCGGGTTCGACCTGCGGATCCTCAGCGGCTTCCGGGACTTCGAGCGCCAGGCCTCCATCTGGAACCGCAAGGCATCCGGAGAGTTGCCGGTCCTCGACTCCGCCGCCGTTGCCTTGGATATCCGATCCCTGAGCGAGCGCGAGCTGGTCTTCGCGATCCTGCGGTGGTCGGCCTTGCCCGGTGCGTCGCGTCATCATTGGGGCACGGACCTGGACATCTACGACGAGACCGCACGCCCGCCGGGCTACGAGGTCGAGCTGATCCCGGAAGAGGTGGAGCCCGGGGGGATGTTCGCACCCCTCCACGCCTGGCTGGACCGCCGGATCGCGGCGGGGGACGCTCACGGGTTCTTCCGACCCTACGACCGGGATCGCGGGGGCGTGGCCCCTGAACGCTGGCACCTGAGTCACGGCCCCGTCGCCTCCGCGTTCGAGGAGCACCTCACCTTGGATCGGCTCCGGGACACCATCGCCGGGTCGGATCTCGCCTTGAAGGACGCGGTGCTCCGGCACTTGGAGGAGATCCACGAGCGATTCGTCATCAACACGGCCAGGTGGGACGGATGAAGCTGCGAGCGCGCCATGAGCGCGGCACCCTCGGCTGGGCGCCGGACGTCTACGGACGATCGCTTCTCGGGCTCCCGCTGGAGGTGTGGAAGCCCGACGGGGACTGTCGCCTGCTGGTCTTCGCCGCCATCCACGGGAACGAGGGCGAGACGACGGCCGCGCTCTCCCACGCGCTCCGCCACCTCCGGACCCCGCCACCCCGTTGCGCCGTGGTCCTCGCGGCCAACCCCGACGGCCTCATCCGGGGCACTCGGGGAAACGCCCGGGGGGTAGAGCTGAATCGGAACTTCCCCACGGCGGATTGGCGCCCCGACCGGGTAATGCACCGGGAGACGCTGGATGACCCACGCGACGTGTCGCTCAGCCCCGGAGCCGCTCCGGGATCCGAGCCCGAGACCCAGGCGCTCGTGAGCCTGGTCCGCGAGCTGCGGCCGGAAGCGGTGGTGGCGCTGCACGCGCCGCTGGGGTGCATCGACGACCCTGGCGACACGCCGTTGGGCCGGTGGTTGGCTGAGCGGACCGGGATGCCCCTGGTTCCGGACGTCGGCTATCCGACCCCGGGCTCCTTCGGAACCTGGGGCGCCGAGCAGAACGTGCCGGTCATCACCTACGAGTTTCCCCTCATCCACCCCGACGCGGCCGTGCGTGAGCACGTTCCCGTGCTCGTGGACCTGCTCACACGAAGCATGTAGGGGCGCGCCCCACCCCTACCCCCGGAGCACGTCATGGCCCTCAACGTCATCTGGATCGGGTTCTTCCTGGTCGCCTTCGGGGTGGCCGCGGTGAAGCTTCTCGTGTTCCAGGATACCGAGATCTTCACGGCGATGGTGAACAGCACCTTCGAGATGGCGGCGCTGGGCTTCGAGATCTCCCTGGGCCTCACCGGCGTGCTCACCCTCTGGCTCGGACTCATGCGCGTGGGGGAGAAGGGCGGCGTGGTGGCGGCGTTGGCCCGGGTCGTGCGGCCCTTCTTCCACCGCCTGTTCCCGGAGATTCCCCGGGACCACCCGGTCCACGGGTCCATGATCATGAACTTCGCGGCCAACATGCTGGGCCTGGACAATGCCGCTACGCCCCTCGGCCTCAAGGCCATGCAGGAGCTCCAGGAGCTCAATCCCGAGGAGGATACCGCGTCCAACGCCCAGATCATGTTCCTGGTGCTCAACACCTCGGGACTGACGCTCATCCCCATCAGCATCATGGTGTACCGGGCCCAGATGGGGGCCGCGAACCCCTCGGACATCTTCCTGCCGATCCTCCTCACCACGTTCTTCTCCACCATCGCCGGGTTGATCGCCGTGGGCGTGGTCCAGCGGATCAACCTCCTGGACCGCGTGATCGTGACCTATCTCGGCGGGCTGACGGCGGTCATCGCCGCCCTGCTGTACTACTTCTCCCGCCTGCCCCAGGACCAGGTGGAGGTGGTGTCGAACCTGGTCGCCAATGTCATGCTCTTCGGGATCATCGCCCTCTTCATCGCCATGGCGGCCCTCCGCAAGGTCAACGTCTACGAGGCGTTCATCGAGGGTGCCAAGGAGGGCTTCCCCGTGGTGGTCAAGATCATCCCGTACCTGGTGGCCATCCTCGTGGCCATCGGCGTGTTCCGCGCCTCGGGCACGATGGATATCCTCGTGGCCGGCGTGGGGCGGGGATTCTCGGCCCTGGGCATGAACACGGACTTCATCGAGGCGCTCCCGACGGCTTTGATGAAGCCCCTCAGCGGAAGCGGCGCACGTGGGATGATGGTGGACGCCATGGCCACCCACGGAGCGGACTCCTTCGTGGGCCGGCTCGCCAGCACGTTCCAGGGCGCCACCGACACGACGTTCTACATCATCGCGCTCTATTTCGGGTCGGTGTCAATCCGCAAGACGCGCCACGCCGTGACGTGCGGTCTCATCGCCGACGGCGCCGGCATCCTCGCCGCCATCTTCATCGCCTACGTGTTCTTCCATTGAGGCGCGGGCGCCCCTTCCGGATCCTCGCCCGGGGCTCCTACACCCCCTCGATGATGCCGTTGAGGGTGCCGCTGGGCCGCATGGCGGAGCCGGCCAGCTCCGGATCGGGCATGTAGTAGCCACCGAGGTCCTGAGGCGGGCCCTGGGCGCCGTTCAGCTCGTCGAGGATGGACCGCTCGCTACCAGCGAGAGCGGCTGCCACCGGTGTGAACTTCCGGGCCAACGCGGGGTCGGCGTCCTGCGCCGCCAGGGCCTGCGCCCAGTAGAGAGTCAGATAGTAGGTGCTTCCCCGGTTGTCGAGCTCGTGCACCTTTCGGGAGGGCGCGCGCGCGTTGTGCAGGTAGTGGGCCGTGGCCGTGTCCAGGGCGTCTCCGAGGACCCTGGCGGCGGCGTTGTCGAAGCTCTCGCCCAGATGCTGGAGCGAAGCGGCCAGAGCCATGTACTCGCCCAGCGAATCCCAGCGCAGGTGCCCTTCCTTCTGGAATTGCTGCACGTGCTTGGGCGC
>JBDHGI010000393.1:0-3253 GCA_039589955.1 Gemmatimonadota bacterium | reverse complement strand
GGCCCCAGACACGGATACGCAGTCGCACAGGAGGTAGAGGAGCACACCGGAGGGTACTTGATCCTGGGGCCAGGAACGCTCTACGGATCACTGCAGCGCATGCAGGAGGCCGGCCTCATCGAGGAGACGGAGAACCCGGGTGAGGACGGCCGGCATGCCGGCCGGCGTCGATACTACCGCATGACCCCGCTCGGCGGCGCGGCACTCCGGGCGGAGTCGGAGCGACTGTCCAGAACGCTCACCGTGGCCCACGCACGGCTCGAGATATGAGCGGCCGTGGAGATCCGGGGCGCAGGGACCGCATCCGGTCCGTTTACGCCAGATTGATCGCAGCCTATCCGCGCGAGTTCCGGGAGCGATACGAGGCGGATCTTCTGCAGGCGTTCGACGACCGTCGCAACGAGCCTCGATTCTCTGGCACGGTGGGGGGCATCCGCCTGGTGCTGTTCCTCCTCCGTGACTTCGTGACCTCGGTTCCCATGGCAAGGGACGCCGACCGCAAGGGCAGATGGGTGGACGTGATGAGCGACATACTCCGGGATATCCGGTACAGCGTGCGCATGCTGGTGAAGAGCCCCGTGTTCACGGTAGCAGCCGTGATGACATTGGCGCTTGGCATCGGTCTCAATGCCGCGACCTTCTCGGCGGTGCGTAGCATCCTGCTGCGGCCCCTGGGCGGAGTCTCGCACCCCGAGCAGCTGGTTCAGATCTACCGGAAGTGGCCGGGCATGGACTATGGCTCGGTGTCCATCCCCCATTACAAGGACATCCGGGACCGGACGTCGGACGTCTTCGAGAGCGTCGCCGCGCACTACTTCGCGCCCATGTCCCTCTCCGTGGACGGCCGCAGCGCGCGCGTCCTGGGCCTGCTGGTCAGCGCCAACTTCTTCCAGACCTACGGTGTGACGCCCGTTCTGGGGCGGAGCTTCATCCCCGGGGAGGAGGACGTCGGTCCGGGTGCCCATCCCGTCGTCGTCCTCGGGCACGGCTTCTGGCTCACCCGGTTCGGGGGAAGCCCGGACATCGTGGGCCGTACCCTCACCCTGAACGGACACACGTTCGAGGTCGTGGGCGTCGCTCCGTCGGGCTTCAGGGGACCGTACAACTTCGCCGACATCCCCCTGTACGTGCCCATCATGATGCAGCGGGAGATCCAGCCCGGGTACGACCTCCTCGAGGCCCGCGGGAGCAACTGGATGAACGCCATCGGACGCCTCCGGGAAGGCGCCACGATGGCAGGGGCCGAGGAGCATCTGGACGCCCTCTTGGCGCAACTCCGGGAGGAGCACCCCGACAGCTACGACACCCAGCTCGGACACACGCTGGCCCTTCAGACCGAGGTCGGGATCCATCCCCTGTACCGGAACGCCCAGGTGGGGATGAGCGCCGTCATGATGGCGGTCGTGGCCCTGCTCCTCCTCATCGCCTGCGTGAACGTGGCGAATCTGTTCCTCGCCAGGGCCCGGGAGCGCCGCCGCGAGATGGGGATCCGCCTGAGCCTCGGGGCCGGAGGCAGGCGCATCTTCCAGCAGCTCCTCACGGAGAGCGTGATCTTCAGCGTCCTCGCCGGCGCGGCGGGCATCGGGCTGGCCCGGGTGACCATCCACGTCTTGGGAAACGTGCGGCCGCCCATGGACGGACCGTGGGACTTCGGCCTGGTGCTCGACCCCTCAGTTCTTCTGTACACGGTTGTGGTCTCCCTCGGCGCCGGGTTCCTCTTCGGGCTGGCGCCTGCCCTCCAGGCGGCGAAGCTCGACACGGTCTCGGCGGTGAAAGGCGATTACGGCGGCGTTCGCTCGCGCTCGCGGGTCAGCAGCACACTCGTGGTGCTCCAGATGGCGCTGTCCCTCCTGCTACTCGTCAGCTCGGGCCTCTTCATCCGTAGCCTGCAAGGTGCCACCCAGATCGATCCCGGCTTCGACGACCCCGCCGGGCTGGTCATGGCGTCCTTCGACCCCGGGCTACAGGGATACGACGAGGCGCGCTCCCGGGTGTTCTTCGACCGCATCCTCGAGGAAGCGCAGGCCCTTCCCGAGGTGAGAGCGGTGGGGCTCACGGACCAGGCACCGCTGGGTCTGGGCGGGAGTGACCAGAGCGTGTCGATCCCCGGATACGAGTTCACCGAGGGCGAGCGCCGGAGCATCATGTACCACCAGGTGAGCGAGGGTTATCTCGAGGCCATGGGCACCGACCTGCTGGCCGGGCGCACCTTCACCCGCCAAGACGACGACGCGGGCCCTCCCGTGGTCATCGTGAACCGGCGCTTCGCCGACCGCTTCTGGCCCGGCGAGTCCGCCCTGGGGAAGGTCGTCCACACCGCCGGTACGGACCGCGAGGTCATCGGCGTCATGGAGACCGGCAAATACCGCACGCTGGGCGAGGAGCCGGCGGAGTTCATGTGGCTCCCCAACCGGGAGCTCTTTGCCACGGGCGTGACGCTCGTGGCGCGGACCTCCACCAATCCCGCCCCGGTTCTGCAGAGCATCCGGAGGATCGTCCATAGCGCCGACCCCGACATGCCGGTCTTCGACGTCCGCACGATGGAAGATCACATGGGGATCGCACTCATGCCGGCCCGCCTGGGCGGATCGGTCCTGGGCCTCTTCGGCGTCCTGGGCCTCGCGTTGGCAGCCGTCGGGATCTACGGCGTCATGGCCTACTCCGTGGCGCAGCGGAAGCGGGAGCTCGGCATCCGTGTGGCCTTGGGCGCCGACAAAGCCACGGTGCTGAGACAGGTCCTGGGCGAGGGCATGAGGCTGGCGCTCCTCGGAACGGTCCTTGGGCTGGCCGGAGCCGCCGGAGCCTCGCGGCTGGTGAAGAGCCTGCTCTACAACGTCAGCTCACTGGATCCGGTGGCGTTCGTCGGGGTGCCGCTCATCCTGGTGGGGGTTGCGGCCGTCGCAGTGTACCTGCCTGCCCGGCGTGCGGCAGGGGTGGATCCCATGAAGGCGTTGAAGACCGAGTAGGCTCAGCCGCCTACTGCCAAGCAAGGCCCTCTGAAGTTCCTATCCGTAGGCGGCCCACCGGAGTGAGCCGCCCCAAGAAGCAGAGCCCCGGATCCTATTTGCTGGAACCCACCGAAGAGATCTTCCCTGTCAACGTGAACGCCCCTCCCCCAAGCGCGTTTTCACCATAGAGCTCGTACCAACCGGTCGCGTTCTCGAACCGCCCCGTACCCCCCGAGAAGTTCACCGGACCGATCCAGCAGAGTGAGCCTCTCGGAGGCCCGCCCGGGACCGCCTCCGCTCAAGGA
>JBDHGI010000392.1:0-5995 GCA_039589955.1 Gemmatimonadota bacterium | reverse complement strand
GAAGAACGCGAACTTTACCATGCGGCTTCCTCTCAGCCTCGATCGTCTCAGTCGATCCTTGTGCCCGACGGCGATCCCCTCCAGAGAGCCGCGCGACTGCGCCGCTAAGACCTTCGGAGCTCGGCTGCTCCCTCGAGACTAGGGCCGACTGTAGGAGGCTTCGACCTTTAGTCCGAGCTCCGTTCCGAGCCCTCTCATGACCAGGCGCCGCACGATGGCGTCGACCTCCAGAGGCACCAACGTTGCGCCGCCGTCGAGCCACCACCGCAGCACTCCCGTGAAGGCGCTCGCCACGAACTGGGCTGCCAGATCGCGCTGTTCCACGGGCCCTTCGAAGCCCAGGGCACGCAGGTCGATCTCGGCCAGCTCCACGAAGATGCGGTGCAGACGCTGCAGCACTACCGCGCCGCTCTCCCTGCCGACGATCGCCTCCCACAGCTGAACTTGCCCCTGTGCGTGTTCCAGCATGGGTAGGCTGAAGCCCAACCCCCTCACGTCGGGACCTCCGGGACCGTCCAGCGCCCGCTGCTGCTCCTGAACGAGCTCGCTGCGCAGATCCTCAATTGCGCTGCTCAGCAGCGTGTCCTTGTCGGCGAAGTGCGCGTAGAAGGTCGATCGGCCGACGTTCGCGCGATCGATGATGTCCTGGACGGTCGTGGACTCGTACCCCTTCTCGGTCATCATCTCGGTCAGCGCTTCCTGGAGCATCCTGCGGGTCCTCAGCACCCGTCGGTCCGGACCCCTCTTCTTCGGTCCCGCGGTCATTGCGGCCTCGTCGTCGAACGGAATCCCCAGCGGAGTCCCGAACAGGACGGATCGTGGGTGACCGTTCAGAACTGAACGAACCCGCGCCTCCTGTCGGTCATGACCCCTTCCAGACACGGATAAATTGTCCGATACTGTACTGCATGTCAAGTATTGAACATACTGTTCCTAATCGAACAAGATGCCCGCCTCAGCGGCGGCGCCGGAGGGGAAAGATGGACGAACAGGATGACGCCCGCGTGGCGAAGGGAGGGAACACGACGGGGACGGACCCCGGTGGCCCGAAGAAAGTCAACATGGGTGGGTTACCGGGCCTCGCCTCGCTCGCTCTGCGCATGCTCTTCGACTCCCCGTTCAAGAGCCTGGGCACGCTCCTGGGGGTGGTCGTCTCCGTGTTCCTCATGGCCCAGCAGGTCTCCATCCTGCTCGGCATCATCGGCCGCGTCACGTCCTTCGTCGACTCCTCCGGAGTGGACATCTGGATCACGTCGCTCGCCACGGAAAGCACCGACGCGACCGGCACACTCCCGGCTAGCAAGGTGGGCGCCGCGGCGGGTACGGCAGGGGTGTCATGGGCGGCGCCGGTGGTACAGGGCATGGGGAAGGTCACCCGGCCTGACGGCGTGCAGGAGAACGTCAAGGTCCTCGGTGTCGAGCCTCCGCGCTACGCGGGTCTGCCTCGGACCCTCGGACCGGGCACGACGATGGAGTCGCTCCGTGCCTCGGGGCGGATCCTCCTCAATTGGAACGACCGGCCCGCCTTCGCCGATGCGCTACCCGGAGACCGGATCGAGATCAACGGACGCGCCAGCGTCGTGGCGGGCTTCTTCGAGGGCGTCGACCCGCACAGTCCTTTCTACTACGTGTTCGCGAACATCGACGACGCACGTGCCCTGAGCGGCTTCCCGCAGGACCGGGTCACGTTCATCGCGGTCGGTCTCGCCCCCGGCGTGCCCGTGCAGGAAGTGAAGGAGCGGCTCCAAGCTCGGATCCCAGACGCCCTGGTGAGCACGCGCGCGGAGATGCGTGACCTGGAGGTGCGCTACTTCCTCGTGCGCACACCGGTCGGTGTGCTGTTCGGAATGGGAACGGCCATCGCGGCGCTGGTGGGTGCGGCGATCGTGGCGGTGACGTTGTACTCGACCGCCGTTGACCGCGCACGCGACTACGGCACGCTCAAGGCCATCGGTGCGAAACGCACTCAGATCGTGCAGCTCCTGTTGCTCCAGGCCTGGAACTTCTGGTGGGCCGGGTACGCGCTCGGCATGGCCAGCTTCTTCGGGGTCCGCGCGCACGTCACCGAGCTCAACATGGTGGCTCCTCCCGGTTTGGTCGCTGGTGTAGCGGCGGCAGCTCTCGTGTCGTGTACTCTGGCGTCGCTCGCCGCCCTGGGACGCGTGCTCCGATTCGATCCCGCCATCGTCTTCCGCGCGTGAGGTAACCATGTCATCGCAATCGAGCACGGTGGCGCTGGAAGGCCGGGGTATCGGCAAGGTCTTCGGGCGGGGAGAGCTGGCGGTTCGCGTACTCCAGCCCACGGACATCCGGATCCACCGCGGCGAAGTGACGGTTCTCATGGGCCCGTCCGGGAGTGGCAAGACGACGCTGCTCAGCTTGCTCGGGCTGGTCCTGACCCCCACCGAGGGGGACGTGCGGGTGGCCGGCCGCAGCGTCTCGGCGGCCACGCCGGACGAGCTCGCCGCGCTGCGCCGGGACCGCGTGGGCTTCGTCTTCCAGCAGTTCAACCTTCTGCCGAGCCTATCCGCGGCGCAGAACGTCGCGGTGCCCCTGCTCCTCGGCGGCGTACCGGCGCGCGAGCGCACGGCCAGGGCCGAGCGGGCCCTCGAGCTCGTGGGGATGGCCAACAAGTGCGGCGCCACCCCGAGGCTGCTGTCCGGGGGACAGCAGCAGCGCGTGGCCGTGGCCCGTGCCCTGGTCAACGATGCCCGCATTCTCTCGACCCTTCGGGAGCTCGCCAGCGGCGAAGGGAGGGCCGTGGTCATCGTAACCCACGACGACCGGGTGCTGCCCATTGCCGACCGTCTCTTCCACGTGGTGGACGGACGAGTCCTCCCAGGTGACGCGCTCGAGTCCGCGCCTCCCCTGGCGATCTCGACAGGAACGACCACTCAAAGCTGGGGAGAAATCCCATGAAGTCGAAACACTGGATCAAGAACATTGCGGTGGCGGCCCTTCTGGTGGTGCCGCTCACGGGCTGCGGCCTCCACGGAAAGCCGCGCGTGGAGCGGCGCGAGGAAGGGCCGTCGCGCCCACTCGCCGCGGCGATTGACGCTGAGGCCGCGCCCGAATTGGACAGCCACGGAGGCGCCAGCGTCGTCGCTCCCGGGATCGTGGAGCCCTGGGGGGGGCAGGTGGGCCTCTCGGCCAAGGAGCCCGGGTGGATCGCGGCCATCCTGGTAGAGGAGGGCGAGCTCGTTCAGGAGGGGCAGCTGCTCGCGGTCCTCGAGGACGGGGCTCAGCGCCACTCGGTGGAGCTGGCGACGGCACTGGTGGCCGAGGCTGAGGCGGACCTGCTCAGGATGGAGCGCGGCGCAACCGCCGAAGAGCTACGGCAGGCGAAGGCTGAGCACGACGGGGCCCGGGCGCGCGCAGAGTACGCGCAGACTGCTGCCTCCCGGACGCGACGGCTCCACGCTGAGGGCACGGTGCCGGACAACGAAGCCGAGCGCGCGGTGGCCGAGGCGCTCGCACAGGCCGCAGCGGCGGAGCGCGCCTCTGCGCGATTGGAGGAGATGCTCCGGGGTGCGACGGAGGAGGATCGCGAGGCAGCCCGGGCGCGGCTGGAGGCCGCCCGGGCCCGGCTGCAGCTGGCCGAGGCCGACGCGGCCCGGCGGCGGGTCACCGCTCCACGCCCGGGAACGCTCCTACTGAGTCGCTTCCACGCCGGAGAGTTCTTCGCGCCGGGATCGGAACCGCTGATGGTGTTGGGGGACCTGAGCCGTCTGCAGGTACGGCTGGAGGTAGATGAGATCGATGCACCGGACGTACGGGTCGGCGTGGCGTGCATCGTGGTGTCAGACGGCGGTGAGCGCCTCGCCGGGGGCACGATCGTGCGCGTCGCGCCCCGCATGGGGCGGAGGGCGTTGCCCATCGAGTCGCCCACCGCCCGAGCCGACGTGCGCGTCCGTGAGGTGTTTGTAGAGATCCCGTCAACGGCGCCCGTGGTTCCCGGACAACGTGTTTGGGGACAGACGGCGCGTACCAACGAGAGAAAGGATAACCGATGACTTCCTCGCCTCGAGCCGACGGCGTCCCCAGGGACGCGTGGCTCTCGCTATGTGGCATATCCGCGACCGTGATGCTCTCCTCGATCACCCACGCCTACGAGTTCGCGTCCGCCGTGCCGTATGCGGTGGGAGCTACCATCGTCGCGTTCCTCTACTTACTTCACCGGCTCTACAGTCGGGGACACCTCCGTTGGGCATTCGTGCTCTACGGGCTGTTGAACCTGTTCATCATCGGTGGACCTGGCATCTGGAACGGCCTGTGGAACCACGCGGTCAAGTTGGCGGCGCGCGCGCATCACGAAGGGACCCTTCCCCCAGCGCTGGAGCCACTCATCGTGTCGCCAGACCTGGGCATCGTGTACGAGACCGTCGCCGTCCTGACCTTTGTTGCGAGCATGTTCGCCGCCTGGTTCGGCTTCCGGTACGCGCGCGTGATCGTCCGGGGAGCCCGAGTCGGCAGCGGGCGCGGGGGCGGGAAATGGTGGATCGCGAGCCTCGTGCTCCTGCTCGCGCTCCTCCCCACATCTTCCTCCGCCCAGGAGCCGACAAGCCTCACCCTCGGTGACGCAGCCCGCTGCGCCGCGGAACGAAGCGCGACTTCCGAGGTGGCCCGGTACCGTGTGGGCGGGGCCGAGGCAAGGCTGCGGCAGCAGCGCGCCGAGCTGCTCCCGACCATCACGGCTGGACTCAGCCTCGGGGCGAGCACCATGAACAGCGCCAGCTTCGGGCTTTCGCCAACCGACCCGGGCACCGGCGCCGGGTGGTTCGATCCCGATGGCGAGCTGCTGGGCCCGGTACGGGTTCGGGACGCGAGGGCGGAGATACGGCAGACGCTGGTCGACCTCGCCGCATTCGGCCGCGTCGCGGCCGAGCGGGCCGCGGTCGCCGCCGCGGTTGCCGACGCCGACCAGGCATCCGAGATGGCGGCGGCCACCGCGGCGACGCTGTACATCCAGGCCCTGAGGGCCGACGCGCGGCTGTCGGCCCGCCACGCCGACTCCGCGCTGGCTGAGGATCTCGTGGGCATCGCACTCGGGCAACGGGAGGCGGGCATGGGCATCGATCTCGACGTGACCCGTGCCCGCGCACAGGTGGCGGCCACCAGGGCTCAGTTGATCGAGGCCCGCACGGAGAGGGAGCGCACACGTCAGGGGCTCCGCAGGGCGCTCGGCATGGCCGCCGACGCCCCTCTCCTGCTCACGGATTCGCTGCTCCAGATGCCCATGGACCACCACGTCCCGGGCGTGGCCGACGCGATCGAGCGGGCGCTCGCGGCCAGGCCCGAGCTACATGCGGTGGACGCACGGGTCGACATCGCCACACGTCGGCTCAGGGCAGTGAGAAGGGAGCGTCTCCCTTCCCTGTCCTTCGTCGCGGACCTGGGAGGGACAGGACCGAACACGGCGCGAATGTTGCGGACGTACTCGTGGGGGCTGCGGGTATCGGTTCCGCTATTCGACGGTCTGCGCCGCGAGGGTCGAGTTGCGGAGCAGCGGTCTGCGGTTCGCGAGTTGGAGACTCTCCGCCGCGACCTGGAGCGGCAGGTAGTGCTCGAAGTCAGACTGGCACAGCTCGACCTGGCGTCGGCGGCCGAGCAGCTCGGAGCCTCGCGGCAGCGGCTCGCCCTTGCGGAGCAGGAGCAAGAGCAGGCGCGGCGTCGCTTCATCCAGGGGGTCGCTGGCAATGCGGACGTGATCACCGCACTGCTCGCGCTCAATGCCGCACGCACGGAGCTCGTGGACGCGCATGCGATTTACCAGTCCGCACGAGTGGCCCTGGCCGTCTCCCAGTCGGCGGTAACCCAGCTTCGGTGAGCCGGCGCGTTGGCGTCCCATGTGGACGCCGACGCCGCTGTCGGCGGACTCTGGCCGGGTGCGGCGAGAAGAGCTCACTCCGCTCTGAGCGACTCAACTGGATCGACCCGCGCCGCTCGCCGCGCGGGGACCCATGCCGCCAGTGCGGCCACGGCCGTGACCCTTCCG
>JBDHGI010000391.1:0-3296 GCA_039589955.1 Gemmatimonadota bacterium | reverse complement strand
CCCGTGGACCATGTGGAGGTGGGCGCCGGTCCAGTAGGCCAGCTCCAGCAGCCGGCCGGCGGCTTCCGCTTCGGCCACCGGCGGACGGCTCAGCGCGTGGTCCATGGGAGCGACGGCTCCCCGCGCCCGGAACGCTTCGGCCTGGCTGTAGACGATCTCCTGGTTCTCCTGATGGGCCGCCACCGGGCGGCCCGTCTTCGCGATCTCCCGGAAGGCCTCGTAGAGCCTTCCGTCGGGGATGCGGGGGAAGCGCACCGGATCGACCTCGATGGTGGATACCTTGAAGCCCACGGCGCCGGCCTCGGCCATGTCCGCGATGACCCCCAGGTCGCCCTCCGGCGGAATGGTGCCGTAGAGCGCCACGTCCACCACCGCCTCCGCGTTCACGTCCGCCACCTTGGCCTCGAAGCGCCCCCGGCCGTTCACCGGTCGGTCGGGCTTGTCGAACGGCATGTCGATGACGGTGGTGGTGCCGCCCGCCGCGGCGGCCCGGGTCGTGGCCGTGATGCCCTCGTCCACGCTGGAGCGGGTGTGGACGTGGGCGTCCACGAAGCCCGGAAACACCAGGTGCTCCGACACGTCGAGGATCCGCTCTCCTCGGAGGGGCTCCGCCGAGATTCCGGAAATGCGGCCGCCCGAGACGCCCATCCATCCTCCCTCGAGGGGCTCGCCATCGGGAAGGGCGATGTCGCCGTGGATGACCAGGTCGTGCCTCGTGTCGTCGCTCACCTCATGGGCCTCACGGCGTGTCGAGGGCCGCTTCCAGCCTGTCCAGGGCGAGTCGGCCCAGGTCGATCACCGGCAGATCGATCTCGGCGGCAACTTCGTCCAGGAAGTCCGCGGGAAGGCCAACGTAGTCGAAGACCACGGCCTGGGCACGGGTCCGCGCCACGAGCCCCGAGATCCACTCCGCCGGCGAGCGGTGGCCCGGCTTCTCGGTCAGGGCATGGACCCGGCACGCGAACCCGGCGGCGCCCCACTTGTCGGCTGCCGGGGCCGCCTGACCGGAGAAGGGGACCACCACGTCCAGGCGGCGGAGCCCACGTGCCGTGAGCTCCTCGAGCGCCGCGGCGAAGGGGAGAACCAGTGGCTTGGAGGGCCTCGTCGAGCCCGGAGGCGGCGGGGCCGCGAGGCCGGGGAACGGGCCGGCGCACAGGATCAGGTGGGCGGACACCCGAGGATCCAGGTCCTCCACCTTCTTCCGGAGGAGTGGCTCGACGAAGGCCGCCTCCACCACGATCCGCGTTCCGTCGCGCAGCCTGGTCTCCAGGGGATAGCTCCTCCGTCGGCACGGCGGGATGTCCGCCCGTTCGAGTCCGTCCAGCGCTCCCACCACCTCGATGCCGACGGTAGGAAGCCGGGTGGTCAGAACCGCCGTGAGATCCGGGCGCGGAGTCTGGCCAATGGTGTACGCGGCTACGACGTGAGCGCTCATGGAGGGAACCTGCACGCCGGAGGCCGAGGACGCACGGGGTGCCGGCCCTGCCGGAGAGCGGCTCCGCCCTCGAGTGGGGAGCTCGACCTATCGAGAACACCGGGCCGGACCCTAACATGCGGCTCCCTCGACTCCCCCGCGACGCAAGATGTACGACGCCTTTCTCGAAGCCCTGAGCGTCATCGACGCCTACCTCTGGGGCCCTTGGACCATGGGCTTCCTGGCGGGCGTGGCGGTTCTGTTCACGGTGCTCTCCGGCTTCTTTCAGCTCAAGGGTGCTCGCTACGTCCTGACCCATACCGTCGGACGCGTGATCCGGAGGAGGCCCCGGATCGAAGGCCGGCGCATGACGCCCTTTCAGGCGGCCGCGACCTCCCTGGCCGGGACGGTGGGCATGGGCAACATGGCGGGCGTGGCCACGGCGCTCTCCGTGGGTGGGGCCGGAGCCATCTTCTGGATGTGGGTGCTCGCCTTCTTCGGCATGATGTCCAAGACGGCGGAGATCACCCTGGGCGTCTACTACCGGGAGCGCCACCCCGATGGCGGCCTGAGCGGCGGACCCCAGGCCATCATCCGCCGAGGATTGGGGTGGACGCCCTTGGCGGTGCTCTTCAGCGTCGGCATGCTGGTCAACGCCGTCTTCTCGGCGTCGATGCTCCAGTCGCACACGGTGGGCCGGGCTCTGCTGGCCAGCTACGACTTCGACCCTTACCTGGTGACGGGAGCCATGGCCGTGATCACGGCCCTCGTCGTGCTGGGCGGGCTTCGACGCATCGGGCGCTTCTCGGAGCGGCTCGTGCCGCTCATGACCGTGGCCTACATCGGGGGCGCTGTGGCCGTCATCGTGGCCAACGCCGGTGCGCTGCCCGGCGTCTTCGAGTCCATCTTCGCCCACGCGTTCTCTCCGGCGGCGGGGGCCGGAGGCGCGGCGGGCGTCGCGGTGGCGGAGGCCATCAAGCAGGGCATGTCCCGGGGGATGCTGTCGAACGAGGCGGGTATGGGCACGGCGCCCATGGTGCACGCCACGGCGCAGACGGAGCACCCCTTCCGGCAGGGCGTGTGGGGCGCCTTCGAGGTATTCTTCGACACCATCGTCATCTGCTCCCTCACGGCGCTGGCCATCCTGTCCAGCGGCGCCATGGCCAGCGGGACGTCCGGCATCGAGCTGGTGCTGGCGGCGTTCTCCAGAGTGTTCTCCCCTTCCGTGGCGTCCCTCATCGTGTCCGGGGCCATCGCCACGTTCTGCCTCTCCACGCAGATCGGGTTCTACGTCTACTTCGAGACGAGCTTCGTGACCCTGGTGGGCGCGCGTGCCTTCCGGACGCTACGCTGGCTCTACTTCCTTCCCGGCGTCCTGCTGGCCGGGATCGCCGACGTGGACCGCCTGTGGGTCGTGGCCAACATCGCCGTCGCCGCGACGGCCATCCCGAATCTGCTGGCGATGCTCGCGCTGAGCGGCGTGTTCGTGAGACTCATGCGGGACGAGCTCTCCGGCGAGCACGCCTTCAGCACGGCCGAGGTGGACGAGGCCGGGCCGGTGCTCCGGGGGTTCGGAGCGACGGGTTAGCGTCCCTCCGCCTCGTAGACGACCTCTCCCCCCACCACCGTCAGCAGCACCCGGCCGCGTAGAAGGGCTTCGGGCTCGTTCCCCGATCCCACCTGGAAGGGATCCACGTCCATGACGGTCACGTCGGCCCATCGGCCCGGCGCCAGCACCCCGGTGCGACCCTCCAGGTGCGACGCGTACGCCGCGCCGGTGGTGTAGGCCCGCACGGCCTCCTCCGGTGTGACGGCCTGCTCCGGATACCACCCCCCGGGCGGCTCCAGGGCCGGCGTTCGCCGGGTGATGGCCGAGTGAAGC
>JBDHGI010000390.1:0-3323 GCA_039589955.1 Gemmatimonadota bacterium | reverse complement strand
GGAGGAGGAGACCAGTGAATACTCGAGGACGGGCTGGTTGTGGGAGGGCGCACGGTGCCTGGCACCGCATCGCCGTCGGTCTCGCCGGGCTCACGCTGTACGGGCTGGTGGCTGCGTCGTGGGTCTCGGGTCAGACGATCCTGGACCGGCCGGCGCGACTGGAGGTCGAGGACGTTCCACTCGTGGACGCCCTCCGGCTCCTCCAGCAACGGGCCCCGGTCCCCTTGGTGTACAGCCCCGAGCTCGTTCCCGAGCGGCAGGTATCCTGCGACTGCGGCGCGCGGACGGTCCGTCAGGCGCTCGAGGTGCTCCTCAGGGATACGGGCCTGACCTTCCGGGCCACCGGATCGCGCGTCCTCATCCAGCCACGCGCGGAGAGCGACAACGGGACAGGGGTCGTGGCCGGGCGGGTCGTGGGAGACGAGACGGGTGGATCCGTCGCCAGCGTCGCGGTCCGGCTCCAGACGGGGCAGGGCGTCCTGGCTGACGGATCGGGACGATTCGTCCTCCGGAACGTGCCGCCCGGGCGGCACCGACTCGAGGTGAGCGGCATGGGTTGGGAGTCGTGGGCCGACGACGTGGTGGTGGATTCGGGTGACACCGTCAGAGTGGTGGCCAGGCTTCGTCAGCGCCCCGTGCCCCTCCCGGAGATCGTGGTGGCGCCCGGCACGTTCGGGATCCTCGAGTCGGTTCCGCCCGGAACGGTGAGGACCATCACGCGGGACGAGATCGAGACCATGCCCCAGGTCGGGGAGGACGTCTTCCGGTCCCTCACCCGGCTGGCCGGCGTGACCGCCCACGACATCTCCACCCGGCTGAGCGTTCGGGGCAGCCTGGACCGGGAGGTCGTGGTGCGGCTGGACGGGATGGAGCTCTATGAGCCGTATCACCTGCAGGACTTCGACGGCGTGTTCGGCATCGTGGACCTGGCGACCCTGTCCGGCGTGGAGCTGCGCGCCGGCGGCTTCGGCGTGGAGCAGGGCGGCGGAGGGGGAGGCCTCCTGGACATGCGGTCCCGGACCGCCGTCGGCTCGCCCCGCAGCACGGCGAGCCTGAACATGAGCCACCTCTCGCTGGTGAGCGAAGGTGGCTTCGCGGAGGACAAGGGGAGCTGGCTCGTCTCGGGGCGCGAAGGCTCCCTGGGGCTGCTCATGAGGCTCGTCGGGGTGGACGAACGGCTCTCCCCCCGGTTCCGCGATGCATTCGGCAAGGTGGCCTTCCAGCCGGCTCCCGGTCAGCTCCTCGCAGCCCACGTGCTGCACGCCGGGGACCGCTTCCGCGTCCACGTGGACGAGGCGGAGGGAGGCATCGCCCAGGACGGCGTCGAGGGTGGAGACCTCCGGTCGGACTGGACGAGCACCTACGGCTGGATCACCTGGTCCGCGCAGGTGGGACCGAGGACCTCCACCCGCACGCAGGTCGAGGCAGGCCGCTTGAGCCGCTCCCGGCAGGGGTGGATCGAGGACTGGGGAAACGTCGGCTCGCCGGAGGGAATCGAAGTCCGGGACGACCGGAGCTTCGACGTCCTGGGTGTGCGGGAAGCGGTGGACATCGAGCTGACGCCGGATCTCATGCTGCGTGTGGGCGGTGAGGCCCTGCGCACCTGGGCCGACTACGACTACTTCGCCCGATCCGCCACGCCGTATCTCACGAGCGAGGGTGTGGGCCAGCTTCGGCTCGACACGGTGAATGTCGCCATTCGGCCCCAAGGAGATCAGTCGGCCGCCTTCCTGGCGGCCCGGGGCCGCGCCGGGCCGCTGACGGCGGAGGTCGGCGCTCGCTACGAACGGAGCACGCTGCCCCGGGAGTCACACGTGGCGCCGCGGGCCCAGGCCTCGCTCTCGCTGACTCCGTCTACCACGCTGAAAGCCAGCATGGGGCGGTACTACCAGTCCCAGGGCGTCGGTGACCTGCAGGCGGGCGACGGACAGACCCTCTATTCGCCGGCCGAACGCTCGGATCTCGTCGCCCTGGGTCTGGAGCACCGGATCGGGGACGGCGCGAAGCTACGCGTCGAGGCGTACGACCGGAGGATCTCGGATCAGCAGCGGCGGTTCATCGGGCTGGAGCAGGAGCTCAGCATCTTCCCCGAGCAGCAGGGCGACCGACTCGCCATCGATCCCGGACGGGGGCGGGCGAGAGGCGTGGAGCTGTTCGCGGAGGGGAGCGCGGGAGGCGCCTGGCACTGGGCGGCAGGCTATGCCCTGTCCAAGGCGGAGGACGAGATTCCACAGGCGTCAGCCTGCGCCGACGGACCCACCTGCCTCGACGATCCGTGGGTGCCGCGACGGCGGGATCAACGCCACGCGGTGAACCTGCAGGTGGACTACCGGCCCAGCGACCGGCTGCACCTGGCGGCGACCTGGACCTATCACAGCGGGTGGCCCATGACGGAGTGGACCTACGGCGCCGAGCTCCGTGCCGACGGCTACCCCTTCTTCACCCGGGCCTTCGGCCCCTTGAGGGCCGAGAGGCTGCCGGCGTACCACCGACTCGATTTCAGGGCTACTCGCACGTTCACGCTGGGGCCGCGGGTTCTCGAGGCCTATGTCGACCTGTTCAACGTCTACGACCGAAGGAACCGTGGGTCGTATCAGTATTACCTGATATACCACGGCGATGGGCAGGTGGAGACGGTGCGCGCCGATTACAGCGAGGAGCTGCTTCCGATCCTGCCCATGGTCGGCTTGCGCTTCCGGTTCTGAGCTATGGACGTGTCGCGAGCAATACCCGGTGGCCCCGGAGCCACGATGGCCCCGTCGGTGCGGCGGTGCGGTCTCCTCCTCGTCCTTGCGTGGGCCTTCGCCGCTTGCGCGTGCGGGCGGGACGCCACGGGACCGGAATCACGCTATCCCGACGCCCTCGCCCACGACGTCAACCCCGAGATCCTGGAGCAGGCCTACGCCCAGGCGCGGGAGACCCCAGGGATCCGGAGCCTGCTGGTGCAACGCCACGGCGTGCTCATCGCGGAGGAGTATTTCCAGGGTGCCGCCGCCGATTCGCTGTACCAGGTCTGGTCCGTCACCAAGTCCGTCATGTCCATCCTCGCCGGCATCGCCCTCGACCGGGACGACCTCACGAGCCTGGACCAGACGCTGGCCGACTTCCTCCCCCCGGTCGTGGACAGCCTTCCCGACGACAAGGGAGGGATCACCGTGCGCCAACTCCTGACCATGACATGCGGCCTCGAGTGGCACGAGCTCGACGGCGGCGGTCAGTACGGGGAATGGATCCGCTCGCCCGACATGGTCCAGTACGTCATCGACCTGCCGTGGCAGTATCCCCCCGGCGAGGTCTTCCACTACCACACGGGATGCACCCAC
>JBDHGI010000389.1:0-3324 GCA_039589955.1 Gemmatimonadota bacterium | reverse complement strand
GGGAGCTGGGGGACAGGGCGGGGCTGCACTCCTCGCTGGGCAACCAGGCCGGCGTCCTTATGGACCGGGGCGAACTCGACGCGGCCATGGCGCTGCTGAAAGAGGTGGAGCGGTTTAGCCGGGAGCTGGGGTACAAGGCGTGGCTGCCCAGATCGCTGGGCAACCAGGCGCTGATCCTTAAGGACCGGGGCGAGCTAGACGCGGCGATGGCGCTCCACAAGGAGGAGGAGCGGCTCTGCCGGGAGCTGGGGGACAAGGAGGGGATCGGCACATCGCTGTGCAACCAGGGGGTGATCCTTCAGGCCCGGGGCGAGCTGGACGGAGCGATGGCGCTCTACAAGGAGCAGGAGCGGCTCTGCCGGGAGCTGGGGGACAAGTGGGGGCTTTCCGCCTCGCTGGGCAACCAGGCGCTGATCCTTCGGGCCCGGGGCGAGCTGGACGAGGCGATCGAGCTACTGGAGCAGCAGGTCGAGGTCCACCGGGCACTGGGCAAGGAAAGAGAGCTCGCGGAATCACTATTGGATCAGACGGAGCTTCTCGGACAGCTCGGCGAGTGGAGCAGCGCAAAGGAGAAGGCCTCGGAGGCGCAAACCATCTTCACGAGGCTCGATCTTCCGCACGCGGCGGCGAGGGCCTCAGAGGTACTGATAAGAACCCGGATAGGCACTCCGATCCGGCGCAAGGTGCTGCTAGCAGGGACGGTCCTGCTCGCAGGCCTCGGCGTCGCCATGGGCCTGTGGAATCCGTGGCTCTGGCTTGTTGGCGGTCCGCTGGTTCTTTTCTGCGTCTTCTACGTCGCGGTGAGGACGTCGCCACGATTGCAGCAGGCACTGAACGCGGCCGCAAGGCGACTGGCCGAGGAATCGGCTGGCGACACGAGGGCCTGAGACCGGATCGCCACCGATTCGCTGCCCGGTCTGCCTCGACCGTCATCCCCTTCAGGAGACCTGGCTCTGCCGGGAGCTGGGGGCCTTGGTGGGGTCGGGGGACACCCTTGTCGTACCGGACGGAAGGCTGCAGAGAGTGAATCTGTACGGTCCTGACGGCTCATACTCCGGCAGCTACAGGTGGCAGGTCGACCAAGGACGTACGATGGCGTTCAGGTCGGCGACCTCGGGTGAAGTTGCCGAGCAGGTGCGTCCAGTATGGGATCCCTTGGGGGAACCTGAGGCGATTGGCAGCGCAAAGGACGCTATCGTCATTCGATCCCTGCGCGGCGATGCCCTGGACACGATCCTCACCTTCCCGTCGGGAGAGATGATGGGACCCGGTGGAGTCCGCGTCTTTGCTGCCGAACCGAAATGGGACATCGAGGACGGCAAGGTGCTCTTCGGAGCCGGGGACGAATTCCGAGAGGCGGTGGGCCGAAGCTCAGGTGCCCGCTGAGATGTTGGCGAGGGTGCGGTCTAGCTCGACTTGTCGAGCAAGGAAGTTGACGATTGAGGCAAGATCGTTGATAGGCAGGTGGCAGGAGTAGGTCAAGCGGCGATGCGTGCGCGGGCAGTGAGTTGATCCAGAGCGCGATCGACGCGAGTCCAGGCGCGCTGGAGGGGCACAGGAGGGTCGTCGGGATGGGGCGGCGCCAGAGAGGCGAGTCCTGGCGCGAAGAGACGAGCCTGGGCCTTGGAGAAGAAGAGGGCGATGCGTCGGCCGAGCGGGGTGATCTCGTAGCGATGGGAGTGCGGCACACGCTCGATGAGCCGCTTGAGCCTGAGGCGGCGGAGATCGTAGGTCATGCGCGCACGGGTGTAGGTCTCAGGGTGTTCGGGATCGAGAAGTGCGCCGACACGGGTTCGGAGGCTGGAATTGGTGAAGCCCTCAACCATGGGCGCATAGCCGCACAGGGCGGTGAGGAGCGCGGTGGTGCGCTCGTCCCCGAAGCGGAGACCGGGTGCACGCTGTCCCTCGTGCTCGGAGGGACGCACGATGTGGGAGAAGATCTCCTGGCCCAGGGAACAGTCGTGGGCGAGACGCTGGACGCCAACGAGGCGTCGGTTGGCCTGACGGCCGATCTCACGAAGCGAGTCCAGGTTGCAGAGGCGTTTGCCCACGCCGAAGTCTCTGGGGTCGTTGATGGTGGTCTCGGTCCGCAGAGCCCGGCCTTCCTTGAAGTACTGCTTGATGCGGGAGCGCTTGTAGGGGAAGGAGAGGCTGGGTGCGACGTCCCGAGTGATGACGCGGGTCTGGAAGTGGCCCGGGGTGCGACGCGTGATGCGGCGCGCGAAGACGAGGCGGACCTGTTCGGGACGACCCAGGTCGAGATGATCGCGGATGACTTCCTCGAAGAAGTAACGACCATCGAGGGGACGGCGGAACACCTGGGTGAGGCTCATCTCGAACTGCAGGATCGAGAGGTCGTGGCGGTAGCCGGCGCGCTGATCCTCGGGACGGAAGGGAGAGGGAAGTCGGCCGAGCCACTTCCGCACGAACGCCTCGACCTGTCTGGCCGAGAGCCCATCACACAGGGCCTGCAGCCGCTTGGGGTCCTCGACGGAGCGGAAGCCGTTGCCGAGGGCCTCGTAGCCGATGCCGGCATGGTCGAGCTGGCGCTTCGCCCACTCATGGCCGTTGAGCCAGACGCGACCGGTGAACGGGAAATACGAGCAGAGCTTGATGAAGGCGGGGCCGAAGTCGCGGTCGAGGATGTAGAAGTAGTAGTGGTTCACCGAGACCGAGCCGCGGTAGAAGTTGAAGCGAACGCATCCGTCGCTGCGCTTCTCCTTCGTGCTGCGGAACGCGTTCGCCCGTTCCTGGGCGACGCCGATGAACACGACTCCCTCTTCGCCTGTGAAGGTGGCGAACTCTCTCTTGGCGACTTCCTCCTTCCGCTCGCCCTTCTCGAAGTGAAGCACGGGGACCCCGACCTCGTCGGCGAACGCATGGATGTCGGCCACGAACGCTCGCGTCATCTGCCCGAGCAGCGCCGGCGACGCGATCCGCTGCTTGCGGTGACCAAGGAGGAACCCCAGCACACCGTTGGGATGCTGGATCCGTGGGACGTACAGGTTCAGATACATCCGGTCGATCGATTCCACTTGGAACTCGACCCGCTCGGCCAGTATCTTCTCGACGTTCGGCATGCCACCCCTCCATCTGCCCGATGAAGAGGCCAGCATGCAGAACGCCGGGCGGTGCGGCTACCCTCAAGGGTAGCCCCCGCCCGGTTTCTATTCATACCTCAGGCTCTCGTCGGTTTGAGGCGGAGCCTCGCTAGGAGCCTGTCCGAAGGACCGGCCAAGGGACGGCACAGGAGCTCGACGCCGCTCTGCGTGAGCCGGCTCAGGGGCCCGGAGCCGGCCTCCGCTCGTAGAGAGTGAGGCGGGC
>JBDHGI010000388.1:0-3328 GCA_039589955.1 Gemmatimonadota bacterium | reverse complement strand
TAGACGGTTTCTTACCGTGATTCGGGGCTGACCTGATGGGCTTTGCAAGCCGGGGGTCGCCGGTTCGAGCCCGGCTGGCTCCACTGCGTAAGAGAAAGCCCTGCAAGCTTTTGCGGCATGCAGGGCTTTTCTTGGTCCGGGCGACCGTGTCCGAAACCTGTCTCAGTTGAAGGAGGTTCTCGCGGTCCTGTCGGCTCCTTGGATGGTAGCGAGCCTCTGCCGAGACGCAGACCCCGGCGCGAGCGGGTACCTACACCGGCCATGATGGAGGCACTGCTTCTCGGCCTCGGCGGCTTGTTTGGCTACTTCCTCCGGGCCGTTCTCAACGAGAAGATCACCGCCCGAGCCGAGGCCCGTCGATATCGTCCGGAACACCTCAAGATCCTCCGGGATGCATTACATGCTTGCTCGCGGAGACCGCCACTTCCTGGAGGCGCACCCTGCAACTCTCCGCCTCTCGACTACGTCCTAGGAAGTGAGGGCGCTCGCTGTCTCGCCGGCTTCATGGGTAGATGTGACCTCGAGTGGGAGGTGCCGTCGGCGTGGAATCGGGCGCCCTCTTCTTCGATGAAGGCGGGGACGCGCCGGCCCTATCCTGGGTCGGCCGTTCTCTTTTAGGGGGCGGAGCGTGGGCCTTGTGGATCCTGGGGAGATCCTGGCCGCCGACGGTTCGCTCCGACACCAGCTAGGCAGCGTGCGACAGGTGAGGTTGAAGCCCGAGAGCCTTGCGACCTGAGGGCTCCAGCAGCAGAATCGCGAGTCCTCTGGGTGGAGTGGATGAGCCATTCGCTTGCTTCAACCATGATGTGGACGGTGTGTCCCTGGAATGCCCCACGACCAACAGGAGCTGAGTATGAGTGCCATGCGGGACGTCGCAGCGAAGTTCTTCGACGCATGCGAGACGGGGGGCGGCTGGGATGCCTGTCGCGAGTACTGTTACCCCGACGCGACGTTTTCGGCTCAGGCGGCCGCGCTCGCGGAGGTCGATACCCTGGAGGGCTACACGGAGTGGATGAAGGGGCTCTTTGGCCCGGTACCGGACGGTTCCTACGAGCTGCGGTCTTTCTCAGTCGACGAGGACCGAGGGAATGTGTCGGTGTACGCTGTCTTCAGTGGCACGCACACCGGGGAAGGCGGCCCGGTGCCCCCGACGGGGAAGAGCGTCGCCGCTGACTACGTGTACGTGATGGACTTCGAAGGGGACCGCATCCGACACATGACCAAGATCTGGAACGACGGCTTCAGCCTGGCGAAGCTTGGTTGGATGTAGGACAGACCTCTCCAACCTAGCAAGTGAGGGGCGGAGCGCCGCGGTTCGAGAAGCCACTTACAGACGGCGGCCTGAACGCTCCGGAGGCGCTCGCCGAGGCAGCCGCGGGCGACCATTCGGAGGCCGGACAGTGTGGACCACCGCCTCCGGAGCTCAGGCGAGTCTCTGAGGCGGACTTCCCCACGGCTTGAGGCAAAAGCACTACTGATAGCCCCACCCGAACGCAAGAGCCGGCGGCCCCCGGGGGCAGGGGGTCTGCCCTCTGGGAGCCGTAGGGTCCTGTGGGATAGACGCGTCGACCCGCGAGACCGTGATGGCCGTCCATAGCGCGACTGGGACCCACGCCGGCCTGCCGCGAAGCCGCCTTCCGATCTGCTCGCGCCCCGAACGGGGCGGGCATATGTTGCCCGCATCGATAATCGTTCTCCGTGGAGTGGGCATGGACGAGGTCGTAATCACTCGGACCCTGGAGCGTTCGGTCTCCAGGCGCACTTTCATCAAGGGCGTGATCGCTGCGGGTGCCGCCACGTCCTCGGCGGGCTACCTGCTGCGCGGCTCGACGGGCCTCTTCGCCGCGACGGCCATGCAGGGCACGGCGGAGCGCCTCATCACGCTGAACGTGAACGGCCAGCAGCGACGCGTCGACGTGCTGCCCAACGAGACCCTGGCCATGACGCTTCGGTACAAGCTGGGGCTCACGGGCACGAAGCTGGGGTGCGACAGGGCGGAGTGCGGCGCCTGCACGGTGCTCGTGGACGGAGTCAGCCAATACGCCTGCTCCACCCTCACGCATCAGGTCCGCGGCCGGGCCGTGACCACCGTGGAAGGCCTCGAAGACCGGCAGAGCGGGGCGCTGCATCCGGTCCAGCAGGCGGTGCTGGACGAGGGAGGCTTCCAATGCGCGTTCTGCGCGCCGGGCTTCATCATGAGCATGGTGGCGCTGGTGGACGCCAACCCCGCGCCCACGAGGGAGGCGGCGGCCCACGCGCTCTCCGGCAACCTCTGCCGGTGCGGTGATTACGACAAGATCCTCAACTGCGCCATGCGGGCTGCCGAGCTCGCGCGGCGTGTCTGACCGGAGGCGAGCATGGCCGAGAAGCTCATCGGAAAGGACATCGCTCCGCCGGATCTCGTGGCGAAGATCACCGGCCGGGCGAAATACGCGGAGGATTTCCGGGCCGAGGGCATGGTGTTCGCCAAGATGCTCCTCAGCCCCATGCCCCATGCCCGGGTCCGGCGCATCGACACCAGCCGGGCGGAGAGGATGGAGGGGGTCGTGGGGGTCCTGCTTCCCGACGACGTCCCCCAGCCCGAGCCGCCGGCGGAGCCGGTCCTGGCGAGGGAGCCGGTGTTCGAGGGGCAGCCGGTTCTGGCCGTGGCCGCAGTGACGGAGCAGATCGCGGCGGATGCCATCGAGCAGGTCCGCGTGGACTTCGAGCCCCTCCCGTTCGTCCTCGATCCCCTCGACAGCCTCCGTCCCGGCGGACCCAACGCCCACGTCCAGGGGAACGTCCGTGTACGGGGCGAGGACGGCACGGAGTGGCGGGACCACAAGTGGACCGAGACGGACTTCGCCGCGGCGGCGACGGCGGACCGGCTGCCCATGGGTGAGCCGGTGGTGGAGTGGTCGCGGGGTGACGTGGACGCGGCGTTCGCCAACGCCGAGGTCATCGTCGAAGAGACCATCGTCCACCAGTCCCTCACCCACCACCCCATGGAGCCTCGCACCTCCATGGCGTACTGGCAGAACGGCAAGCTCTTCGCCTTCACGTCGACACAGAGCACCGCACGGACCAAGGGTGCTCTGGCCAACGCCCTGGACATGGATCCCGAGGACGTCGTCCTCGTGGCCGAGTATTGTGGCGGCGGCTTCGGCAGCAAGATCTCGGGAAGCACCCTCATGCGGCTGCCGGCCATCTTCTCCCGCAAGATCAACCGCCCAGTCATGCTCCGCGTCACCCGTTACGAGGAGACCTACATCGGACGGGCCCGGCCCGGATTCCAGGGCTGGGTGAAGATGGGCTTCCGCGGCGACGGGAAGGTCACCGCACTGGACCT
>JBDHGI010000387.1:0-4781 GCA_039589955.1 Gemmatimonadota bacterium | reverse complement strand
TACAGCATTGTGCGGGAGATCGGCCGTGGCGGCATGGCGACGGTCTATCTGGCGGACGACCTGAAGCTGCCGCGACAGGTGGCCATCAAGGTCCTGAACCCGGAGCTGTCCGAGGCGCTGGGGGCCGATCGGTTCCTGCTCGAGATCGAGACGGCCTCCAGCCTGACCCACCCGCACATCCTGCCGCTGCACGACTCGGGCGAGGCCGACGGCCTACTGTACTACGTGATGCCGTACGTGAAGGGCGAGTCGCTACGGGATCGACTGAAGCGCGAGAAGCAGTTGCCCGTGGAGGACGCGGTCCGCATCGCCCGTGAGGTCGCGGATGCGCTGGCGTACGCCCACGGGCGGGGCGTCGTCCACCGGGACGTGAAGCCCGCGAACATCCTGCTGGAGGCGGGCCATGCGGTGTTGGCCGACTTCGGCGTGGCGAAGGCCGTGGCGGCCATGGACCGGACGCAGCTCACGCAGACGGGCACGACGCTGGGCACGCCAACATACATGAGTCCCGAGCAGGCGTCGGGCGATCAGCAGCTGGACGGACGGAGCGACCAGTACGCCCTGGGCTGCGTGCTGTACGAGATGCTGGCGGGCGAGCCTCCGTTCCGGGGCGCGCGCGTGGAGGCCGTCGTGCGCCAGCACCTCACGGTGGAGCCGGCTCCGGTCACTCAGGCCCGACCCACTGCACCCGAGAGCGTGGCCGCTGCACTCCATCGGGCGCTGGCGAAGAACCCTGCGGACCGGTTCCGGACGACCAGGGAGCTTGGGGCGGCGTTGGCCGAGGGACCGCGGCCTCCGGTGCCGCCCGTGGAGCCTCCGGGTCCGTCTGTGAGGAAGATGGCGCTGATTGGCGCGAGCGTCCTGGTGGCCCTCGTCGGAGCGTGGGCCGCGTGGTCGATCTTCGGAGCCGGGGGCTCTGGGCCGGAAGGGGACCGACCCCTCGTCGCCGTGCTTCCGTTCGAGAACCTGAGCCCCGACTCCGCCAGCTCCTTCTTCGCGGGCGGGGTCCAGTTGGAACTCAGGTCGACGCTCACCCGGGTCCCCACCATCGAAGTGATCGGATCGTCGTCGGTCGAACAGTACGGTCCACCGGGAAGCCGTCCTCCCCTTTCCCAGATCGCCCGGGAGCTCGGGGTGGACTACCTCATCGGCGCGGGTGCGCGGCTGTGGGGGGATTCGGTGCGGATCACCGTCCAGTTGATGGACCGCACGGGCGTCCAGGTGTGGGCGGAGGACTTCGACGGACCGTACACGCCCGAGGGGTATGTGCGCGCCCAAGCCGAGATCGTGCAGGCCGTGGCGTACGAGCTTCGTGCGGTCCTGTCACCGGATGATGAGGAATGGCTGCAAGAGGTGCCCACGCGCAGCCTGGAGGCCTTCGAAGCCTATCTCCGGGGGAATGATGAGAAACCGGGGATGGCAAACACGAGGGCGTGGAGTGACATGCCTGCTGGGGTTTGCGCGACGAGCGTTGGCCCTCGAGCCCGACCTGGTCGACGCCAGGGTAGGCCTCTTTCTGGCACTTCCGAACGGTGATGAGAGAACAGCTCAGCTCGATACGCTGCAACGGCTCGCACCCGATGATCCGGAGGTTTTGAGGCTTCTGGGACGGGTCCAACGTGGCGCGGGCGATCTGGATGCCGCGATTGAACTATTTCGACGGGCGGTCCCCTTGGATCCCCTCGACCCCGGTGCCCATCAGAACCTCACCACGATCCACGTCTTCAGGCATCAGTACGACGAGGCGCTCCGGTGGAATGAACGGTGGATGGCGCTGTCGGGAAGTGGGGGCCCGGGTATCGTGGGCACCTACATCTACCTCGCGAGGGGTGACACCCTTCGAGCGCGGGCGGGAATTGACTGGATGCTCCGCGAGAGCCCTCGCGCGTTCTACGGAGGGGACGCCTTTCAGTACCTGCTCCGGCTACCCGAACGTCTCCTCGGCCGGGAAGAGCGTGAGATGTTGTTAGGCCCAGGACCATCAGGACGACCACCATCACTGGGCCGACTGACCAACGTCGCGATCCATGAGACGGCCATGGGACGCACGGATGCGGCCCGAGCGGCATGGCAGGCCCTGAGGACATACCTGGACAGTCGGGAGCGTCCCCTCAGAGAGTACCGCGCCTTGGCCTACATGGGACTGGACGATCGAGAGGCGGCGTTGGAGTTGGCTGGATGGTGGCAGGATCAAATCTCCGCGGAGGACCGGGGGGAGGCAACCGCTGAGCCGCCTCAAGGCCAGGTGGGAGAGGGTTGGGATTGTCGCACGTTCATGAACAGCCTCACGTTCTGTCCGATCCTCGCCCGTATCTACACCCATTTCGGGCTGCATGACCGGGCCATCGACCTTCTCGAGGAGATGCTCCCGGCTCCGTCGTGGCTGACGGTCCACATCCTCGAAGTCGATCCGATCTGGGACCCGCTCCGCGAGAATCCCCGCTTCCAGGCGTTGCTAGAAGAGTACGCGGATGATGTGGAGCACTGAGGTGGCGCGCGAATGACGTTCCAGGGTAGCTCGGACCATCCCGACCGCATCCGCGCCCTCTTCGACGAGGTCGTCGGCCTGGGGCCGGAGGCACGCACCGCGTACCTGGCCGAAGCCTGCAGGGAAGACGAAGAGCTGCGCCGCGAGGTGGAGTCGCTGCTTGACGCGGCTGACGCTCGAGGCTCCGGAGTGCGGCGTGCGCTCGAAGGGCTGCAGCCGTCGGAAAGGTCGGGCGGGAAGCGGTCCGCACCCCCCGAGCCCGGCGACGTCCCCACCTCCCTCCAGACCGCCCTGGCCGACCGCTACCGCATCGTGCGGGAGCTCGGCCGCGGCGGCATGGCAACTGTCTACCTGGCCGACGACGTGAAGCACCATCGGCAGGTGGCGGTGAAGGTCCTCAGGCCCGAGCTGGCCGCGGTTGTCGGTGCGAAACGCTTCCTCGCCGAGATTGAGACAACCGCGAACCTCCAGCATCCACATATCCTTCCCCTTTTCGACTCGGGGGAGACGGACGGGGTCCTCTTCTACGTGATGCCCTACGTCGAAGGGGAGAGCTTGAGGCAGAAGCTCGACCAGGAGCGCCAACTGGCAGTGCCCGACGCCGTCGCCATCGCCACCAAGGTCTCCTCGGCTCTGAACTACGCCCACCGACACGGCGTCATACACCGGGACATCAAGCCGGCCAACATCCTCCTCCACGACGGAGAGCCGGTCGTGACCGACTTCGGCATAGCGCTGGCCGTAAGCCGCGGAAGCGAGGACCGACTCACCGAGACTGGCCTGAGCCTCGGTACCCCACACTACATGAGTCCCGAGCAGGCGACGGGCGATCACTACGTCGGCCCCGCGACAGACGTCTACGCGCTCGGCTGTGTGCTGTACGAGATGTTGGCGGGTGAGCCGCCGTATAGGGGCAGCACACCTCAGGCGGTGTTGGGGAAGATCATCACAGGGGGCGCCGAACCCGTGTCGGGGCAGCGTGCCTCGGTACCGCCCAACGTGGAGGCCGCGATCACTCGCGCGCTCGAGAAGATCCCGGCGGATCGCTTTGCCACCACGCGCCGCTTCGCTGAAGCGCTGAGGGATCCTGCGTTCCGGCACAGCACGGAGGGACAGGCAGGATCAAGCGCGGCTTCGGCCCGGCGCCGTGGGCTGGAGCGCTCCGCGTGGGCCGCAATGCTCTTCGTCGCGGTGGTCCTCGGGGCATGGGGTTGGCTCCGACCGGATCACACACACGACGTCGTGCGACTGCCGGTTGCGTTGCCGATAGCGGGGGGGGCCATCGGCGGGGCCTTCAGGGTTTCCGCAGATGGGGAACGGGTGGCCTACATCGGTCCGACCGACGCGGGTCTCGACGGCGTGTGGTACAGAGATCTGGACGTGCTTCAGCCGACCGCCATCGAAGCACCGGGCACTGTGAGGAGCCTCGCATGGTCCCCCGACGGCTCGCAGATCGCCTTCGACGTGGAACAGGTAGGCGTCTTCACCGCGTCCCTGCAGGGCGGGGCCCCGGTGCGGATCGCGGAGCCACCGTACGTCAACAACTGGTTTATCGCCTGGGGTCCGGACGGCTGGATCTACGCCGAGGGAAGCGACGGTCTGATTCGCGTGCCGGCGTCGGGCAATGCGGCCTGGGAACCAGTCACTCAAAGGCGCCCGAACGAGACGCGGCATTTTTACCCGGATCCGCTGCCGGGCGGTCGGGGGTTGGTATTCGTGATCAGGCGTATTGGCAGCGACTCGGACAGCAGCATCGGTGTGCTGGATCTGGTCACGGGAGAGCACCGGGCCATGCTGCCGGGCGTGCGCGCCGTCTATTCCGACACTGGCCATCTGGTGTATGTGACCGCCGAGGGCGTGCTGGCGGCCCTCCCATTCGACGAGGATCGCCTCGAGGTCACGGGAGAGCCGCGAGTCCTGGCGGGAGGCGTGCGTGTGGGGGCATTCGCTCTCGGCGCCGGAGTCTCGATCTCAAGAAACGGCTCGCTGCTCTATCCGGGGGAGGGTGGGGAGTCCGAGGGGGCCCAGCTCGTTTGGGTCGCACGCGACGGTTCGGAGGAGCCGTTGGACTCGACTTGGATCGCGACGTTCCGTACGGTTGCGCTCGCTCCTTCGGGCGACCGAGTCGCCGTGAGCATCGTTGACCGTGGGACAGAGCACGTGTGGTTGCGGTCCCTCGAGGGTGGCTCCCTCCAACGGGTCTCCCACGCGGGAGGGCGGAACTGGCGTCCCTCCTGGCGCCGTGACGGTCGCGCCCTCGCCTATATCTCGGACCAGGCCGGACCCCTCCGAG
>JBDHGI010000386.1:0-3331 GCA_039589955.1 Gemmatimonadota bacterium | reverse complement strand
GCTTGGAACGGGGACGGCACCGGGGGCAAGTCTACGCCCTCCCGCTACGATGGCCCAGGCGAGCTGGGTCGGGGTGCCGTCTGGCGCGCTGGTCCCGCGGGCCGAAACCCACGATGTTCCTCGTGGGCGAGGCCGCGGTCGCGCCCGCCCGGAGCCGACCTGCTCGCCGACGATCCGTGTTCCCACTTCGCGACGACAACCCCACCGAGCTGTTCCCGATCTTCACCTTCGGGCTCATCCTCGCCTGTGTGGCGGTCTGGCTCTACGTCCAGGGCGCGGGATTGTCCCCTCCGGCCCTCGGAGAGTCCATCTGCACGCTCGGGGCGATTCCCGCCGAGGTCACGGGCGCGGCGTCCGTCGGCGGCCCGTGCCCACCGGGTGGGCTGACCTGGCAGGCGCTGATCACGTCCATGTTCCTCCACGGGAGCTGGATGCACCTGATCGGGAACATGTGGTTCCTCTGGATCTTCGGGAACAACGTGGAGGACTCCATGGGACACGTGCGGTTCCTCGCGTTCTTCCTGCTCACGGGGATCGCGGCGGCGCTCGCCCACGTGCTGTTGAATCCCACGTCGGCCGTGCCCATGGTCGGTGCCTCGGGGGCCATCAGCGCCATCATGGGCGCCTATGTGGTCCTGTACCCTCGGGCCCGCATCCACACGCTCTTCTTCTTCGTCTTCTTCATCCGGGTGATTCCCCTTCCTGCCTGGCTGATTCTGGGCTATTGGCTCCTCATCCAGGTAGCGTCCCATGCGTCGCTTCCCGCCACGGGTGGTGGGGTCGCCTACGCGGCCCACATCGGTGGGTTCGCGGCGGGTGTGTTGTTGATCTTCCTCTTCCGCAACCGCAAGCTCGTGGGGGCCAAGCGGTCCGGAGTCGTGATCAACAGACGCGACCTCGACGGCGGCGGGTGGTGGTAGTACCGGGTCCCTCCGATATTGCCGCGATCATTCCCCGAGACCGCGCGGCCTGACCCTCAGAAACGGACCCCCGCATGATCCGACCCAGCCCGGCGCTCGTGACGCTGTGGGCACTCTGTGGACTCCTGCTCCTGGCGGGCGGGTGGAGGTCGGCGACCGCATCGATGACGGGCGAGGATCCGCGGACCTCTGCCGGCGCCGTCCAGATGGAGGAGCCGGAGGCCCAGGAGACAGGCATCCGAGTTCCGTCCGGGTCCCTCGGCACGCCGCTGCTGCCCAGGCTCCGCTCCCTGCTGGGTCTCGGAGTGCTCCTCCTGGCGGCGTGGAGCATCAGCGTCGACCGGAGGAGAGTGCCCTGGAGAATCGTGCTCTGGGGGACGGCGCTTCAGGTTCTCTTCGCCGTGTTCATCCTGAAGACGCCCGTCGGGGAGGGATTGTTCGATGCCGTGAACCGCGTGGTCGTGGCGCTCCTCGGCTTCACCGTGGACGGTGCCCGGTTCGTTTTCGGCAACCTGGTGTGGGACAACGTGCCCGTGGGCACGGGAGCGGTCGGCCAGGGAGCATTCACCGCCATGCCCGGGCAGGTTGCGAACACGGGGGCGTTCTTCGCCTTCAACGTCCTTCCCACCATCATCTTCTTCTCGTCCCTCATGACGGTGCTCTACCACCTCGGGGTGATGCAGGTGCTGGTGAAGGGTGTGGCCTGGGTGATGCAGAGATCCATGCGGACCTCGGGAGCCGAGACGTTGTCGGCGGCCGGGAACATCTTCGTCGGACAGACCGAGGCGCCACTCCTCATCAAGCCGTTCGTCGAGCGCATGACCATGTCCGAGCTCATGGCGGTGATGACGGGGGGATTCGCCACCGTGGCCGGGGGGGTGCTGGCGGCCTACATGGGGATGCTGGTTGCCCACTTCCCCGACATCGCCGGACACCTGATCGCTGCGTCGGTGATGTCGGCGCCCGCCGCCCTGGTGGTTGCGAAGCTCATCGTGCCGGAGACGGGAGAGCCGGAGACAGCGGGGTCCCTCGAGATCAGCGTGGAGCGGCCGGACGTGAACGTGATCGACGCAGCCGCCAGGGGCGCGTCCGAGGGCCTGCACCTCGCGTTGAACGTAGGTGCCATGCTTCTGGCCTTCATCGCCCTCATCTACATGTTCAATGGCGCCCTCGGCTGGGCTTCTTCCATGGTGGGTCTCGGAGAGATCACCTTCGAGGGCCTTCTGGGCTCGGCCCTTGCGCCCCTCGCCTGGCTCATGGGCGTCCCCTGGCCAGATGCTCCGACCGTGAGCTCGTTGCTCGGCGTGAAGACCGTGCTCAACGAGTTCTTCTCCTACTTCCAGCTGGCGGCCCACCTCTCCGGGGGATCAGATCTCCATCCCCGCTCCATCATCATCACCACGTACGCACTCTCCGGCTTCGCCAACTTCTCGTCCATCGCCATCCAGCTGGGGGGCATCGGGGGCATCGCGCCGTCCCGCCGTCACGACCTGTCCCGGCTGGGCCTGCGAGCCATGATCGCCGGGTCCATCGCGGCGTTCATGACCGCGACCGTGGCGGGGATGATCCTCTGAGGTCGTGCCGTGGACGAATCCCTGCTCCGTGACGTGGCGCTCCGGCTCCGCCGTCGGCTCCCCGGCAGACCAGACGTGGCCGTGGTGCTCGGCTCAGGCCTCGGACCGCTCGCGGAAGCGGTGCAGGACCCGGTGACGGTTCCGTGGACGGATCTTCCGGGGCTCCCGGCTCCGGGCGTGGCGGGACACACCGGGCGGTTCATCTTCGGGAGCCTCGGCGGTCGGGGGTTCTTCTCCAGCAGGGCCGATACCACGTGTATGAGGGTCACCCCCTCGAGGTGGTGGCCATACCGGCACGCCTGGCGGCCGGCCTTGGGGCCCGGTACCTCTTCGTCACCAACGCCGCGGGAGGGTTGAATCCCGAGCTGGAGCCGGGCAGCATCGTGCTCCTGGACGATCACATCAACCTCATGTTCCGCTCTCCGTTGCAGGGGAGGGTCTGGAAAGGAGAACGGCGATTCCCGGACATGAGCGCACCCTACGATCCGGAGCTGCAGCGGCTCGCCCTTCGGGCGGCCGAGGAGGCGGGTATCACGCTCCACCGGGGGGTGTACGTGGCTGTGACGGGCCCCTCCTACGAGACGGCAGCCGAGGTTTCGATGCTGCGGGCCCTCGGCGGCGACGTGGTGGGGATGTCCACGGTCCCGGAGGTCATCGTCGCGAGGGCTGCAGGTCTTCGCTGCCTCGGGCTGTCCATGGTGACAAACAAGGGCACCGGCCTCGCCCTTGAGGAGGTCGCCCATGAGGACGTCATCGCCGTGGCCCGGGAGGCTGGCCCGATTGTGGGACGCATCCTCGAGGGGGTGCTGAGATCCCTGCCCCCTCAGGCCGTTGGTG
>JBDHGI010000385.1:0-3347 GCA_039589955.1 Gemmatimonadota bacterium | reverse complement strand
TCCCCCGACGTTTCAGCTGAAACGTCCGCCTCGCCCGGGTTGGCGTCCCGCTCCACCGCCCGCGCCTCGCGGGGCGCATAGTGCCTCTCGGCTGCCACTTCTGCGAACCGCACGTTCCACGGGCACACTTCCTGGCAGATGTCGCACCCGAAGACCCGGTTACCCAGGAGAGAACGCAGGTCCTCCGGTATGGCTCCCCGGTGCTCGATGGTCAGGTAGGAGATGCACCTCCGGGCGTCCATCACCGGCGCGCCCGTTTCGTCCCTACCCAGCAAGGCCCCGGTCGGACAGGCGTCCAGGCACGCCGTGCATGTGCCGCAATGGTCCGCGGTGAACGGCGCGTCGGCCTCCAGCTCCACGTCGCAGAGCAATACCCCCAGGAAGAAGTACGAACCCTTCCGGGGATGAATGAGCATCGTGTTCTTTCCGAGCCACCCGAGGCCGGCCCGCCTCGCCAGATCACGCTCCAAGATGGGCCCGGTGTCGACGTAGGCCCGCCAGGACACGGAGCGCCCCACGCCGCCCGACTCCGTGTCGCCCTCTCCGCCTCGGACGCCTTCTTCCCGCCGACGACCTGTCCCGCCCACGGCCCCCTCCAGCCATCGCCCCAGCGACGCGACCTTCTTCCCGACCACCTTGTGATAAACCCGTCCCCGAGCGTACCGGGCGATGACACCGCGGGCGGGATCCACAGGGACGCCCTGGGGATCGTCTTGGTAGTACTCGTGCCCGACCACCACTACGGAGCGGATACCGTCCAGCGTCGACGTCAGGTCGGCGCGGCGCTCCACGGCGTCCCGCCGCGCCAGATACGCCATCCCGCCGTGATGGCCCTCGGCGATCCACCGACGGTAGAACGGGATGTGGCCCGACGGCTCGGGCCGCGTGACACCCACCAGCCCGAAGCCCAGGCGTCCGGCTTCCGCGCGTAGGGCGTCGGACAGTCCTCCCCTACGCCCCCCCGCCGCCATGCTATCGGACCTCCGCCGGAGGTCGGACAACGTAGGCCCTTCCCTTCCACTCCACCCGGCGACCGCGGATCCAGGCCCGGAGGAAGATGACCATTCCCACCGAGGCTCCCAGTGGGTAGAGCAGGCCGTACACGGCCGGTGCTCCCATCCGCGCGGTGAACATCGCCCATATCGCAGCGCTCAACGCCACGGTGGTCGCCGACCAAACCAACAGAGCGTCCCCACCGAGGGCGAGCAGGGACCACGCCAGGGCCACCGGCGGCAGGAGCCACAGACCCACACCCGCCACCGCCGACGCCGGCGCCACCATGGGACGGAGGAGCGGGGGCATGGTCTGGAGCCCACCCAGGAGGATGTTCTTCGACCATCCCGAGACCAGCTCCCCCAGGGAGCGGTACATGCGCGTGGAGAAGCTGGATTCGGCCATGCGCACCGCGAGGGACAGACCGCGGCGGACGACGAGCTGGGCGAACGCCAGGTCCTCCACCACCTCGCCCTTCACCGCCTCGTGCCCCCCGAGCTCCCGGTAGGCTTCGCCGCGGAAGAGCATGAACTGGCCGTTGGCGATGACGCTGCGCCAGCGTCCCCGAGCCGCGGCGCGCTCCACGTCGTGGAAGCGGAGCAACATGCTGAAGAAGATCTGGGGCTGCACCAGGCGCTCCCAGAACGACCCCATGAGCTGGCGACCCGACAGCGTCAGCAGATCCGCGCCGCTGTCCTCCAGGCCGGCCACCGCTCGCTCGAGGAGATCGACGCCGTGGACGGTGTCCGCGTCCGTGAAGAGGATCAGCTCACCCTCGGCCGCTCTCGCACCCTGCCAGCAGGCCCACGGCTTTCCCAGCCATCCCGAGGGAAGGGCCTCCCCGCCGATGACCTCCAGTCCTCGCGCTCGTCCACGATCCATGGCCCTCACCAGGTCCCCTGTCCCATCGTCGCTCCGGTCGTCCACGACCAGGACATCGAACATGGGATACGTGGATCGGGTGAGGGACTCGACGCACGCCTCGATATTCACCGCCTCGTTCCGGGCCGGCACCACCACCGACACCAGCGGTGCTCGGGCAGGCCGGACCGGCGGAAGACTCCGGGGCAGACGTACCCTGAGGAGCAGGAAGCCGAGGAGGCCGAGCCACGGCATCGTCAGAAGAAGGGGCAGCACGAATCTGGGGGCTGGACGTGGGTGGACGGGCTCGAAGGTGTCAGACTAGACTCACTCCCCCTACCCAAGAACCCCGGACCCCTCCAGATGAGCCTCACCCACCCCACCCCGGACCTCGAGCGGCTCCGAGCCGAGTTCCCCATCCTCGCCAGGAAGACCTACCTGAACTCGTGCTCCCTGGGTGCTCTTTCCCGCCGATCCGAGGTCTATCTGGACGACTTCCGGGAGCTGTGGCACGACATGGGAGCGTCGGCCTGGTACGAGCACTGGCTGGGCCGGATCGAGGAGCTTCGCAGTCGGGTCGCTGCGTTCTGGGGATCGGCGCCTGAGGAAACGGCGCTGCTACCTTCGACGTCCGTGGCGCTGTCGGTGGTCGCGGAGAGCGTCGCCGCTGCCGGGCGGAACCAGGTGGTATGCACCGAGCTCGACTTCCCGACCCTGGCCTACCAGTGGGCGGTGAAGCCCGACGTGGAGCTGGTGGTCCTGAACAGCCCGGACGGGGTCCGCATCGACATCGAGCAATTCGAGGCCGCCGTGGGCGGCCGCACGCTCTTCCTCGCCACCAGCCACGTGTTCTTCACCACCGGATACGTCCAGGATATCGAGGCCCTCGCCCGCGTCGCTCGCGACGCCGGCGCCTACTGCCTCATCGACGGCTACCAGGGCGCAGGCCAGGTGCCCCTCGACCTCTCCTCGACGGGCGTCGACTTCTACACGGCCGGTCCCCTCAAGTGGCTCCTGGGGGGCCCGGGTCTCGCCTACCTCTACGTGCGCCGGGAGCTGGTCCGGCAGCTGGTGCCTCGCATCACCAGCTGGTTCGCCGCCGACGGGCAGTTCGATTTCGACCTCAGGGGCTTCCGGTACCGCTCCGACGCCCGGCGCTTCGAGATGGGCACGCCCGCTCTGCCCACGGTGCATACGGCCCTGGGCGGCCAGGAGATCATCGACGAGGTTGGGATCGAGACCATCGTGGCCCGCAATCGCCACCTCACGGAGCGCCTCGTGAGCCGCTGCAAGGACGCCGGAATGACCCTGCGCCTGGCGGAGCCGGAGCGTCGCTCCGCCATCGTCATGGTCCGCCACGCCGATCCGACGGGGGCAGGCCGGCACCTCGCGGAGCACGGGGTCATCGTCGATCACCGACCCGGCTTCGTCCGCATCAGCCCTCATGTCTACAACAACGAAGAGGAGATCGACCGATGCGTGGATGTTCTGGC
>JBDHGI010000384.1:0-3351 GCA_039589955.1 Gemmatimonadota bacterium | reverse complement strand
ACGTGGGGGACGAGGACAGTCGGTTCTGGGCTCTGTCGTACCTCACCGGAGGCACCACGGGCCTCGCCGACTCGGCGTGGCCGAGATTCCGACACGACGCACGGAACACGGGGAACGTGTCGGGTCGGTGAGGGGCCCTCCAGCGCGAGGGGCTCTCGGCTCCCGAATCCAAGCAGAAAATCTAGCTCGTTTCGACCCGGCGGTGCAGATCCCTCGCCTGGACCCAGGTCCGGTTCAGAAACCGTGCCGCCCACACCAGCTCCACCCCGAACACGCCCACGGCGGTGAAGGTGAGCTCCATGTCCTGGCCAGGCGTCACGAGCACCACCAGCGCCAGCAGCGCGGCCGAGCACGCGAAGACCCACGCCACCACCCTGCGCGCGTGTTGGACGCTCAGGGGTCGGAGCTCTTGCATATGCTCCTCGAGGGGGGAGACCAGGGGCACCGAATCCCACTCCGCTGCAGCCAACGATGCCCCGACGCCCACCACCACGAAGCCGGCGATGATGGCGAGGGAGAGGAGGTTGGGGATTGGATACAGGTGGAGGAGCATCATCTTCACGCCGGCGTAACAGAGGATGAAAGCCAGGCTCATCTTGAGGTACCGGAGGCGATCGAGGTACACGGCAAGGACGAAGTACAGCGCCCGGAGGCCGAGGAGCGCGAAGATGTTCGACGTGAACACCAGGAAGGGATCCGCGGTCACCGCCAGCGCCGCGGGCACGGAATCCACGGCGAAGAGGATGTTGGCGCCCTCGATGACCAGAAGGGCCTGCAGGAGACGGGTCATCATGCGTCGTCCGTCCTGGACGAGCAGGAACCGCGATCCCTCGAAGCGATCGGCAAGCGGGAGCCACCGACGGGCCACGCGGAGCAGGGGGGCCCGCTCCGGCTGCACGTTGTCGTGGCGGACCAGGAGCATCAGCACGGCCGTGAACAGCAGGAGCGCGCCGAACACGTAGGAAGTCCAACGGAAGAGCTCCAGGAGCTCGACGCCGGCGGGGAAGAGAGCTCCTCGGAAGACCAGGGCGCCCAGAATGCCCCAGAAGAGGACTCGGTGCTGATCTTCCTTGTGAATCCCGAAGAAGGAGAACACCAGCGCGATGACGAGAATGATGTCGAGGCTGAGCGACTTCTCCAGGAGCCAGGCCGTGAAGAACTCGATGGCGGCCTGCCTTCCCGTCGTGGTTGGATTGCCCAGGCCGGCTCCCAACCCGCCCGAATCGTAGACGAAGTAGACGCCCACATTGAAGAGCAGCGCCAGGAAGACGTAGAAGCCGGTCCAGGCCAGTGCGTCGCCCGCCGTGAGCACGCGGTGTCTCCGGCGGGTCAGGCCCAGGTCGAAGGTCAGGAGACCCAGGACGATGGCGACGAAGCCGATCCAGAGGACCTTTGCCATGGTGCAGGTGTCGGGTGGCGCGAAGGAGCGGGCCGGCGTAGCCGAGGGACACCGCAATTCTCGTCGGGAGCGTTCTTTCCCGCAACCGAGCAGCGTGGGCGCGGCCGGGACCGGTATCCGACTGTCCGAGGCGGACCCCCGAGCAGGCCGCTGACATCGATTCCGACTCCGAGCGTTTGTAGAGGCAGCCGCCCCGTCGAGCCAGAGCGAGGAGTCACCGATGAGGAGTCGACGCCGTCCCTGGAGCCCATGGGCTCTCCTGCTCCTCGTCGTCCTCTCCGGGTGTGCCGACGCCGTCGGTCCCGATCCGTCCCTTGACCTGTTGGATCGGCTCAACGCCCTCCCGGGGGTGGCGGCTCGGGAGGTCGAGCCCTACTACGGCTACCCCCGGGCGTTCGAGCTCGACATCACCCAGCCGGTGGACCACGACTACCCGCAGGGTGCCCGCTTCACGCAGCGGGCGTACCTGTCCCACGCCGGGGAGGAGCTCCCCATGGTGTTCGGCACCCGGGGTTACGGCGCCTCCCGCGAGTCCGGGAGTGAGCTCGCGGGCATTCTGCAGGCCAACGGGCTGTACGTCGTTCACCGCTACTTCCCCGACGCCCGCCCCGATCCCATGGATTGGGAGCACCTGGACATCCGGCAGGCCGCGTCGGACCACCACCGGATCGTGAGCCTCCTGAAGCAACTCTACGCCGGGCCGTGGGTGAGCACCGGCGGAAGCAAGGGGGGGATGACCGCCCTCTTCCACCGCCGGTTCTTCCCCGACGACGTGGACGCGACGGTGGCGTACGTCGCGCCCTTGATGTTCTCCCTGGAGGACGAGCGCTTCGTTCCGCACGTGGCGTCGCTGGGTGCACCCGAGGTGCGTGAAGCCATCCACGGCTTCCAGCGGAGGCTCCTGGAGCACCGTGACAGCCTGCTCTGGAGGTTCGAGGCCTGGTTTCCCGCCAACGGGTGGAGCCTGTCGATTCCGGCCGGCTCCACCTTCCAGGGGCGGGTCACGGGCTACGAATGGAACTTCTGGCAGCGCAACGACTTCGCCCACACCGACATCCCCGGAGCGAACGAGCCCTACGACGCCTGGATCGAGCACCTGGCTGCGGTCACCCGCCTTCACTTCCGATCGGATCGGTATCGGGACTACTTCAGCGCCTACATCTATCAAGCGGTCACGCAGCTCGGGGGCGCCGCGATCGACGTCAGCCACCTCCAGGACCTCCTCGTGGAGGAGCCGCTCACCCTGGCCCAGGCCTACGGTCTGCCCGAGCCCTTGCCGAGCTTCGATCCCGCGGCCATGGAGGATATCCTGGCCTGGCTCCGGACCCGCGGCGAGAGGATCGTCTACATCTACGGAGGGGTGGACCCCTGGACCGGAGGCGCCATCGAGCTGCCGGGAGGCATCGACGCCCTGAGGGTCGTGCAGCCCGGCGCGGACCACGGCGTTCGGATCGCGGACCTCGACGACCGGTCGCTGGTGCTGACCACCCTGGGTGGCTGGCTGGGCCTGGACCTCGGGTCGACGATCCCCCAGGGCGTCGCTCCAGGCGCGGCGGCCCGGGAGGTGGAGCTGGTGGGCATCCGGCACTGACGCCCCCCACCACTTCGACCCGCATGGTCGTCCACAGGAGAGGGCTCCCCCGGACGGCCGTCTCTGGCTACCGTAGGTGCGCGGCCGCCGGCCGTCATGCGGATACGACCCTCCCGCAACCCGATGAGGACCGCACCCATGACCCTGACCGATCTCCGCGCCCCGGCCTTCCGGACGGCGCTCGCCCTTCTGGTGTTGGCAGGAATCTCGGCGGAGGCCCCAGCGTCCTCCGCGGCGCAGACGGCGGACGACGTTCAGGTCGGCCGCTTCGATTTCGGCAAGATGTGGACGTTCGAGTACCCGCCGGCGGACTACTTCTCTGAGACCTACGGCTTCGACGCCACCGCCGAGTGGTTCGAGC
>JBDHGI010000383.1:0-3370 GCA_039589955.1 Gemmatimonadota bacterium | reverse complement strand
CACCCCAGGGGGGCGTGTCCATCGACCCGGGCGCATCCGGGGCAGGGAAGCAGGGCGACGCGTCAGGGTCTCGCAGGCACGGACCCCACGTCTCGCGGCGGGATGGGAATGACAGGCCCCGGATTCCGGAAGCGGATCGGCCCTGGTTCGCCAAGAACGACGGGCCAAATCAGGCCCTTCGCGAGCCGCCCTCGCCCGAAGCCTTCCAAGTCCGGGGGTTGCCGAGGCCGACAGCGCGTCCGGGTCCGGTGGAGGCAGGGGACCCACCCCGTGTCGCGTACATCAAAACTCGCCAGTCGGAGCAGATTCTCAAGTCCCTTCGCGGGATCTTCGGGTTAGGGCCGGCCGGTGCCTGTGGACCCCTCGGGGGCTACTCCGCCGAGGGCGCGGCGGCTTCCGGGTCAGCGGCGCGTCCAGATGAGGATCACACCGCACCGGGCCCCCTGGTCGGCGAACCGCGACGGCACCTCACCCAGGCGGCGGTACACCTCCACCGCTTCCACCCGGGCCGGCGAGAGCAGGGCGTCGAGGCTGAGGTCCCCGCGCTGCGGCGTGCCATCGAGGTATACCATGACCGGACACCGCTCACCGGACAGAGGGTCGCCCAGGCGCGAGGGGGTCGACCCCCTCATGACGGGCCAGCAGTGGACCTCCTCGCAGTACAGTCGCACGCCGGGGATCTCCCGGAGGATGTCCGTGAATCGGGAGGGCCTCTCGCGGAGGAACTCCGCCCTGGTGAGGAAGACGCCCCGTTCGGTGAGCCGCCGCCGGTAGAACCCGCCGATGACGGCGGGGTCGGGGTAGACCCTCACCACGATGGGCTCGAGGGTCAGCACCGGGTCCATGGGGACGAGCACGTCGGTCAGCCCCTCCGGGAGGACCTGCACGGTGTCGAGACGCGTGACGAAGCCCAGGTAGCGGGTCTCGAGGACCACGGACCCCGCAGGGACCCGAAGGAACGAGAAGTGGCCATCCCCGTCGGTGGTGGTGGCGAGGGAGTCCGCCATGCGGACCTCGGCTCCCGCCAGCGCCCCCCCTCCTGACACCACCGTGCCGTACACGCTCCCGTGAGCCTCGGGGACCTCCGGTGGCTCCGGCTCGGCGGCCTCCACCGAGCGCGGGCGCGCCTCCAGCCGCACCATGGCCAGGTCACCCTCGCCGACTCTCACCCGCGCCAGCGGACGCGTCGCCGACGCCGCCGAGTCCCGCAGCTCCACCCGATAGCCCCCCGGGGGTACTCCAGTGATGCGGAAGCGCCCCAGCGAGTCCGTGCGCGCCTCGAGGTCGGTTCCCACCAGGGCGACGACGACCCCCGCCACGGGGGCGGCGGTGGCACTGTCCGTCACGGATCCGGTCACGACGGCATCCGTGGCGCGCCGCGCGGGCTGCGTCAGGCTCACAGACCGGACCTCTCCCCCGGCCTCGTGGATGGCCTGGAGCCGAACCCCCGGCCTGCGCGCTCCAGGGACCACGGCCTCTCGTTCGACCTCCGGCGCCTCCACCGGCACCCGGATCCACCACCGCTCCACCACCCAGTCTCCGGATGGCAGCGGCCGGAACTCCACGTGTCCGCCGAGATCCCGGGTATCGTAGGGCCGCCGGAGGTTCGCGAAGCGGAACGCGACGCTGTGCAGCGCTGCGGTGGCGTCGTCGAGCCAGACCGTGCCCTCCACCTCGGGGACCGAGCGCCCGGGCGCGGGCTCGAAGGCAAGGCCCACCCGACCCTCGGGAGCCGACTCCCCCGCGACCAGCGTGAGGCAGTGGGTACGTAGGAAGCCGTCGGAGAGGAGGACGGCCTCGTCCGGGGCGAAGTAGGTGAGCGTGCCCTCCTCCTCCTGGACGAAGCCCGACTCCTCCAGCCTGCCGGGATCGACCCCGGCGAAGGGGGGCGCCCCGGAGTGCCGGTGCTCCCGACTCCGCTCCTCCACGATCGCGAGCGTCCCGGGCTCCAGGGTTCGCTCCCACGTGGTGACCTCGAACGTCAGCCGGGCCGACTCCCGGCTGAAGGCGGCTCGGCGGAGCGCCTTGCGGGCCTCGTCCCACAGGGCCATCAGGGGCGCGGCTTCGGCCGTGTCGAGGCGGCACCGTCTCGACACGCCCACCTCCAGAGGGTCGAGCTCGATGGGCGCCGGCGAGAGGATCACCACGCCGGGATCCGTCAGCGGGAGAGCACGCACCACGGTGCCGTACCCGATCATCTCGGCGACCAGCTCGGCCTCGCCCCTCGGGGGCTGCGGCAACACGAACCCTCCGTCCTCCCCCGACAGCCCCCGGGCCCACACGCGGGCACCCGTGCGGAGGGTGACGAGGACACCCCGAAGGGCGCCGCCCGTGAGGGCATCGCGGGTGACTCCCCGGACGACCTGAGCCTCCGTAGGTGCGCACGCGCCCGTCAGGATCCACGCCAGGAGCCACGTGGCTCCGGCAAGACCGCGTCGACGGAGGAGTCCGTTTCGGTCCGTGCGGCCGGTGCCCAAGGTTCTGCCTACCGGAGGTGTGCCCGCCGGAATTGTGTACACCCCAGCGGCACCGAGTATCCCCTCCCTCTGTCGCCGGGACCGCCCGGTGCGGCGCTTGGTGTCCGCGCCTCTCCCATCCGGCTCTTGCCCTGCCGGGACGTCCCACGTCCCGAGCCCTGGCGAGCGGCCTCGGAAGAGCGCACGTGGCCCGCGACTTGCACGTCTCTCCGACAACGCCGCCGACCCCGGAACGTGAAAAACGGTGCGAACTTACGGCGCTGCGAGGGTCTGGCGGAAGGGGCGACGCCTCTGTAAGATGGCCGCTTCCTCGGACGGAGGGTGGACGTGGGCGGCGCTCAGGGAAGCTCCGAGGTCGGGGCCCGATGGACGCACCAGGGCTTCGGAATCGCCGCGACGTGAACGCTGGACGCACGGCGGCGAGGACGAAGATCTCAGCATGGGTGGTGGTGAGGAGTGGTAGGAACGAGACCACCTTCGAAGGAGGTAAGGGACCGGTGCGCATCCCGACCCGCAGTGCTGCCATGTTCGCCCTTGTGTGCGCGAGCGCCGCGTGCGCCAGCGCCCCGACCGGGACGCCGTTCTCCCGCGATGACTCGGGGGTCGACGTCGTGGTGGAGAACCACGCCTGGACGGACCTCTCGGTCTATGCCAGCACGGGCGGAGGCCAGCACCGCCTCGGCCACGTGACGTCGGGCCGCACGGCCACCTTCCGGATCCCTTCCATGGCCCACCGCGTGATGGACGTGGAGCTCTTCGCCGATCCCCTGGCCTCCTCGGAGCTGCACCGGTCCGGCCGCTTCATCGTCCGTGAAGGCCAGCGGGTGGTGTGGACCGTCCACGAGAATCGACTCGGCGGCGAGCTGACCATCCGCTGACCGCCGGGCCGAGGG
>JBDHGI010000382.1:0-3397 GCA_039589955.1 Gemmatimonadota bacterium | reverse complement strand
CTGCGGCTTCCGGTCATCCATAGGGAGTCGGCGAGGAGGTCCGCGGCGATCAACTCAAGAGCCTCCTGAGCATCTCTCCTGTCGATCCGCGACTGGCGCCAATCTTCTGCCAGAAGTCCGAGCGTCACTCCACCGAAGATCGCAACGAACTCAAGAAGGAACCGTCTGGTTCGATCAGTGGACACGGTTCGACTCCAGTTGTCGGGTTCAAGCGGCCCAACACAGGCACTTCCTGCATCCGCACCAATCTTCTCATCCGTTGGACGAATGTCACGTAACGTTCAGAGTCTCCGAACCGGCCCGCACTTCCCTCCCTTCCAACCTCTTCCTTCGTCTAGTCACGTCAGCTTCCCGAAGCCCACCAGCTCTTGGCCGGGCGGGACGGAGGCCGCGCAGCGGCCGAAGCCGGAGCCCGGTTGTTATTTGGCGTGTGCCGTGCCCGGCTGCTTCCAATTCGGTTGCGGTCAACCACCCAGCAACTCTCTCGACTCCTCCTCCGTGAGACCAACGTCAGCAAGGTCTTCGCTGGTAGTGAGCAGCTCCCGTTCATCTGCCCCGCGGGCCAATGCTAGAGAGCCAACGGAGGAACCAGCACCAAGCAGCCCGAAGACCGCCAAGTTGGTGAGTACGCTGATCAGACCTGGGGAGCCCCCGAAGCTCGCAGACATGGCTAGTAGGAGGCCTCCTCCCAGAACGCCTCCCAGCCCTCCCCAACCGGCGAAGCGAGGAAGCGACATCTGGTCAAACCGGCGATGTCCCTCTGTGATCCGAAGGACCGCCGAGAAGGAAGCACCGCAAAGAAACCCCGATGCCGCAACGACAGCGGAACTCAAGGCTAGCCAGGCTGCTCCGCTACCTAGGGCGGCAGCCCCAGACGTGAAGTTCACCAGACCCAGGATGAAACCGATCGGCGCCCATCCTGCCGCCCAGGCCAGACCCAGTCCGACCGCGCCCCGCACGCGTCTTAGCCAGCTCTTCACTTGAGGATTCCCCGTATGATGCCTACCACGATACCTACCACGAAGACGTGGAGTTGACGCGCTGGTACCCCACTGCTGGTCCCAGCTCATGCACCGCTTCCGACTGCATCTGTCGTTCCCAGCTCGCCTCCGGTTGGCCGGTTGGGCCGAGGGCCGCCTATAGCGGCCCGAGCCGGAGTCGTCGTGTTAAGGGTCGTTGCTTCGCCGCGGGTCGTCGCTCCCCCAACTACCGTCTTCGTCCGTCCCGTCACTGATCAGATCCTGGCGTCCGTCTGCCGGGTTGAACTCCCTATTCGTAGCCGTCTGGGCAAGCCGGATCACGCCGCCACCGAGCGCTACCCCCATCCCAGAACAGGCCAGAATGAAGGGTAGGCCGTCCTGCAAGACCGTGAAGAGCGCGCCCGTCGCTGAGTAGATCCCGAGACAGGACGCGGCAGCACCTGCCACCCCTCCCCATAAGCCGGCCTTCCAGATCGACAGGCCTTCGAGGGTCGCTTTGGCACCTAGGACACTCACCAGCACAGAGAAGCCTAAGCCGGAAGCTCCGCCTACCGTTGCGCCGAGCGGCGTCCAGAAGACCAGGGCGTCCAGACTAATCGGTCCACCACCCAACAGCGTACTGACGAGCTCCCACGCGGCTCCAATGACTGCTCCAGCAAACGCCCCGAGGACCGTTAGCGACAGAGCGCCTCTCAGTCTCCGCAGCCACGTCTTCATACGATCTCCCTACGGGGGCAATCCACTTCTTCCGTCTCCTAGACCACCGGGGGTAGGCAGTGACTTCTCGACACAATGGAATGGCTGGCCTCCCGCGAGACGCGGATTAGCGTCGCTTGTGAGAGGCAACACCAGAGCCACATGCGGCGTGCAAGCCGCAAACAAAGGAGACCAGCCCCATGCCATCATCCGTCAACTTCTGGGTCGGCTTGGACGTCCACAAGGATTCCATCACCGCCGCGGTGTTTAGCAACCGCGACCCTAAGCCCCTGCGCGTCGATCGCCTCCCCTACGACCTGCGCAAGATTCGCCGGTACGTCTAGCGACTGCAAGCCGAGGGGGAGTCCCGGGGCACGATAGGAGAACGCCCGCAAACGTCATCGGGTCGGCCCACCGCCCAATCCCCGCGGCTAGATTCCGGCTAGCTCCCGACGAATCCGTTTCATGATGCTCTGGACCCCGGTCCGACCATCGCATATCAGCAGGATTCATCGTCGAAGACGCCCCGGGCTCCCCCACCTCACTCACCCTCAAGCTTGACAGTGCCCTTCCATATCAACGTTCCAGCGAGTCCGAACGGATATTGAGAGCACGCCCCCTACCGGGGGTACCATCGAGTCGACGATGACCGTTGGATCCCAGCAGAGAGCGGCTCTCATGAAACGTAGCACGAAGTACGTCGGCCTCGATGTTCATCAATCGGCGACGGTGGCCTCGGTTCGGCAAGAGGACGGGCGGGTGATCGCGCGTAGCGTGCTTCCCACAGAGGAACACGCCCTCGTGGAGTTCTTTCGCGGGATGCGGGGCTCGATCCACGTGGCCTTCGAGGAAGGTACCCAGGCCCAGTGGCTCCACGACCTCCTCCTTCCCCGGGCCGATCACGTGGTGGTCTGCCACCGACGCAAGGAAGACCGGCTCGCCAACAAGGGTGACCAGGTCGATGCCGACGAACTCTCACAGAAACTCCGTCGCGGTGGCCTGCGGCCCGTCTATCATGGGAGCCCGCACCAGGCCATCCTGCGCGAGCTCACCCGTACCTACCAGAACGTCGTAGACGACGGCACCCGGGTGAAGCAGCGTCTGAAGGCGCTCTTCCGCGCTCGGGCCATCCAGGCTCCAGGCAAGCGCGTCTACAACCCGGCCCATCGCCAGGAGTGGCTCGCCAAGCTCCCCGACCGCGGTGTACGCTTTCGGGCCGAGATGCTCTACACCCAACTCGATGTCCTTCGTCAGATGCGGCCCAAGGTCAAGGACGCCATGATCGCCGAGGCCCGCCGCGATCCCGCCTGGGCGGTGCTCCATACCATCCCCTTCTTCGGCCCAGTCCGGGTCTCGCTCCTGCTGGCCACCCTGCGCACCCCCTGGCGCTTCCGCACCAAGCGCAATCTCTGGAGCTACTGCGGCCTTGCCGTCGTCACCCGCTCCAGCTCCGACTACGCCATCGTGCACGGCCGCCCCGTCCGCCGCCGTCGCGGTCCCATGACCCGCGGTCTCAATCGCCATCACAACCGCATCGTCAAGAATGTCTTCAAGGGTGCCGCCACAGCCGCCTCCGGCCGGCCCGGTCCCCTCCGAGACTTCTATCTCGACCTGCTCGAGCGCGGCATGCGCGAGGAACTCGCCCGTCTCACTCTCGCCCGCAAGCTCGCCGCCCTCACCCTTCGTATCTGGAAGACAGGAGAACCCTTCGATCCAACCAA
>JBDHGI010000381.1:0-3407 GCA_039589955.1 Gemmatimonadota bacterium | reverse complement strand
CGTGGGGGACCCGCAGATGCGGCACGGGCACAAATCGCAGAACCGAGCCTGGGAGGGCTACAAGGCACACGTGAGCGTGAGTGCCGAAAGCGAGTTCATCACGGCGGTGCACGTTACGGCGGCCAACGTCCACGACGGAGCGGCGGCGCCAGTGCTGATGGAGGGGCATGAGCGTCGGGGGCTCAAACCCCAGGCGTACGTGGGCGACATGGCGTACAGCGCGGCTGAGCTGCGCCAGCATGCGAGCGAGCGTGGGACGGAGGTCGTGGCTCGGGTACCACGGGCCACGGCTCCGGCAGGCTGTTTCAGTAAGGACGCCTTCACGGTCGATCTGGAAGCGGGAAGCATCACGTGCCCGGCGGGACAGACAACCGAGCGCTCCACCCGCCGGGCCTCGGGGAGAGCGACCTACTACTTCGACGGAAAGGTGTGCGCGGGCTGCGCGCTGCGCGAAGCATGCACGGGTCACAGCCCGGAGCTGATGCGACGCACGGGGCGTGGGCGAAGTATCGGGGTTCACCCGTTGGAACCCATCCTTCAACGGGCTCGCGACCTCGAGGCGACCGAGCGCGTCCAGCGCCTTCTGAAGCTGCGACCTATCGTGGAACGACGCCTCGCCCATCTCATGTACGGCCGAGGCCTACGGCAGGCGCGCTACCGCGGGGACCGCAAGACGCAGTTCCAGGCTCTCGCGGCCGCCCTCGTGGTCAATCTGGTCCGGATGGCGAGTCTGCTGGGCGATCCCGCCCTGCCCCCACCACACCGGGGCCGCCTCACAGCCATGATCGCCACCCTTGCCCGACTCATTTCGCGGCTCGCTGCCGCCAGTCGGATGGCCCCATCCCGCTCAGCTACCTTCCCGTGCCGCCGTACGTCCGGGTCTTTCCGATCAGATTCCTAGGCACCATGCACTAAGGGGTCAGGTGCACCCTTAGTGGTCCTCCCTACCCTGTCTCCACAATGTCCATGTCTACCACATCAACAATCGGACAGGCGTTCCTTCCATGGGTTTTACACGGATCTCGTCCGTGGTGGTTAAGGGAGGAGTGACCTAATGGAACGGTTCAGGAGGAGGACAAGGCGGCATCAGGAGCAGCACGGCGTTCGATCTCCTGTCGCACCCCATGCGCTGGCCTATCACTACACCGTCGGGGTGCGGATGGAGTCCATCCTGAACGACGGACTTCTCTTGCCTGCCACAGCCGGTGTGCCCGCCGGCGAGAAGCCAGCGGTGTGGTTCACGCTCAGGAGCACGGGCTTTGAGCCGACGGCGAGAAAGATGGTCATGGAGCCGGGGGGGGAGCTTCGGTCACTGTCGGTCGAAGAGACCGAGGCCCTCGCCGATGGACTGTACCGCATCGGGGTTGACGCCACCTCGCTATTGGATTTCGAGGCTTACAAGGCTCTTTCGGGCGTGGATCCACGTATGCTTGCGGCGTTGATCAAAGCGGCCCAAGAGGAGGGTTCAGACCCCGCCGAGTGGATGGTCAGCTTCGACGCGGTGCCGAGAGGTCGATGGCGGTCCGTTGAACTATACCTCGATGGGGCTTGGGTCTCGGTGTAGGAGAACTGACACGCCAACAAAACCGGCGGGGCCGGATCATCGAGGGGATCGGGAATCTCTTCCTTCGCCCGGCCCCATCCTCGACGGTGGTGGCGGCCCGGCGATGACCTGAAGCGTCGTTAAGCCGGTTCCTCTGGGGATAAGGTGTACCACGGCCTATGTCGCACCGGTGGGCGGCTCTAGGCAAGGAGTACGAAAGGCAGCCCCAGGGCGAAGATCACCGTCACGATGATCACGCTCACGAAACCCATTGATGTGAAGGGCTTTTTCTCCACGTCGGTGACACGGATGAGGAAGCCAACCCCGGAATTCATGCGGAGAAGGACACGGGATGCCAGGACGCTGAGAGCGTAGAGCCACAGCCAGACAGAGGTGAAGAAGGCCGAGTAGAAAAAGATGGAAAAGAAGGTGTCAGAATTCCCCCAGCCGGGGTGGAGCACCTCCTCTACGATAATCGGGAAGAGATGCATCCTAACCCCATCTCGGGAGACGGTCATCATCTGGTTTCCCAGCACGTACAGCCAACCAAGCGAAATGAGGACGGTCACCACGAGGTCCACAAGAAGGGGAGCCACGAGCCGCTTGGAGCGCCGCATCCACCCGACAGCCCAACGTGTCTCGAGGAGAGACAAATAGTCCGGTATGGCGTTGAACATGAGACCGAGCAATGCCATTCCCGCCCATACAAAAAGAGGATCACCCGATTCGCTCCATAGACGGGGAGGGCGAAGGAGCGTGGCCACGATCACAACAGCGACTACTGACGCTACTGTGGACCGAAGGAAACAGCGCAAAGAAAGGTGCCGCTCACCAAACACTCGGTCGAACAGCAGCGCGAACTGGTGAGGAATCGAGCGAATGCCCTTTCCTAGGTCTGCCTCCGCGACCCAGCCTGCGACTTTCTCCCGAGCATCCTCAGAGAGCGCCTTCTCAGCCCTCACGAACAAGAACCACAGCCCAGCGGTCGTACCGCCCCAGGCCATCAAGTAGTATTCGAGCCAGCTATTGGCCGTCAGCGCCCCAAACACGGTTACTGCCCAGCCTATCACCACCACCAGCCCAGTAACGATGCGCAGCCAGTACCGCGTCACGACCCGGTAGAGCCAACTGGACTCGGGCACAGCGTCCACTGGAGGTGAATCGGGTTCGTTCATGGGCCTCGTTGGAGATAGCGAGGCCAATGTGTGGCAGGGATGAGGTGCCGATCAAGCGAGGGCAACGCGGTGATCACCTCCACGGGTGCCTCGCCCGGGACCAGGGCAAGCCCCTACGCGGGGCTCGTCCCGGCGTCACTGTCGAGGTTCCGACGGGATCCGGGCCGCCTAAGAGGCGAACGGGGCACCGGGCAGAGCCCGGCACCCCGCTGGCAGAACGGTGAAGAGACTAGCGCCTCACTGGGAGCCTGTCCCTAACCCCCGAGGACGTTCACGGAATCGCAACCCTCGATGGGCACGCCGTCGAACGTCTCGCCCGTCAGGCACGCCTCGGTGTCACCTGGGGCGAGCCCGGTCTCCTTCTGGCGGTAGTGCGACACCAGGTCGGTGAAGCCGTCCTCGTTCACGTCCTGAAGGTGGTCCGCATAGGTGAGCGGATCTGTCAAATCGTGCGCGGCGGCGGCTCCATTAGGCCCGAAGGCGAGCGTCGTCACGTCCACGGTCGTCACGTCGAACTCGGCGCTGCCCAGGATGGCCACGGGCACCACACCCATGCTTCTTGGATTGATCGAGTTCGGGAAGCTGCCCGGCTTGATGTCGATGTCGACCTCCACAACACAGTTGATCCGATAGCTCCAGGGCACCCCCGTAAAGGGGCCTCTCCAAATCGGCGGGCCGTCCCAGTAGTG
>JBDHGI010000380.1:0-6304 GCA_039589955.1 Gemmatimonadota bacterium | reverse complement strand
GTGAGCCCGGCGGCCAGGAGCACGCGGCGCTCCAGGCCTGCGATTCGTCTGTTCATCGCAGCAGACGCAAACGTCCGAGACGTACCGAATCGGTTCATATCAGCTCCGCCTCCTCGAAGTACCGCACCACGGCGGACCAGAGGATGAGCGCCTCCGTCAGGGGACCGTCCTCGAGGGCGTCTGCTGCCGCGCTCGCTCGGCCGATCAGGTTCGTCGCTTTGGCCGTCTGGCCCGAGGCGAGCGCGTCGACGGCTGCGAGCAGCGGCTCCGCGAGGGTCGGCTCGTCGACTCCCCGGACCAGAGTCTGGAACAGGGGGTCGCTCAACATGTCCTGAATGCTGAGCGCATCCTCCGCGAGCTCGATACTCCCTCCGCCCTTGGCGGCCGCGCCCTCCAGCGAGGGGTCGGGAGTCAGAGCGGATGGCTCGACAGGGTTGTCACCGCTACACGATAGGAGCGGCGCGACAGGACCCAGAGCGACGAGAAGAACGAGAGCGGACCATCGTCGTGGGTGTCCACGAGGGGGGGGCTGAGGCATACCTACCTCCGGGCCGAGGGTGAATCCCTGCGCCCCACCGGGCGGGCCGTGGTCAGGCCACGGGCAGGTATGGTCTCAGCACAGGCCCACCGATGGTGGATGCGCCGCCAGAGTCGGGGATTCGATTACACGGCCTCAGCGCGGCCACGCGGCGATAGGGGGCATCATGGCCGGCGGGGAGGCTGATCTCATCCCGTCACCTTAGCCGGTCGTGCCGGGCCGCGATGTGGGGAGAAGGCCGACCGTGTCTGCGGCGAGAATCCCCGTCTGGCCCGGCGAAAAGGGTGGCCAGGAGGCTGCCCAGGAGGGTGGGATCGTCCGAAGCGTTTCACCTGAAACGCGTGTGTGGTCCTCGAGCTTGGGCCCTCAGGTCGGCCCCTACTCCTCGAACATCTCCCGCAGCACGGCGAGCGACTTCGAAACCGTCGCCACGTGCAGGCGGCCCAGTCGTCGAACCAGTCGCCGCCGGTCGACGGTCCGAAGCTGATCGAGAACGATGAAGCCATCCCTCTTCTGGAAGCGGCACTGGATCCGAAAGGGGTAAGGGTGGCCGCCGGTGGTCATCGGTGCCACGAGGAAGGTGCTCAAATGCGCGTTGAGCTCATCCGGTGAGACGATGAGGCAAGGGCGGGTCTTCCGGATCTCACTACCTCGGGTTCGATCGAGGGAGACGAGATACACATCGCCCCTTCGCGGTGGAGCAGCGCTCACTCCCAGGTCCACTCCTCCATATCGAAGAGGGTAGGCACCGCTTCATCGATCAGGCCGTCCTCCCCACGTGCGTGGAGCAGCTCGGCCGCCTCGCTCCAGTCTCCTCGCGGGCGCGAGCGGGACTCGATCACGATCCCCGCCTCCACGACACGCAGACGAACCTCGTCATGGAGTCCGGCCTCCTCCAGAAGCGGCTTCGGGATCCGCACGCCCTGAGAGTTGCCGATGCGAACGATCCTGGTCTTCATCGATCTTCCTTGTTGGCTCTGATGTGTAAGCACAATGTAATTACGCACCGAGGCTCTCGCATCTCTACTTCACGGAGTCCAGGACCGCCCGCGGGTGCTTGGCGGCCACTCGGAGCAACACCCTCGCTGGTCCGTGCGGCTCACGCCGCCCCTGCTCCCAGTTCTGAAGAGTACGTACGCTGATGCCGAGGAGCGCGGCAAACTTCACCTGTGAGAGGCCATACTCTCGGCGGATCTCGGCGACATCGGGACTATGGAAATCCGCCTGGCGGGATGCGGACCGATCCCCTCGGAGGATGGCTCCGCCCTCCTTCACGCTCTCGACGAGTTCCTTGAACAGTTCGTCCTTCACTTGAATTCCTCCCGAACGAGAGCGGCCAACGTTTTCTTCTGGTGCGCCAAGAGATCGTCACGCTCGTTCTTGCCGTACATCAAGAGCATCAGGATCACTTGGGGATCCTGGGCCCAGTAATAGACCACCCTGACGCCACCGCGCTTCCCTCTGCCAGCTGCCTGCCACCGGATCTTGCGCAGCCCACCGGTGCCGGGAATGAGTGCCCCCACCCCAGGGTCCGCAGCCAGCCGAAGCTGAAGCAGGCGGTACGATTCAGCGTCCAGCAGGCTCAGCACTTGCCGTGTGAATACGGACGTTTCCTTGATGACCATAGAATATACGTCAATGGCGTATATACGTCAACGGCGTATTCACCCGAGGCCTATGCTCTTGGATGTCGGCCGCGTTGAGAAGAGGGGGCTCGGAGGCGGGCCCGCCCATGGCTGGTCGGGAAAGACCAGCGTGGCGTCAGCAGGGCTGATCCAAGAAGGGAACTCCGGCTCCGGGGAGGTGTGGAGATGTCGAGCACAGTCCCTGCCCCATCCCAATCCCATGCCAAGGCATGGGGACGGAACCGGCGCCATGACCCACGTTCCCTCCCGCCTCACCGCCGCCCTGGCGGACCGCTACCGCATCGAGCGCAAGCTGGGCGAGGGCGGGATGGCCACGGTGTATCTGGCCGGCGATCTGCGCCACAAGCGGAAGGTGGCGATCAAGGTCCTGAAGCCGGAGCTGGCGGCCCTGGTGGGGGCCGATCGCTTCCTGGCGGAGATCCAGACCACGGCGAACCTGCAGCACCCCCACATCCTGCCCCTCTTCGACAGCGGAGAGGCGGACGGGTGGCTCTTCTACGTGATGCCGTACCTGGAGGGGGAGTCGCTCCGGGAGCGTCTGGATCGGGAGAAGCAGCTGCCGGTGGACGAGGCGGTGGGGATCGCGGTGAAGGTGGCGGGGGCGCTTCAGGCCGCCCACGACCGGGGGATCGTGCACCGGGACATCAAGCCTGCGAACATCCTCCTGGGGGAGCGGGGAGAGCCGCTGGTGGCGGATTTCGGGATCGCCCGTCGTTGGGCACGCCCTACTACATGAGCCCGGAGCAGGCCACCGGCGATCGGGGCCCGGACGCCCGGAGCGACGTCTACTCCCTGGCGTGCGTCCTGTACGAGATGCTGGCCGGCGACCCGCCCTACACCGGCTCCACCGCCCAGGCGGTGATGGCGAAGATCCTGACGAAGGACCCGGCTCCGGTCACCGAGAGCCGGAGGTCCGTGCCGGACCCCGTCGCACTGGCTCTGGACCGGGCGTTGGAGCGTCTGCCGGCGGACCGCTTCGGCAGCGCAGCCGAGCTCTCGACCGCGCTCCAGGCACAGGCGGGTGCGGCGACGGGCGTGGGACGACGGGACGGGGCTCGCTCCGGAGGGGGCCGGACCTGGCTGTGGCCCGCTGCGGCGGCGCTGGCCGGTATCCTGGCCGTCTGGGGATGGATGCGGCCCCGGGGAGAGCCGCCGGAGGTGGTTCCGGCGCACCTGGCGGTCCCCCTGCCGAACCTGGGGGGTGCGGCCACGGCCCAGGACCGGCAGCTCGCCATCACCCCTGACGGCAGCACGCTCCTCTTCACGGCCATCGCGCCCGACGGGGAGAACCGGACCATGCGTCGGCGAGTGTACGAGACCGAGGCGACCGTGTTGCCGGGTGTGGAGCCGTTCCTGGCCGGGTACGTCATCTCACCGGACGGGGGGGAGTTCGTGGGGTATGACACGGACTTGCGTCTGTACCGGTACGACATCGACGGGGGCAATGAGCGGACCCTGTCGTCTCTCGGCGTCTCTACCCAGGGGGCCGCCTGGGCGTCGGACGGCTCGCTCTGGTTCGGCTCCGGCCCGACCGACGCGGGGCTGGTGCGGATCGACGCGTCCGGAGAGGTGGAGCGCCCCTTCGGCGACCGGATCCTGGACAGCACCATCCAGGACGTCCTTCCCGATGCGCGCTTCGCCCTCACCATCCGTCAGCCCCCGGGGGTCTCGTCCGGACCCGTGCGACTGCTGGACCTGGAGACCGGGGAGACGAGCGAGAATCTGATCGCCGCCGACGTGGTGGCCGTGGTCTACACAGCGGGCCATCTGGTCTACGCGCTGGCCGACGGAGACCTGGAGGCGGTGGCCTTCGATCCGGCGCGGCGGGTGCTCCTGGGCGACCCGGCGCAGATCGCGGAGGGGGTCATGGTGGAGGCCGGGAACGCCCAACTCACCGCGTCGGACAACGGTACGGTGGCCTACATTCCGGGGGAGCCCCGGATCCTGCAGCTGGTGGATCGGGACGGCCGGACACGGCCGGCCACCCGGGAGAACCACAACTTCCACGGTCCCGCCTTCTCGCCCGACGGCCGGCGCCTCGCCGTGGACTTCACCTCCGACGAAGGCCGGAACGTGTGGGTGCTGACGGTGGACGAAGGAGTGCTCAGCCGGGCCAGCTTCGACCGGAACGGGCACGACGCACGCTGGACGCCGGACGGACGGTTCGTGACCTACCTGGCCGAGCCGGAGCTGGGAGGGCAGTTCGGGATCTACCGGACGCGACCCGGGAGCCTCGACTCCGACTCGCTCATCACCGTGCCCGGGATCAGCTACACCGGGCTCTGGCTCAGCGACGAGAGCGCATTGATCACTACGGCGGATGGACTGAGTCCGGGCTCCGGAACGGACATCGCCCTGGTCCGCAACGGGGGCCGGGGTCCCGTGGAGCCCCTGGTGGCGACCCGCTTCAGCGAAGGCTGGCCGGCGCTGTCAACCGACGACCGCTGGCTGGCCTTCACCTCGGACCGGTCGGGTCAGTTCGAGGTGTACGTGCGGCCCCTCGAGGGGGACGAGGGCCAGATCCAGGTATCGGTCTCCGGAGGAATCGAGCCCCTCTGGGGTGCCGACGGCCGGGAGCTCTTCTATCGGACCGGAGCAGGGGCCGGCTCGGAGCTCGTCTCCGCGGTCATCCAGAGCGAGCCCGAGCTCGCGGTGGTCTCACGGGAGACGCTCTTCTCCATGGCTGATGTGGCCACGGCTACGCCCCACGTAAACTACGACGTCTCCCCGGACGGTCGGACCTTCGCCGTGGTCCGCTTCAATCCGTCCTCGCGCATCATGGTCATCCAGAACCTGCCCGAGCTGGTGCGGCGGCTGGGAGGGGGTTGAGCTACCCCTCTTCCCACGCGATCCTGCGCACCAGCGAGTGGATGCGGTGGCCGGGGTAGACGGCGGAGTGCCGCTGGTTGGCCACGATCATGAGCGCGACGCCCCGCTCCGGCTGGATCTCGGCGTAGGCCGCCACCCCGTCCTTTCCACCGGAGTGGCCGTACCACCCTCCCAGCGTGAACGCCCAGATGAGGCACAGGCCGCTGGCGGGGTTCTCCACGGAGAGGATGCGCCGCACGGTCGACGGCTGGAGGATGCGGCGGCCCTGGTACTCCCCTTCCCTCAGGTACGCCACGAGGAGGTGGGAGAAGTCCTCGGGGGTCGTCTTGAGGTCTCCCGAAGGGTACCCGCGCCCCCGGGTGAACGGAGCCCAGCCCCCGCTCCCGTAGGGCCGGGCGGCGTGGGCCATGTCGAGGTCCGCGTATGCGAAGCTCGTGCTGGACATCCGGAGCGGCTCGAAGATCCGCTCCCTGGCGTACGTGTTGAAGTCGGTCTGGGCCACCACCTCCACCAGATGGGCCAGGAGGGACACCCCGATGTTGGAGTAGTGCTCCTGCTCGCCGGGGGCGGAGGACCGCCACACACCTGGGGCGTAGTGCGCCCCTCCGGGCACGATGAACTCCGGCAGCCAGGCGCCCAGCGGTGGGGACCCGTCCAGCGGATACGCCGTGTAGTAGCCCGGCACGTCGGCGTCGGTGTTCGGCCAGCTCAGCCCGGAGGTGTGGGTGAGGAGATGGCGGACCGTCACGGGAACGCCCGGGTGCGCCGGGGGCGCGACGGGGAACGGCAGGTAGTCGTTCACGTCGGCTTCGAGGTCCAGGAGGCCCTGCTCCACGAGCTGCATGACGGCCGTGACCACCACGAGCTTCGACACCGACGCCACGTCGTAGAAGGTGTGCTCGTCTGCGGGCCGGCCCGCGTCGGCGGAGCCGTAGCTTCCCCGCCAGACCACCGACTCGGCGTTCACCACGATGGCCGACACCGAGGGGATCGAGGTCGAGCTCACCTCCCGCTCGATCTCGGCCCGGGGATCGGCGACGTCGGCGATCTCGGTGGGCACTTCGCAGGCCCATGCCGGCACGAGGGCCGCGAGGGCCCACAGGAAGGGCCTCATGATCCGAGCCTCCAGCCGAAGAGAACGGAGAGGGCCACCACGTTGATCTTGCCCGGGTCGTCGAAGAGGTCGGTGTAGCCCGGCGGCTGGCTCATGGCGTTGCCGAGGCCCCACTCGAAGCGCGCCTCGACGGAGAACGTCCGCGACAGTAGCGGGACCCGAGTCTCCACACCGAAG
>JBDHGI010000379.1:0-3448 GCA_039589955.1 Gemmatimonadota bacterium | reverse complement strand
GTCCATCGTCGTGGGCCAGACGCTACGGGACGCCTCGCTCAACGACTCGGACGCCTTCGTGGTGGTCCTGGACACCTACCTGGACAGACAGAACGGGTTCGTGTTCGGGACGACACCCGCAGGCATCGAGTACGACGGACAGGTCGCCGGGGAGGGGCAGGGAGGAGGTCGGGGAGGGGGGCGCCAGCAGCGCGGCTCGGCCGGTGGCTTCAACCTGAACTGGGACGGAAGCTGGGACGTGGCGACGACGCGGGACGATGGCGGCTGGTACGCGGAGATGCGCATCCCCTTCTCGACGCTGCGCTACGGAGGGGGCGGCACGCAGACCTGGGGGCTGAACATCGAGCGCAGGATCAGGCGCAACAGCGAGCAGTCGGTGTGGGCGCCCGTCCCGCGTCAGTTCGACGTCTACCGGGTCTCCATGGCCGGAACTCTCGAGCTCGTGGCCCCGGCGCGCCGCACGGTGACCCTCAGCCCGTACATCCTTGCGGACGGATTCAAGGACTACACCGTTGCGGCCCCCGATGCCGAGTACGGGCAGCAGGTGGGTGGAGACGCCAAGATCGGCCTCAGCCAGAGCCTCACCCTCGATCTCACGGTAAACACCGACTTCGCCCAGGCGGAAGTCGACGACCAGCAGGTGAACCTGACGCGGTTCTCGCTGTTCTTCCCCGAGAAGCGGGCATTCTTCCTGGAGAACGCGGGCACGTTCGCGGTCGGCGCCGGCCGCTCGGCCGAGCTCTTCTTCAGCCGACGCATCGGGCTCTCGGGCGGCAGGGAGGTCCCGATCCACGCCGGCGCGAGGCTCACGGGCAAGGTCGGGGACTTCCAGCTTGGAGTGCTGAACATCCAGACGGGCGACGTGCTCGACGTCGATGCGGAGACGGGGCTCATGGAGGAGCTCGCTCCATCGAACAACTTCGGCGTGGCCCGAGTCTACCGGGAGCTCGGCAACCGGACGCAGATCGGCGGGATCTTCGTGTCCCGGCTGAACACGAGCGATACCGACGACTACAACCTGACGTACGGCCTGGACGGCCGCCTCGGCATCGGCGAGGCGCTCACGCTGGACGGCTGGGTCGGCCTGACGGACACGCCCGTGGCGCAGGGGGAGGCCGACACCCGCACCGGGTTCAAGAACGGGGAGTACGGCTTTGCCGCAGGCAGCCGCTACGTCACGCGCGACTGGCAGGTGACGCTGGGCTATCGCCAGATCGGGGCCGACTTCAACCCGGAGGTCGGCTTCGTGAACCGGTGGGCCTACCGGCACGTGAACGGCCGCGTCCTCCGGCACATCCGGACCGAGGACACGCCCTGGTTCCGCGAGTTCCGGCCCCACGTCTCGTGGAGCCAATTCTGGACCCTCGACGGCTTCAGCGAGTCGTACGTGGTTCACATCGACAACCACTTCGCCTTCGAGAACGGCGCGTTCTTCCAGCTGCCGGGCTTCAACTTCACGGGCGAGGGTCTCGAGGAGCCGTTCGAGATCCGCGAGGGCATCCTCATCCCGCCGGGCAGCTACCACAACGTCGAGTGGGAGTTCAGGGCCAACACCAACCGGGGCGCGCCGCTGTCGCTCTCGGGCGGGTGGGACTGGGGAGGCTTCTATTCGGGGACGCGCTTCGGGCCCAACGCGACCCTCTCGTACCGCTACCGCGACCGCCTCTCGGCGTCGGTGGGGGGAAGCTACTTCGACGTGCGGCTGGACGAGGGGAGCTTCACCACGGCGGTGCTGCAGATCAATGCGGCGTACTCCTTCACGCCGCGCCTCTACGTGCAGGCCAACGTGCAGTACAACGACGACACCGAGGACCTGGGCACCAATGTCCGCATCGGGTGGCTCGACACTGCGGGGACCGGGCTCTTCATCGTCTACAACGACACCGAGCACCGGGGTGCCCTCGAGCGGACGGGCCTCGTGTCGGGTCCGAAGCAACGCCAGCTCGTCGTCAAGTACAGCAGGCTTTTCAACCTGGCGCGGTAGCGTCGGGACGAGAAAGAGCCCCGCCTCGGCGGGGCTCTTTCGTCAGCGGTCTCGGAGGACCGGATCCTACTGGATCGTGAACGACGCCTGGATCGGGCTGCCTCCCCCCTCGTACTGGTAGCTCCCGTGAATCACGTTGGAGACGGTCACGGTGTAGGTCCCCGCGGCCTGCCGTCGTGGGACCCTCCACGTGAAGCTGGCGTCTCCACCTGGACCGGTGAAGCCCTGCCGTTCCACGACCAGGGCGCCCGAGGGGTCGCGCACCTCGGTGAACACCTGGGCGCCGGAGACGGGCGCCCCCGTCTCGTCGAGCACGGTGGCCATCCATCCAGCGGTCTCGCGGTCGCGGAAGGTGTCGCACGGCGTCGTGAGGTCGCCACCTCTGTCGGTGCACCAGATCGACAGGCCGTCGACGGTCATGGTCGGGGTCGGCGGGACCGGGGCGTCCCCCCAGGTGGTGGACGCCATCACGTACGGCTCGACCATCCCCGTGTTCAGCCAGGCCTCGAGGAGATTCACCCCCTCGTCGGCCAGGAAGGCGCTGGCCCCGGTGTTGGCCAGCCACAGGAACTGCACGTACTCCCAGCTGGTGCCCTGGTAGACCAGATCGATCTCGGCGTAGACGGCATCGGCCGGCGGGCTGAGGGCCACGTCGTCCCAGTGCTCGTAGGTGCCGCCCGGGCCTGGTTCGCCGTACTGGGTCGCGGGCACTGGAAGGGCGTTGCGCCGGCGCGCCTCGTCGTAGTCGAAGCCGTAGGGCGGAATGCGGTTGTCCTTGGCGACCTTGTCGTTGAGGGCGAAGTGGAAGGTCTCGCGATAGATGCCGGGCTCCTGGCCGGCGAGATCTCCCAGCGTGAGGTCCGGCACGCCCGTGACCCGGTCGTAGCTCAGGGCGAGGCCCGGATCGTAGCCGAGGCCCACGAGCGCGAACGCCCACTCCTGGGTCATGCCGTAGTGCGCCTCCCAGATCTCGGTGTTCGGGTCCTGCAGGTCCAGGAGTGAGGTCACCTGTACCTGCTGATTGTCGGCGGGGTTGGTGACCGTGGCCACGGGACCCCAGGCGCCGTCCTCCCGCGCGAGGTCGCCGGCGTCGTCGTACCACCGGATGTTCAGCCACATGCGGCGGCCTTCCGGATAGCCCGTGATCAGCTTGTGGCCCGTCAGATTGACGACGCGCACCGTGTTGCCGGTCACCTCGAGGGCGGCCGCCTGGTTCAGCTGCTTCTTGGCGCGGACCACCCCGGCGTCCAGGGCGGCGGTCTGCCCGCTGGTCAGGCCACCGCCCAGACGGAGCATGCCTCGGTCGTCCTGGTACTTGATGAGATCGGCGATCCAGTAGTTGCCACCGGTCATGTCGTGGAGCGGCAGGTCCCTGCGGACCGGCGCGCCCTTCTTGTTGCAGCCGGCACCCTGAACGGGACGCATGTGGCACGTCTGGCAGCTGAAGGTACGCGGCGTCGCGTC
>JBDHGI010000378.1:0-3460 GCA_039589955.1 Gemmatimonadota bacterium | reverse complement strand
CGACCTGCTCGAGCGCGGCATGCGCGAGGAACTCGCCCGTCTCACTCTCGCCCGCAAGCTCGCCGCCCTCACCCTTCGTATCTGGAAGACAGGAGAACCCTTCGATCCAACCAAGCTGACCCTGCAGGCGCAGTCGTAGCGCCCGGACCCCACCAGGCGCCGGCTCGAGACGTTGTCCTCGGCCGGCTCCGGGACCCGGGACACCGGTGCGGGAGGAAGTCTCACTGTGGCCGGTCGCCCGCCCTTGGTCATGCCGAGGCACTCTCCGGACCTTAGGCCCTGCCGGAGACATGGGTCGGATCAGGGACCATCTGATGCGGGGCTCAACCCCAACTGCCGTAGCAAGGAGAAGATGTCGGCCAGCACCCATTGCTCAACGATCCTCCCGTTCGCGATTCGGTAGAAGCCGGTCTCCCTGATCCTAATTGTCCTCCCCGTCGCCGGATTGCCACCGAAACCGCCCTCGTCTGTACCTGTAGATATCCATGACGCGGCCACTACATCTCCTTCGGCCAGGATCTCGGTTACGTCTTCTCTCCAGTCCGGAAACGTCGAACGATGGGTCCGCACATGCTCCCGCAGCGCATCGGGGCCAACCATATCAGGCCCAACAGGTGGGTGCCCGATGAAATCGGCTGCCCAGATCTCCTCGACCACGGACAAGTCCCCCCGACTCCATACTTCTTCGTGGGCGCGGCGGACCAGCGCTTTGTTCTCTTCCAGACTTGAGGGCAGGTCTGGTGAGCACGCCAAGCTGCCGAAGCTGAGCACGGCGCTGGCTGCAAGTACGACGAGCACCGGGGCGTTCGATCTCAGCCCGTTCCCTGCGACCAACATGTGGGGACTCCTGTCAGAATGGCATCCCACCACAACCAACCTGCGCTCTACGCCGACGCGATTTCAGCTGACGTTACGCGACTCCGAACCGGCATCGAATCAGTCCCTGTATAGCACCTCCCCCGTCCGAACCACACACCATCGACCGAAGTCGTTGCCGGTCGTCTGGTTGGGCCGAGGACCGCCTACAGCGGCCCGAGCCGGAGTCGCCGTGATAGCTGACGGCGCGACGGACGTCAAGGCACCCTACTACGCCCGAGGCCTTGGCTGGTATGCAACCGCTCGGCGAGCAATTCCACTCGCTTGATCGCACTACTCGGCAGTCCGGCTCAGTTCACCAGGGGTTCTACCGTGACCCCGGTCCCGTAGCAGATGACTTCCGTCACTCCTGACATCACCTCCGTCGTGTCATAGCGAATGCCGATTACCGCGTCCGCACCGGCCACATCCGCCTGAACCAGCATCGTATCGAACGCTTGCTGGCGAGTCTGCTCCGCGAGTTCCGTGAAGAGTGAGATATTCCCGCCAAACAACGTTTGTAGACTGGCGCCGAAGGTACCGAACACCGACCGTGACCGAACAACAACGCCGCGCACCACACCCAGGTTCGACACGATTCGATATCCAGGAACGTCGAAGGCCGTGGTCGTCATGTTGTACGGTACGTCGGCTGCCTGCGATCGGATGATGGATTCCATGGCTCACGTGCCGCTGTGGGTGACTTTCGGTCCGGACTCGCTCCCTATTCCTCAACCGCCGACATCGCTTGGTGACTAGTTGCCTCCCCGCGCCGCGCGGCGTAGGCGCAAATCGCTTGTTATTGGATGTGGAGGTCCGACCAAGGCTCTTCGGCCCAACTCGGATCGTCAGGCTTCCACCGGCTCTTTGTCCGCGTCGAGATCCTCGAAGAGCTGGATTCGCACCTTGCCGTCCGGGAAGTTCGCGCTGATCTCCAACTCCCCACCCATGGCCTCCACGAAACGTCGTAGTGAGCTCGGGTACATGTCCGTCCGTCGCTCCAGCTTCGACACTGTCGCTTGATTCAGGCCCAACACCCCCGCCAGGTCCTGTTGTGACAAGGCCCGAGCCTGCCGCAGCTCCTGCAGAGGCAACTCAGCCAGGAGCTCCTCTGTCCGCTTCCGGATCCGTTCCTGCCGCTCCGGGTCCATCTTCTCCCGGATCGTCCGCCACTTCTTTGCCATCAGATCAGTCCTTCTTCCTCGAGGATGTCGAAATGCTCGTCGTACAGGGCGTCGGCCCGGGGTACAAATACCTCGTACCACAGATCATCTCCCGTCTTGTCTGCAGCAATCAGGAGAATCGCCACCCTCCTCGGGTCGTACGCGCAAAGCCTTCGATCTGGCCTCCCATGGACCTGTGTCCGGAGTTCCCTCATGTGCGAGCGTCTGGACGACGCCACCCCACTGCTGTAGGGGAAGGGCAGATGGGGTCCGTGTCTCTCCGAGAGTCCGGTCGTCGCTGCGAGCTCGTCTTGTTCCTCGGCTGTCAGTGAGTCGAACCACTCCAGCCATTCATCCGTGACCTCGACCTCATATGCTATCTATGGATATGCTCTAACGTGCATACTCGTGCAATCTCTGCCCTGTTCCGGTTACCTCCCACTCCATCGCCTAGCGCCATTTCCAATAACGTACCCCCGGCTTCCGAACCGGCTCAGCCGCGCTTCCAGGTTCTGCCCTAGTCGGAGCTTCCACAGCTGTCTTCCGGCTCCGCGCGGTTCGCGCCGGTTGGGTCGGAGGCCGCCCCCAGGCGGCCGGAGCCGGAAGCCCAGCGTAGTATGGCGGAGTCTTCTCGAAGGAATAGGGCGGTTGCCTCAGGTTGGGAGATGCGGACTTGGTGTCCCATTGAGAATCCCCAACAAGAACGAGGTAACCACCCATGCCGACCAGTAGGAAGGTCGCGGCTCCGTTGAAAGGCTTTTCGACTCCACCATTGGTGACGCGGGGGCTTCGGCGTCAACAGCAGAGACGGCGTCGGAAGCGAGAGACGGTGCCGCCGGACGCGCTGATCGTGGGCGTGGATCTGGCCCGCGAGCGGCAAGCGGTCAGCTTCGTAGCCGGAGGAGAGGTGCTCGGACGTCGACGGCTGACGTGTGGGCCACAGGAGTTGGACCAGGTCTTGGGGGATGCCGACATCCTGGTGGCGGAGCATGGCTGCTCGAGGCTGGTTGTGGCGTTCGATCCGGCGGGCCACTACTGGTGTCTTGCGGCGGAGGCGTTCGAACGGAGGACACATCGTATGTCCTGGTCCAGCCTCTCAGGATCCGACGCCTCGCCGCTGCAGAGTGTACCCGACTCCGCAACTTCTGAGGGCGCCGCCCTTCTCTCAGCCCGGCACCAAGGCAAAGCAAGCCCCCACCGGATCGCGAATCACCGCGTACACGTACTCGCCGCTAGTCCCCGTCCTCGCCTCAACGACCTCACCACCTCCCTCCTGCACCCGATCAAGACTCTCGGCGAGGTCCCCGACCGGTAAGCAGATCAACCAAACGGGCGGTATGGCTTGGTTCACCCCACGCGCATGGCAGACGCCGGCCACCGCGGTTCCGCCGGACGTGCAAAGGGCGTAGTCGGCGTACCGCTCCCCCGCATCTTCCATCTCG
>JBDHGI010000377.1:0-3470 GCA_039589955.1 Gemmatimonadota bacterium | reverse complement strand
CCATGGCGACCCTCTCGGAGGAGCGGTCGAATCCGAACCAATAGACGCGCGAGTGCACCGTGGCCATGCGCACGTGGGCGAGAGCGAACCCCGGATCGACCTCGACGGCTCGGCCATAGGCCGCGAGCGAGGCAAGGAAGTCGGGCTCCTGCCGGGAACGGGTCTCCAGGTCCCTGCCGCGCAGGTAGTGATCGTAGGCCACCAGGTCCTCGGTCGCTCCCGTACCGATGCCGACCTGCTGCTCCGGGGTCAGCCTCACGTCGAGGGAGCCTGCGACACGCCGACCCACCTCGTCCTGGATGGCGAAGAGGTCTTCCCACTCCCGCTCGAAAACCTCCGACCAGATGAGGTTGTCACTCTCCCCTTCAATCAGGGCGGCCGACACGCGTACACGCTCCTGTTGCCGACGCACGGTGCCGGCGAGAATGAAGCCGACGCCAAGCTCGTCGGCGATGGTCGGAACGTCCTTTCCTGAGCCCCGGTAGGTCAGCACCGACGTGCGGGAGATGACGCGAAGGCCTTCCAATCCAGCCAGACGGCTGATGATCTCCTCGTGTATACCGTCGGCGAAGTACTGATCGTCCTGGTCGGGGCTGAGGGTCTCGAAGGGCAGGACGGCGATGGTGACAACCGAGGCCGGCTGGTCCGTCGGGCCCCCCTGGGCAGCGCGGTCCCCTCGGCCGAAGATCAGCCAGCCCGCCGCGACGACTCCCCACAGGGCGAAGGCAAGAACACCTCCACCGATGGCGAAGCGCCAGGTCAGCAGGCCATGGGCCGGAGAGGCCTTGCCCTCGCGTGGCGTGGCTGGAAGTGCGTCCTCGATCTGGTGGGGTCGCGCCGGCTGGGGAATGCCTTCCTGGACGAATGCCGTGGCGACCACGATGGGTAGGCCGATGATCAGCAGGGCCACCGCGAACGGAGGAAACCACTCCGGGAGCCCCACGGTCTCGGACAGGGTCTCGACGACCTGGAGGGCGATCCACGACCCGAAGGCGTAGATCCCCAACACCTGCCAGACCGATCGCCGGTGAACCTCGCGAATGATGCGCTTCAGCCGGTTCATGGCGTTCCCGAGGATCCCGCTTGCCGTGAATGGGACGTCGCATTTGACCATATGCCGGACCAGAGAGGCCGGGCGCAAGGGAGATGGGGGGACCGCGACGGGCGGAGGGGGGCGCTGAAGCGGGGCTTCGATGCCGGCTTCTTGTCGGCTTCCGAAGCCCGCTCTACCGTGTCCCCGCCCCGGTTACCCGCCGACCTTTCGTCCACTCCGACCCGAGCGACCCCCGTGAGGACGATCCGCATCGCCCCCCTACTGGCGCTGGCATCCCTGTCCTTCGTTCCCCTCTCCCTCCCACTCGAGGCCCGAGCCCAGGTCGACCCCGGTCTCTTCCAGTCCATGCGTTACCGGAACATCGGGCCCTTCAGGGGAGGTCGGGTGACCGCCGTCACCGGAGTTCCGGGCCGGCCGTTCACGTTCTACATGGGCGCGACGGGCGGGGGCGTCTGGAAAACCACGGACGCCGGCACCACCTGGACGAACATCTCCGACGGGTACTTCAACACCACGGGCATCGGCGCCATCGCCGTCGCGCCATCGGACCCGAACGTCATCTACGTGGGCACCGGGGAGTCGCCGGTGCGGGGAGTGAAGACGTCCCACGGCGACGGTGTCTACAGGTCCACCGATGCCGGGGCCACCTGGACCCACCTGGGCCTCGAGGCGACACGGCACATCAGCAGGATCATCGTGCACCCCCGCGACCCGGACCGCTTATACCTGGCCGCTCAGGGCAACCCCTGGGGCGCCAACCGAGAGCGGGGCGTCTACCGCTCGGGTGACGGCGGCGGGAGCTGGGACAAGGTGCTCTTCGTGAACGACTCCTCCGGCATCGTGGACATGAGCGTGGACGCGACGAACCCGGATATCATGATGGCCACCTCCTGGGAGTTCCGCCGATGGCCCTGGGTGGTGAAGAGCGGCGGACCGGGGAGCCGGGTCTGGAAGACGACCGACGCCGGAGCCACCTGGCGGGAGATCACCGCCGGGCTGCCGGAGCTGAAGGGCAAGATGGGCGTGGCCATCTCCCCCGCGGACCCGCGCGTGGTGTACCTGGCCATCGAGGCCAAGGACGGCCAGGGTGGGGTGTACCGCTCCGACGACGCCGGGGAGCGGTTCCGCCAGGTGAGCGACGATCCCCGCACGTGGGCCCGGGCGTGGTACTACATGCACATCGTCGCAGACCCCGTCGATGCCGACGAGGTCTGGGTGTTGAACAGCGGTGCCATGAAGTCCATCGACGGCGGCCGCACCTACATGCGGATCCCCGACAGCCACGTGGATCACCACGCGCTGTGGATCAACCCCGACGACTCGGACATCATGATCAACGGGAACGACGGCGGTGCATCGGTGACGCTGAACGGTGGCCGGACCTGGTCCAGCGTCATGAACCAGCCGACGGCCCAGATGTACCGGGTCATGACCGACAACCTCTACCCCTACAGCGTCTATTCCGGCCAGCAGGACGCCAGCGGCATCGTCATCTCGAGCCAGACCCTGGGTGACGGGATCGGGGACCACGACTGGCAGACCATCCGATCCGGGGAGTCCGCCACGGTGGGCCTGGATCCCGAGAACCCGAAGCACGTGTACACCACGTTCTTCGCCAGCTTCCTGGGCGAGTGGGACCGGGACACGCAGAACTACCGCATGATCCGCCCGTACCCCGAACGGGTCACCGGGGAGCAGCCCAGAAACCTCAAGTATCGGGCCAACTGGAACGGGCCGGTGCTGGTGTCACCCCACGATCCGGATGTCATCTACTACGGCTCCCAGTACCTGATGCGGTCCAGGGATCGGGGCACGAGCTGGGAGATCATCAGCCCCGATCTCACCCGGAACGACAAGGAGCATCAGGGGCCCGGCGGCTATCCCATCTCCAACGAGCAGATCACCGCCGAGAGCTACAACAACGTCTTCAACATCGAGGAGTCGCCGCTCCTGGAAGGAGTGATCTGGGTGGGCTCCGATGACGGGCTCGTCCACCTCACCCGGGACGACGGCCGGACGTGGGCGAACGTCACGCCCGAAGGCCTTCCGGAGAGCATCATCAACGTGGTGGAGCCGTCGCCCCACGATCCCGCGAAGGCATACTTCGTGGCCGCGGCCTACAAGCTGAACGACTTCACCCCGTACATCTACAGGACCGGGGACTACGGGGAGACTTGGGAGAAGAAGGTGGTCGGGATCCCCGGGAACACCTTCGCGCGATCCGTTCGGGAGGACCCGGACCGGGAAGGACTCCTGTATGCGGGGACGGAGACGGGGATGTTCGTCTCCTTCAACGACGGCAGAGCGTGGCAGGAGCTGCAGCTGAACCTCCCCGAGGTGCCCGTCACCGATCTCCGGGTCCGCCAGAAGGATCTCGTCGTCTCCACGCAGGGGCGCTCCCTGTGGATCCTCGACG
>JBDHGI010000376.1:2617-6102 GCA_039589955.1 Gemmatimonadota bacterium | reverse complement strand
CGCCCCGAAATGGGCGCGTGTGAATACGATCTTGTAGCGCGTCGGATCGTGTGCGCTCGGTGCCTCGTGCCCCACCCGCGAGCCGGGAGGGATCACCATGGGCACCTCCGAGACGAACAGCGACGTGGGCATCACGTAGTTGATGAACCGCGCGTCCGGGACATCGTGATCGGCCAACGCCGCTCGCACCTCGGGGTCTCCCAGGGCGGTCTCGGCCAAGGCGGCGATGGTGTCCGGATGGAGCCGGCCGACGGAAACGTACGCCTCGGTCTCCGTTGCGAACGGGTCAACGCGCATCACCGCGTATCCATGCAGGGCGCGGGCGCCCAGCAGCCCCACGGCCATCAGCCCGGTGTACACCGCCACTCCCGCACCGATGCGTGGCAACCGCCTCCTCGGCCAGGGGATGGGCCCCAGGAGCCGCTCCACGCCCCTCGGAAGAAACATCCCGGTTCGCTCCGCATACGCCGCGTAGTCGGGGAAGTCTCGTGCGCAAGCGCGCTCCTCCACGCGTGCGAGGAGGACGTACGTGAAGCAGACCGTGATGAAACCCACGACCACTAGATAGCGAGGCCAGAGCAGAAGCATGCCCAGGCTTGCGACCATGAGCGCCAGGTATTGAGGGTGGCGGATCCATCGGTACACGCCTCCCACTATGACGCGACGATGTGTCAGCTTGCTCCAGTAGATCGGAACCGCGCCGAGAGTGAAGCCAGCTAGGCCCATCATGAACACGACGGCCCCAATGATCTCGTGTAGGTCCAGGATTGGAGAGCCGGTCTCGCGCACGATGTGGGGCAGGAAGAACGCGACCAACCAGGTGGTAGTCTCGCTCAGCCTCAGCCAGGACAAGACCGGGCCGTACGCGCTATAGATGTACGCCGCGAACGGGCTCGCCATGTAGAAGAACTCCAGCGCGACCAACCCGTACAACGCAACGCTCGTCCAGAACACGCCTTTTGCGAGCGGATCTCGCCCATTCGCCACCATCGATCCTCCTCCGCGCCTCAACACGATGTTTAGCTACTAAACAACTCGTCCGAAAAAAAATCACGGCTGTACGCTTCGGGCGTATGCTCCAACCAGCGCGAGCAACTCCTGCACCGCACTGGTCATTCTCTCCACCCGCTCCTCTGCAGCCGGACCCAAGTACGCCTCCACCACCTCAATCATGCGGTCGTGCAGGCGCTCGTGTGCCTCGAACGCCTTCCATCCCAACTCGGTCAGGTCCAGAGCGAGCTCCCGCGGCGTAGCGCTCTGCACCTTCAATACCAGCCCCTTGGCCACAAGCTTGGAGACCATCTGGGATGTGGCACCCTTCGTCACCCCGGAAGTCTCCGCCAACCGCGTCAGGTTGATGCCCCGCTTTCGTCCGATGGCTTGGATCGTATGGATCTCGGCCCGGTGAATTACCATCCCCGTCCCGTAATCCATCGGCTCGTGTTCGACCTCATCCAACCGGTCCTTCAGGTCGCCCACAAGGACCACGAGCCGCTCCGCGGCGTCCCGCGCGGACCTCGCATTCATCTAGACCCCCCCTACGAGTGCATCCGGCCTTGAGTTTCGTTGCTAAACTATATGTTGCGAAAGCGGTCCCCGGTCCACCGCGACAGGAGCAACTGCGTGCCGGAACACGTCCCCCCGCGGACTCACCGCGTCCGGGCCTCCCGGATGAGCTCAAGCGCGCCATCGATCTCGTTTACGAGACCGTGCCCAACGCCGATCACGTCGATCGTCCAAGCCTGACGCACTGCGGCGACTCCGGACAGGCCGGGTGTTATCGTCCTGAGTCACTTCAAGCGACCAACCCAGAGGTGCCCCGCATGAACCCGCGAATCATCGTCGATGCGGACTCGTGTCCGGTGAAGGACGAAGTGTTCCGGGTCGCGCGGAGGTATTCGCTCCAGGTGCGACTGGTCGCCGCCAGCTGGCTCCGGCTTCCCGAGGATCCTCTGATCACACTCGATGTGGTAAGAGACGAAGGGAGCCTTGACGCCGCCGACGACCGGATTGTGGAGCTGGTGGCAGCAGGGGATGTCGTCGTGTCCGACGACATCCTCCTCGCCGCGAGATGCCTTGAGCGGGGGGCCCACACCGTTACCCCACGGGGCAAGGAGCTCACCGCTGACTCGATCGGCGAAGCAGTCGCGACCAGGGAGCTGATGGCGGAGCTTCGGGAGGCGGGGACCGTCACAGGTGGACCCCCGCCCTACACGAAGTCTGATCGCTCCCGGTTTCTCCAGCGGCTCGACGAGATCATCAACCGGGTGCGCCGAGCTAGTCAGTGATCGCGCTCCGACGGACCTGCGTTTCTGCTGAGGAACACGGTCGCCCCGCTGAGCCAGGTTAGGCCCCGGGACACGCCACCGGCTGCGCGCAGAAGCCATATGAAGCTCAACTGCGGTCTTGAGCGGCGCCGGACGGCGAGAGCTCGTACCTCTGCTCTACCCAGCGAACAAACGCCGGGTCGAGGACCCGCCGGTGGAACGACCACCCCGCGCGATAGAACGGGATCGCGAAGATCGATTCGCCCACGATGTCGTCCAACGCCGCGTCATCGAGTAATCCTGCTCGGACCTCCCGGAACAGCTGCTCGTAGATCTTCGAGACCGCGATGGTATAGGCGCTCACCAGGCTGACCTCGTCCTCATGAAGATCGGGCTCAAGTGCGCCTTGATAGACCTTCACCATGGCACGATGGAAGCGTGGATCGACCCCGAAGGCGGCGTTGACACTCGTGAGCTCGGAGAACCGCGACCGCCAAGCCTCCGCCCTCGAGAGTCGATTGGAGAGGCCAATCTGCCGAGCGAGATAGACCAATGAGGCCGTCACCGCGACTGCCCCGAGAAGCTCCGAGATGGCACCGATCATGTCCCAGTTCATCGGAGCCTGCGTCCAAACACCCGCTCCTCCACGGCCGTGACCATCGCCGTTCCGTTTGCGCTGTTGGTTAGCAGAACGTAGCCCAGGTCTTCCTCGACCCCGTATATGAAGTCGGCGATGAAGATCACGTTGTTGCCTCCGTGAAAGAAGTAACGCCCCGTCCGTGTATCGATGACACCCAAGCCCAGTCCCCAGCTTAGGCGCGCCTCATCATGCTCCTCCACCGTTACCCTTGGCTCGATGAGTGCGGCGAGGTCCCCTCTCTGGGATACTCCCTCAGCCAAACGAGCTCCGAAGCGCGCGAGGTCTGCGGCGGTCGTGTGGAGAGTCGAACTGGCGAGCGTGACGCGCAGGCCGAACTTGTTCGGCTTCCCGTCCCGCGCGTGCCCGACTGCGTGGTCCTGCTCGGCGACTTCGTCGAACGAGAACCTGGTTCGGGGCATTCCGAGTGGTTGGAAGACGCGACTCTCCGCCAGGGACCCGAGGGTCTCGGCAGTCACCACTTCGATCACACGTTGAAGCAAGACGAAGCCCTCGCCAGAGTACCGATACTCTTCCCCTGGGTCCGCCACGAAACGGAGGGTGTCCTGGGGCCCGAAGAG
>JBDHGI010000376.1:0-2587 GCA_039589955.1 Gemmatimonadota bacterium | reverse complement strand
GGGAGGCCGCCCTGGTGGGACAGCAGCATCTGGGAATTGAGGAGCCTCGACCGGGGATCATATCCCAGGCTTGGCACAGGATCGACGTAGTCGACGAGCGGTCGTGTCAGGTCGAGGACACCGTCGCTCGCCAACGACTGCAGCAGAAGGGAGAACACAGCCTTGCTGATCGACGCTGCCTCGAAGACGGTCTCGGGACCAACCAGCTCTCTCGTTTGCATGTTCTTGATGCCGCTCACGTGCTCCCATAGCACTCCCTCGCGGTTGAAGAACGCGAAGGAGATGCCGGGGACGCCCTCGGCAAGCATGAGGCTGTCGAGGATCGGACCGTAGGCAGCAAGAGCGCTAACGGACTGTGCAGACGCGTGGGGGATGACCCCCAAGAAGCACCCAAGGAGGGCCCACGCCACCTGGAGCGGTACTCTCCGCCTTGTCATCGACTAGTCACCGGCGCCCTCCAGAAGCATACATTCTATTCGGATGGCATTCCTGCTGCTGCCCACGCCCACGAGTTCAAATGGCCTACCGACAGGACGAGACGCAAGCCGACGTCGACTTGCCGGTAGCGGTCAGTGGGGTGCGTGACGGTGACGCCGTCAGTGGGCAGGTGCGTGTTAGGCTGGGGTCTCCGAGCGAGACTCATCGAGGAATGGCGGGCACCATCGATTAGCTATCCGGTGGTCTTCCGGGAGGGTAGGTAGTATGGCCGATATCGACGATCTCAACAGGCTGATCCTGCAGCTTAGGGAGGAGTTCGCAAGCACGAAGCGTCGGCTCGCCGCACTGATCGCGGAAGAAGAGGGAACGCGGGAGACTCGGGCCGAGATTCGGCAGAGGCTCGGGCGGACCGACGGATCTGAGGACCGCGGTGAACTCCTGAAGGAGTCGGCACGCTTGGACTCGGCTCTCCGCGCCCAAGTCAGAGAGCTGGAGGAAGCCAGGCGGGTGCTACATCGACTTGGCGACGAGCTTGAGGGTGCCAAGAGACGGCGAAACCTACACATCGTGTGGATGAAGAGGCGGCCTTGGCGTGCATCGGACTGATGCGGCTGCAGCCTTGGAGACTCTGGAAGTAACGGGAGTAGTGCTCTCCTTCATCTTCGTGGGACACGAGCTTCGCCAGAACACTCAGGTTGCCAGAGCCGCTGCGGTGCAGGCCATCTCCGATCAGTCCGTACAGGTCATACTGAACCGGACACGCAGAGCCTGCAGCTGCTTCGTCAGGTGCTGGGAGCCGCCTCGGCCCTCCGGAGCCCATACCTCAAGGCACTCTGGGACGACCTACGCCCATCCGTCGCCCCGGACTTCGCCGAGTTGTTCGACGGGTCCTCGTTAGTGGCGCCCCCCCGATGCCCCTAGGTTGGCTCGTCCTCCTCGGTATTCGGGAGACCGACGAAGAAGCCAACAACCAGGAGGACCACGACGAGAGCGCCCAAGACACCAGCAGCTGGGGTCAGAGCGTTGACGATGGACACTAGCGGACCCCATTGAGTCAGACTTGTAAGGCCAAGGAGACTGAGGACCGCGCCAAGAGGGAGGCCCACAAGTGCAGCGGCGCGAACGAGCCGTGGCAGAGGTCGCGTCGAACGAAGCGCGGCCGTCCCGGCGAGGAGGGTCCCGAGTCCGCTCAGAAGAACCCCGCCGCCCATCACTGATATGGCGGTCGCAAGGGAGATGGGTGCTCCAAGAGTGAATGCCGTCATCGTCCCCAATCCTCCCACGAGCCCCCACACACCGAGGCGAGACCCGATCTTGACTTGCGCAGCAGTTCCGGCGGCCCGCGCCGCGACCTCGGCGGAGATCCCAATGGTGGCGGGACTGGCATTGCTCGCTTCTTCAGCCACGGCCCGCTGCTACCACTCAGGTGCTGGTCGGGACACCACGACTCCGGTGCGTCCCATTCGACTCGGAATTCTGCTGCCGCAGTTTAGCAGCTTGTGGCGAGCGAAGCGAGCTGCCCCATAGCTCCGCGAACAGCAGCAAATCCACCGCCGGCCCGGCCAGAGGATTAGAAAGCGGTGAAGGCCAGGTAGGAGGTGCCGGGTATGAGGGGGGACCGCCGAACCTCTTGGAAACCAGCGTCCCGGAGCTGCAGCTCCATCTCATCCTCAGTCGGCAACGGGGTAAGCCCCTCGTAGAAGGTAGTCACCAAGTTCAGGTTTGCCGAAAAGGGGTCCACCTCTGGTCCGCGACAACTCGTTGTGAGGGCGACCCGCCCTCCTGGCGTAAGGCGGTGCCGAATCTCCCGCAGGAGGGCCACCCTCTCGTTGGGCTGCAGGTAGTACACCATGCTCATGACCATTACGAGATCGAAGAGGCCGTCGGCTTCCGGTGGCAAGTTACGGGCGTCCGCAGTCACTATGGTCGCCCGGTCAGCAAGGTGCCACGTTTCCATGTTCTCCCGAGCCTGGACGGCCACGAGGGGCTCAGCCTCCAGGCCAACTCCTTCACTCCCAGGACGGGCTTCCAGCGGCATGCGGAGGTTCAGCCCCGACCCGCACCCCACATCGAGGATGCGCCCGCCCTCCCCGCGCGACGCGGACTTTCGGATATACGCGTGGACATGAGGCTCGGTGATCTTCGAGAA
>JBDHGI010000375.1:0-4520 GCA_039589955.1 Gemmatimonadota bacterium | reverse complement strand
TCTCGGCTTCAAAGCGGTCCATTCGGGCTTCGATGGCGTCGAATCGCTCCCGGGTCTCGGCCTCGAAGCGGTCCATTCGGGCTTCGATGGCGTCGAATCGCTCCCGGGTCTCGTTCTCGAAGACGTCCATGCGGGTCTCGAGGCGGTCCATTCGGGCCTCGAGCCGGTCCAGTCGGGTCTCGAGCCGGTCCAGTCGAGCGACGATGACCGCCTGGCCCTCCGCCAGGGCCCGGATGTCGTCCCTCATGGCCTCGTGGCTCACCTCCAGCGCGGCCAAGCGGTGCTCGATGGCATCGAACTTCCTGGCGAGGAACTCGACGAGCTCGGTGTATTGGTCGGCGGTCATGGACGGGGGACGGAGGAGTCAGGGCGGCAAATCTAGGAGTCCCACCCGGCCACGACCATGTTTGGTTGCGACGACGACAAGTAGGGGCGCGCTCGCCCGACCACCCGTTCCCACGATGAGGGTCCCGGCCAGAGCCGCGAGGCCTCTACCGGACGATCAGGCTCGTGGTCGTCTCCGACGTTCCCACCGTCCAGCGTACGCTTCGGTGGTCCAGGAGCTCGATCTCGGGGGTGGTGGACACGCCCTGGCCGGTGACGGTCGAGAAGGCCTCCCGCCCCGTGTCCATGGGATTCGCGATGAGACGGAAGTAGGCGGCGCCCCCTAGCCTCGAGGCGCTCACGTGGAAGCGCACACGCCCGTAGCTGGGCGCGACACCGAGGCGGAACTGGGTCCCTTCGGCGTCGACTTCCACCTCCATGTCCCACCAGTTGAGGTTCTCGACGTCGACCACGAGACGCGTGTCATCCGGTGACGGTTGGCCCGAGTAGGAGGTGGTCGGACCGGCACACGCAGCGAGGGTGAAGCCGGCGAGGATGGCGGCCAGGCTGTGAAGCGGCGAGATGTGATGCAGCATGATGGTCCTCCCGGTCTGGCCGGATCGAGTCCGGCGGATCAAACAGGGAGGCGCGTCCCGCTCCAGCGGGACCGCTCGGTCACCCCCCTCACTCAGGGAGGCGTGAGACCGAGGGGCGGCTATTCGCGGGAGTGGCAGAGGTCATGGGCGCCATGGCGTTTCCGTTGCTGCCCCGCGATGGCGCGCCTATCATCAGTCAAGGCTGTCCTGCCCCCCCTGGTCCCGAGCGGTCGCCCGCAGGTGGCAGTCATGGCGTCCCACGTCGCGTCGTCAGATGAGTCGGACATCACCAAGCTCCTCCGGAGCTGGAGCGGAGGGGACCGGGCTGCCCTCGACCAGGTCGCCGCGGTCGTCTACGACGAGCTGAAGCGGCTGGCCCACGACCGGCTGCGAGGCGAGCGCCCCGACCATACGCTCAACACCACGGGGCTGGTGCACGAAGCCTACGTCCGGCTCGTGGATGTGGAGCGGGTGGAGTGGACCGACCGGAACCACTTCCTGTCCATGGCGTCGCGGATGATGCGCCGGGTGCTGGTGGACCACGCCCGCAGGCGGAACGCGGCGAAGCGAGGAGGAGGCGGAGCCGTCACCCTGGAGGACGAGCATCTGCTGGTGACAGCGGAACAGGCCGACACGGTTCTGGAGCTGGACGAGGCGATCCGGCGGCTGGAGGAGGAGCACGCTCGGCCGGCTCAGGCCGTGGAGCTCCACTACTTCGGGGGTCTGACGCAGCACGAGGTGGGGGAGGTCCTGGAGGTGTCCCAACCGACGGTGGCTCGGGATCTACGGTTCGCCGTGGCGTGGCTCGCCCGGGCGTGGGGAGCGTCGTGAGCGAGTCGGACCGTTCCGACCGCATCCGCGACCTGTTCGACGCGGTCGTAGACTTGGCTCCCGAGGAGCGTGCTGCCCGGCTGGCCGAGGCGTGCGGGGACGATGAGGACCTGCGCCGCGAGGTGGAGTCGCTGCTGGAGGCCGAGGATGGCCGGGGCTCTGGCGTGCGGCGTGCGCTGGAAGGACTCCAGCCCTCGGAAGAGGCGAACCGGGAGAGCGCCGCACCCTCCGGACCCGGTGAGATCCCCGCCGAGCTGCAGGTTGCGTTGGCGGAGCGCTACACCGTCGTGCGGGAGATCGGCCGGGGCGGCATGGCCACCGTGTATCTGGCGGACGACCTGAAGCATCCGCGCCAGGTGGCCATCAAGGTCCTGGACCCCGATCTGTCCGAGGCGCTGGGGGCCGAGCGGTTCCTGCAGGAGATCGAGACGGCATCGAGCCTGACCCACCCGCACATCCTGCCGCTGTTCGACTCGGGCGAGGCGGACGGCCTGCTGTACTACGTGATGCCGCACGTGAAGGGCGAGTCGCTGCGGGATCGGCTGAAGCGGGAGAAGCAGCTACCGGTGGAGGACGCGATCCGGTTCACCCGGGAGATCGCCGACGCCCTGTCCTATGCGCACGAAGAAGGCGTGATCCACCGGGACGTGAAGCCGGCGAACATCCTGCTGGAGGCGGGCCACGCGGTGTTGGCCGACTTCGGCGTGGCGAAGGCCGTGTCCGAGGTGGACCGGACGCAGCTCACGCAGACGGGCACGTCGCTGGGCACGCCGACGTACATGAGCCCCGAGCAAGCGTCGGGCGAGCAGGAACTGGACGGACGGAGCGACCAGTACGCCCTGGGGTGCGTGCTGTACGAGATGCTGGCGGGTGAGCCTCCGTTCCGGGGAGCACGGGTCGAGGCCATCGTGCGCCAGCACCTCACGGTCGATCCGAACCCGGTGACCCAGGCCCGACCCAGTGTGCCCGAGGGCGTGGCCGCTGCCCTCCACCGGGCGCTGGCGAAGAACCCAGCGGATCGGTTCCGGACGACTCGGGAGCTTGGGGCGGCGCTAGAGGGGCCGCTGCAAACGCCATCCGGAGGGACCGCCGCCACCCGACGACCTGGTCCGTCCGTGAGGAAGATGGCGCTGTTCGGCTCGACGATCCTGGTTGCCGTCGTCGGAGCGTGGGCGGCGTGGTCGACGTTCGGGTCCGGGGGCTCTGGGCCGGAAGGGGACCGACCTCTCCTCGCCGTGCTGCCCTTCGAGAACCTGAGCCCCGACCCCGACGACGCCTACTTCGCCGACGGCATTCAGGAGGAGATCACGTCCAGCCTCTCCGGTCTTTCTGGCCTGCGAGTCATCTCACGAAGCTCGGTCATGCAGTACCGGGACCAGCGGCCACCGGCTCGTCAGATTGCGGATGAGCTGGGGGTGCAGTTCATCGTGGAAGGCAGCGCCCGCATTGCTGGGGATCAGGTTCGCCTCACCGCACAGCTGATCGACGCGAGGCGGGACCAACACCTCTGGAACCAAAGCTACGATCGTGAGTTGTCAGCGGATAGGCTGTTCGATCTCCAGCGCAACATAGCCCAACAAATCGCATTCGCGATCGGAGTGGCGGTCACGCCAGAAGAGCGGGAGACGGTCGGCAGGGTTCTGACGGACAACACAGAAGCCTACCTGCTCTCCCTGCTCGCGCTCGTCTGGCCCGCTCCCTATTGGGCAGCGTGCCCGATGAGGAACGATACGAGCGTGCTCGCCAAGAGGCGGAGCAAGCGCTCGCGATGATGCCGGAGCTTGCCGAAGCTCGCATCGCTTTGGGCGTCTATTACAGAGGGCGCGGGCTATGGCAAGAGGCGATACGTCAGTTCCAGATCGCCGAAGCCGAGAACCCTAACCTGGCCACGATCCACTTTGAGCTTGGCTTCCTCCAGGGCCGGGTGGGCGAGTTCGATGAGGCAATTGGCTCGCTTCGCAGGGCCGAGCGTCTCGACCCCCGTGACCCGCTGATTCAGAGGGGATTGTACCTGACCCTCACCTTCGCCCACGAATACGACGAGGCGTTGAGCGCCAGTGCCAAGGCGCTGGCTCTGGGGGCGCCCGGGACGGTCGCCGCGGAGCGGGCATTGATTCACCTACTATCCGGCGACACTCAGCAAGCGCGAAGCGCGATGTCGGCAATGCTGGAATCCTATAACCCCTATCGCACCGTCCCTGGGATTCCGCTGACGGTCGTGAGGAGAGCGCTTACGGTCGCGGAGCGTGAGATCGCGCTGGCAGCCTACCTGGGTGATACCGTGGACCCGTGTGAGGATGTAGCCGGGGAGTGCTTCCGCAGGGCGCTCCATGAAGAAGAAGTCGGGTCGAAGGAGCTGGCGCAGGCCTACTGGGATTCCCTTCGGGTAGCGATCGACAGGAACCGGCCGCGATCTTGGGCAGAACAGGCCGCAAGGGTCCTGATCTATCAGGGAATCGGGGACAAAGAAGCCGCGATTGAGGCCGTCGAGGAGCTCGTGCGGCAGAGCGGGCTCGATTCCGGCATCTGGGGCAGCAGGTTCTCGAGTGAACCCAACGCTCGAGTCCTACAAGCCCGAGTCCTCGCGCACTTCGATGAGCATGAGGCGGCCATTGATCTTCTCGAGGAACTGCTTCCTGCGCCCTCCTGGCTCACTGTCCACGTCTTGAAGATCGATCCGATCTGGGACCCGCTCCGCGACCATCCGCGCTTCCAGGCGCTGCTCGAAGAGTACGCCGATGATGTGGAGCACTGAGGTGGCCTGCGAAT
>JBDHGI010000374.1:0-3515 GCA_039589955.1 Gemmatimonadota bacterium | reverse complement strand
GGTGACGACGCACACCAAGTGCCGCACGTGGCGATGCGGCTACCAGATCCCGGTGGACAGGGACCACTGCCCCGACTGCGGCATTCCGCGGGGGCTGTGGGGGCGGTTCGCCACGCGGGTCGGCCTGGGGCCGAAGCGCCCCAACCTGCGCCACGCAGAGCGGGAGGCGTGGAAGGTCATCGACGCGGCCCGGGACGAGATGCAGAAGCTCGTGGATCTGGAGGGCGACCTCACGGGCTTCCACAAGCCGAAGATGACGGAGACCCAGAAGGAGGCGTTGGACCGGGCGAAGGCGCACATCGCCAGGAAGGCCTTTCCTGGGCTCGAGCGGCTCAAGGCCATCGAGGCCGCGCGGTGGCAGAACGGGTGGGTGCCCGTGGTGATGCGTCTCGCCGATGGGCGCCTGAGCGACAAGCAGCTCGCCGAGATCGACGGGCGGCTCTACCGGCACACCCGCCTGGGGTCCGCGCTGAAGAAGCGATGGGAGCGGGGGATCCCCGGCTACGAAGCCCTCTGGGACCGGAAGGTGAAGTCGCTCGAGCCGTCGATCTTCCGCCTCGCGGTCACCATCATCCGCATCCGCGAGTGGGTGAGCGTCCGCCGCACCATCGGTGTGCTCGGCGAGGTCTCGGCGCTCCAGGACGTGGACGGGGCGCCCAAGCTGGAGGGCCTGCCCCCGCCGGAGATGTCCGAGTGGCTGGAGACGGTCTACGACCGGGACCAGGAGCTGGAGAGGCTCACCCAGGAGACGCTTCGTTGGGAGGCGGAGGAGGACGTAAACCGGCTGCTGGAGTAGGGTCTCCGCTCCCCAGCCCGGGGCACCGTCTGGCTGCGGGCCGGGACGCACGGCGGCAACCTGCTACCTCCGCCCGGCAGGCGACGTGGCGTTGAGGGTCACCAGGCGTTGCTGCGTGAACGTCGTGCCTCCCCGCACGAAGACGAACCGGTCCCCATCGGGGTGGACGTCCCAGTTCGTGACGATGCCCGCCGTGGCGTACGGGGCGGTCTGGATGACCTGCCGACGTTCCCCGGGGACCAGGCGTCCGCTCTCAACACGCACCGCCACCTCCATGAGCATGTCGCTGCCGGTGTCGATATACAGCACGCTTTCACCGCCCGGGGCCCAGCGCGGTTCCACGGCCCGGTCCGCCGAGATCTTGGTCAGGGGCCCCATGTCCGGGAACGACCGCACGTAGGCCTCCGGCTCGCCGGACACATTCGAGATGTATGCGAGCCACCGCCCGTCGGGTGAGAGCGCCGGGGTGCGCTCCGTGAACTCGGACGCCAGGAGCGTGCGCACGCCTGCGGTGTCCGCCCACTCGCGGGCCAGGATGTCGGCGTCCACACCGGCTCCTACCGTGGTCGACCACACGAGCCATGCGCCGTCGGCGGAGTGATCCGACTCCCAGATGGGTCCCCCTTGCACCCGCTGGGCCGCACCCGTGCCGTCGACGCGCCTCTGCCACAACTCGCCGCCTGTCTCACCCCCCTCCCGCTGGAAGAGCACGCTCTGACCGTCGGCCGTCCAACTGGGCAGGGAATTGTCGCCCTCCGTGGTGATGCGCGTTCCATTGCGCAGCTCGAGATCCCACAGCCAGATGTCGTCCGTGCTTCCATCCGCTTCACCCTCGAGCTCCACGGCAATCTGGCGGCCGTCGGGGGAGAAGCGCGGGCTACGGAAGGGACCGTCCAGGGGGATGGGCTCCTCGACACCGTCACGGGACACCAACACCAGACGGTTCTGGCCCGAGACCTGGCCGTGCACAGTGAACATGGTGCCGTTCCGCGAGACCCCGAAGTCCAACAAGCCCTCGACGCGGTAGACCACGCTCTCCGCCACCCTGGATGGTCCGCCGAGGGTGTCCAGGCGCTGAGCGTCGAAGCGCTGGGACATGACGGACCCGTCGGGCATCCCATAGACCAGGTGCCCGGTCTCCACATACCAGACGCTGCTGCCCCGGAGAATGGGCGTCCTCGTGCCGGACCTCAGGTCCAGGGCGTCCACCCTGGGCACCTCGGCCCGGTCCCAGGGCATGACGGAGAAGAGCACGACCTCGCCCCCTGGAAGGGCGTGGGGATAGCGGTGGGCCCGTTCGCCCGCGGCCGAGTCCGGCACCGAGAGTACCTCCGGCTCCCCACCGTCGGTGGAGACCCTCATGAGGCCGTCGCCATTCTGGTCCCCCGCGAACACTACGGTATTGTCCGGCATCCAGTGGATGCCCCGGAGGGTGCCCACACCGGAGGCCACCGTCATGGGCTGACCTCCCTCCGTGGGCACCTTCATGAGGTCCGCGCCCGTGTTGAAGGCCAGCCAGGTTCCGTCCGTCGAGAAGACCGGGTGCCGCCCGCCCTCGGAACCTCTCACCGGCTGGGCCACGAGCTGGTCCAAGGCCCTCACGAAGATGGTGCGCCTGCCGCCGGCGATCCCGAGGTGGGCCAGACGGGTCCCGTCCGGAGACACGGCATGCGAGGCGCCGCAGCACATCATGGTCGCCTGATACGACGTGTCCGTTTCGAAGGGGAAGACGGCCCGGGGCGCCAGGGCCGGGTCGGTGTCCCCCATCCGGAGCCCTACCGCGATGCCCATGACGGCGGTGATGACCCCCGTGGCGGCCAGGGGCAGCCAGCCGGACCGGCGCCCGGCGCCGGGCGCCACCGGGACCGGAGGCTGCTGGGCCGCGGGCTTGGCGGCGCGGGGGACCGCCACATACGTGAAGCCCTCATCCTCCAGGGCCTCCATGAAGTCCCGGGCGCTGTCGAAGCGGTCGGCCGGCAGCTTCTCGATGGACTTGGCCACCGTGGCCGCCACGTGGGGCGGGACCGTGTGGCGCATCTCCGTCAGCGGGCGCGGGGTCTCGGTGAGGATCCGCACCAGCACGCTCTGAGCGCTCGGACCCGTATGCGGCGGCTGGCCCGCGATCATCTCGTACAGCACGCACCCCAGGCTGTACACGTCGGAACGGGCCGACAGGTCCCGGTCCGCGCTGGCCTGCTCCGGGCTCATGTAGTGGGGCGTGCCCAGGCTGAGGCCCGTCTCCGTCATCCGTCCGCCACCCGCCGCGCTGATGGCCAGGGCGATGCCGAAGTCCGCCACCACCGGCCGGCCGTCGTGCAGCAGGATGTTGCCCGGCTTGATGTCGCGGTGGATGACGTCGTTGCGGTGGGCGTAGTCCAGGGCGTCGGCCACCTCCCGAGCGATGCGGACCGCCTCGTCCACGCCGAGCTGGCGCTCGCGGTCGAGCTTGTCCCGGAGCGTTTCGCCCTCGATGAACGGCATCACGTAGTAGAGGAACCCGTCGGCCTCGCCCGAATCGAAGAGGGCCAGGATGTGGGGGTGCTGCAGGTTGGCGGTGGTCTTGATCTCGGCGAGGAAGCGCTCGGCGCCGATGACGGCGGCGAGCTCGGGCTTGAGGATCTTGAGGGCGACGTTGCGCTCGTGCTTGAGGTCCTCGGCCAGGTAGACGCTGGCCATGCCGCCCTCGCCGAGCTTGCGCCGGATCTTGTAGCGGCCGGCG
>JBDHGI010000373.1:0-5551 GCA_039589955.1 Gemmatimonadota bacterium | reverse complement strand
GGTGGCCGCGGCCCTCTCGGGCTTCCTGGGGATGGCCACCCTGCCGGCCATCGTGGTGATGGCGCAGGAGACGCTTCCGCGGGGAACCGCGGTGGGCTCGGGAATCGTCATGGGCCTGGCCTGGGCGGCCGGATCCGTGGGCGTGCTCCTCACCGGGGCAGCGGCGGACGCGGTGGGTCCGACGGTCGCGACGCTGGCCACCATGCCTGCCATCCTGCTGGCGGCGCTCCTCGCCGCCCACCCCACGCTCCGCCGAGCGCGGACCGTCGCCGAGGCGTGAGCGGTGCCCTTCGGCCTCCACCCACCACGGGACCGCAGCCTCTACCGCCTGGTGAAGAGCGCGCCGACGGTGGAGCTCTCCCGGGGCCGCGCCCTCTACGCCCCCGGTGACCCCGGGACCGAGGTCTTCCTGGTGCGTGAGGGGCATGTCCGCCTGGTTCTCCCGGCCATGAAGGCCGGCGGCCGGTACCGCACGGTCGCTCTGGCGCTTCCCTGGGAGCTGTTCGGGGACGAGGCGCTCACCGAGGGGCACCGCCGCTACGGTGCCGTGGCAGGCGGGAGGTGCGTGGTCCAGCCCCTGCCGAGGGGCGCCGTCCTCAGGGGGCTCAAGACCGCTCGCAGGAGCCTGGACGCCTACCTTCTCGGTGTGGAGCAGGAGCTCCATCGCCTCCGCCACGCCCAGGGGGGCTCACACGGGCCGTCCGCGGCCCAGCGGCTGGCCGAGGTGCTCCTGGACCTGGGGCGACGGTGCGGAGAGCAGAGGGGGAGGGGGCTGCGGCTGTCCGAGCGCCTGACCCACCAGGTCCTGGCAGATCTCGCCGGCGCCCACCGGGCCACCGTCACGACGCTGCTGAACGACTGGATCTACGAGGGCGTCCTGGCCACGGGCGAGGGGGGCCGCCTGGTCCTTGCCCGCCCGTCGGGACTCTGGTCCCGGGCGGGGTACCATCCCCCCGAGGAAGGCGACATCGAGCGGCCCCGGCCTCGTTGACCGAACCCCCTGCCAGGCATAGGTTTCAAGGCTTTTCGGAGCCCTTGCGTCCCACTTTCAGCCACCCTCGGTGAGTCGGTCATGACCAAGCGCCACCCCGGTCAGCGGAAGCTGGCCCACGATCAGAAGGAGCACGAGGACGACATCTTCGTCGCCAAGGTCCTCGAGATCGGCAATTGGGCGAAGGCCAATCAGCAGCTCCTCACGGTCCTGGGAGTCGTCGTGGCCCTGGTCGTGTTCGCAGGCATCTACTACGGCAACTATCGGGAGGCCATGGCCGCCCAGGCATCCAACGAGCTGGAGGCCATACACCAGTCGGTGGCGCTGCAGGACCTCGAAGGGGCGAAGCAGGAGCTCATCGTGTACCTGGAGCGCTTCGGGGGCTCGCCCTACGTCAGCGAGGCCCGGATGCTCCTGGGCGAGCTCTATCTGGAGAGCGGCGAGGCGGAGCAGGCCCTGGCCGTTCTGGAGCCCCTGGCGTCCTCGCCCAGGGAGCCCCTCGAGATGCAGGCCGCCTCGCTCCTGGGGGCGGCCTACGAGCAGCAGAGGCGGTGGGAGGACGCGGAGGCCATCTACCTGCGCATCGCGGACCGCTCGGATCTGGACTTCCAGATCCGGGACGCCCTCGCCTCGGCGGCCCGGATCCGGGCGAGCCAGGGAGACGCCGAGGGTGCCGCCGAGCTCTACGAGAGGATTCTCGAGAGCATGGACGAGAGCGCGCCGGAGCGCGGCATGTTCGAGATGCGCCTCGCCGAGGTCACGGCCACCACCTGACGCCCTGCGGAGGCGTAGCGAAGGGCCCTGAGCGCGGGCCCGGGCCTGAGAGCGACGACGCAGGCCGGCAGGGGAGCCGGATCATCCGCCCGGAAGCCCCCTCCCCAGAACCCAGATCAACTTCGTATAATATATATTATGTCATCTTGTAGATGAGATCGGCTCCGGCCTCACGACACGCCCTCACCCCCCGGAGCGGAACCGTGGCCTGCCTCTGCTACCGGGCCGCAGGCTCGAGGGCCCTGACCCGGACCCGCGCGGTGCCGCGCCCCACCATCCCGAGCTTCCATGCGGCCACGTAGGAGAGGTCGATGATCCGGTCCGCGTGGAACGGACCCCGGTCGTTGACCCGCACCACCACCCGACGCCCGTTCTCGAGGTTCGTGACCTCCACATAGGTCGGAAGTGGCAGCGACGTGTGCGCCGCGGTCATGGCGTACATGTCGTAGGGGTCACCCGAGCTCGTGCGGCGTCCCTGGAAGTCGGGACCGTACCAGGAGGCCATGCCCTCCGCCTCGTACCCCCTCGACGTGGCCAGCACGCGGTAGGTCCGGCCCAGAACCTCGTACTCCGGGGGGTTCCCGTAGCGGCTCCGCTCCTCCTGCACGGGCACGGCGTCGGGGATCGAGGCCATGAAGGCGTCGGTGACGTCCTCCGGACCGCGGCCCTCACCCTCACGGACAGTGCGCTCCGGGCCTGCCACATCGGCAGGACTCGGCACCGACGCCGAGGGCTCGCCCGGCGCCCGCTCCGGCGTTCCGCTCGGATAGCCCACCACGGCGCACCCGGACAGGGCCGCGACCAGCAGGACCCCCGGACTCCTCATCACCCCTCCATCTCCTCACGCACCCGGGAGACCAGAGCCGCCTGATCCTCCGGTGTCATCGCGGCCAAGTGACTGCCAATAAACCGCTTATCATGGGTCACCTCAGACCATATCCGTAGTTCGGCCGGAGGTGCCGGCACGGGATCGTCTTCGTGCTCGAGCTCGATCTCGAGCAGGGTCAGACCCTCGAGCGGACCCTGGAAACGATCCAGCTCCCATGGTCCGATTCGCCACCTGGTCTTCCGGAGAACCCGCTCCTCCGACGCCGCCAGCAGGGCCTCGGCCACCTCCGAGGTGACCACGGTCTCCACCTCCCTGCGACGAAGGCCCCGTCCGCTCTTCACCGCCAGCACGGGCCCACGCGGCTCGCCGATGCGGATCCGCACCGACGGCTCCTCGGCGCGCACGTAACCCTGCCGGTACGCGGTGCCTGCTCCGAGCCGATCCCAGAGCGCCGCGTCCACCCGGACCAGGTAGCGCCGCTCGATCTCCCAGGGACCCGACATCGTCACGCCTTTCGACCGAGCACCGCGATACGCCTCCTCAGGAGTGGGACGAACCCCTGCAGGAGCCTCTCCAGCGCCCGGACCAGCGGAAGGTGGGACTCGACGTAGTAGGCCCGCTCGATCTCGAAGCCCGCCCCGGTCATCATGGCCGTCATGCGCTCCATGGACTTGTAGTCCACGTGGCTAACGTCCCGGGCAAGGAGGATATCGTGGTTCTTGAGGACCTCCAGGATATGGCCGCGGTGGGGCGTCCAAACGGACAGACGCCCACCAGGGCGCAGGAGGCGGTGGGCCTCCTCGACGATCGTCGGGATAGAGGTGCTCGAAGAGGTCCGCCGCGACGACCAGATCCCAGGCCTCCGCCTCCAGGCCCGTCTGCCCGGCGTCGGCACAGACGAAGCGGAGGTTGTCCATTGGCTCCCGGGCCAACCTCCGGTTGCACAGCTCGATGCTCTTCTCGCTGAAGTCTACCCCCACCACCGCCGCGGTGAGCTTCGCCAGCTCGAAGGAGAAGGTGCCCCAACCGCAGCCCAGGTCCACCACCCGGGCGTCGGGCCTCGGGCGATGGATCTCGAGGACCTTGGCCACCCGGTACCGCTGAAAGGCGCTCCGGGGGTCCGTGAGATGCGCGGGATCATCGAAGTAGGCGGTGGAGTCGTAGTACTCCCTCCCGATCCGCTCCTCGGTCATGGGCTCACAGCCGGCCGAAGACGTCACGGATCTTGACCCACCCCACCCTCCAGACTGCCTCCCGCACGATGCGCTTCGACATCTTCGACTCCCCCGAGTCCCGCTCCCTGAACAGGATGGGGATCTCCGTCAGCGAGAAGCCCCGTCGCCAGGCCCGGAACTTGAGCTCGATCTGAAAGGCGTAGCCGTTGGACCGCACGCGGTCGAGGTCGACAGCCTCGAGCACCTCCCGGTGCCAGCAGTTGAACCCACCGGTTGCGTCCCGCACCGGCATGCGGGTGATGGTGCGCGCGTACCAGGATCCGAAGTAGCTGACGAGCAGACGGCTCATGGGCCAGTTGGCGACGGTCACCCTCCCGTCCACGTATCGGGATCCGATGACGACCTCGTGGGTCCTCGCGGCCTCGATGAAGCGCGGCAGCGCGTCCGTGGGATGCGAGATGTCGGCATCCATCTCGAAGAGGAGCTCGTACCCCCTCTCTAGGCCCCAGGCGAAGCCGGCCAGGTAGGCGCTCCCCAGCCCGTCCTTGCCCTCCCGGTGCAGGACGTGCACCCGGCGGCTGGCCGCCGCCATCTCGTCCGCCAGGCGTCCGGTCCCGTCGGGTGACGCGTCGTCCACGACCAGCACGTCGAAGCGCTCGTCCTGCTCGAGGATGAGCGGCACCTTCCGGGGGAGGTTGTCCCTCTCGTTGTAGGTCGGGATGATGACCAGGTAGCGGCCCTCACTCACCCGCATCCTCCGGTGGATGGAATCCCTCGGCTGACGAAGAAGCTACGTGTCTCGTCCAGAATACGGCAGCGGGCACGACCTCCACGGCCGTCGCCCACAGACGGGCCACCACCGCCATGGCCCCCGCCGAGGCCACCCCGAGATGGGGGGTGAGGAAGGCGATGAGGACGGCCTCGCGGACGCCGATGCCCGCAGGGGCGAACACGGCCAGGTATCCCAGGACGTAGGCGGCGGCGAAGGACGACGCCACGGCGGGACTCAGGCCCGGATGGCCGAAGCTCTCGACCATGACCGAGAAGGACACGGCGTACAGGCCCCAGTTCACCAGGTACAGGGCCAGCCAGGAAAGGGCGACTCCGCTGCGGAGTGAAGCCGGAGGCTCCCGTCGGGCGATCCGAAACCACAGGGGGACGACACGCCGGAACACGGGAGGAGCCGCCCCCAGGGCCACGCCACCCGCCAGAACGCCCGTCACGGCCAGACCCCATGCCCTCAGGTGCTCCGGGCCGTCGAGCAGCGCTCCCAGGCCGACGGCCGAGGCGGCCACCAGGGCGATCCCCTGCCCCAGCACCGCGGCGCCCGTGGCGGCCCTGGGGGAGACTCCCCGGCTCCGGGCCAGGACCGCCAGTCCGGCGATCTGCCAGACCTTCCCCGGGATGTAGCGCCCCAGGTTGGCGATCATGAAGATGCGGACGGCCTCTCCGGCGGGTATGGACGCTCCTCCCAGCCCGACGACGATCCGCCCCCAGAGGGCGGCGGACATGAAGTAGCCCCCGAGGAGCAGCAGGCATGCCACAGCGAGGAGCAGGGGCGCCTCGGGCGTCCAAGCCGACGGGTCCATGGCCCGCAGCTCGTCCAGCCCCAGACCGACCCGGTCCACCAGGAGCCACGTGACGAGGACCGTAAGGGCGAGCTGCGCGAGGCGGGAAAAGACGCGCTTCAGGGAGCTCGCCTCCTGCCCCTGGCCCAGCCGAGGGCTCCGGTACCCAGGAGGACCAGAAGCGAGAGCACGCTCACCCACAGGCTCCGGGCGA
>JBDHGI010000372.1:0-3531 GCA_039589955.1 Gemmatimonadota bacterium | reverse complement strand
AAACGGATGAATGCAGAGGAAGTCGAGGATCGTCAGTGGAATGACCAGCAGCGGCTCCCGCTGCCGGTCGCGAGCCTGGTCCCACAGGGTGACGAGCTCCTGCACCGCTCCGGGCGTCGCCACCGGGCTCACCGGACGAAACCGGATTCGCGTGATCGACCCGTTCGGCGCACGCTCCACGATGTCGTTTTGTGTCGCCTTCCATCGGCCACCGACCCCTGGCTCGTAGCGGTACAACATCGCGTGGAGCTGCTGGACGACATTCACGCTGAACGGCATGTGGTCTGCCGATTCGTGAATGAGCGCCAAGGCGTCCCGATACCCCGCGATCTCCTGCTCCGACCGATCTGCCGGTGCCGCGTCCCGAAGAACGACCTCCCGGAGACGATCAGGCGCCGCAACGACCCCCTCGAGGCGGTTTGACGACTCCGCCGATTCGACCAGGGCAACTGTGCGGAGTGTCTCCAGCGCTCGGGGGCTCTGCCGGCTGAAGAGCTCCTGCTCCCCCCGGTGCTCCCCCAAGGCACGAAGGGTCGAACCGTGCGCGGGCGTGAGGGTGAGAGCATCGAGGAACCCACGGTCCAGAGATCTCATTTCGAGGTAGGCGTCCTTTGGCCGAATAGAGGTAACAGCTCGGTCATTGGGGGTAATGATACCCCATTTATTACCCCTATACAACTGTCGACCAGAAGCTTCCTCCAGACAACGCTGCACCGGCGGCCCGCATCGCTCCAGCCGGCGGCCGACCACGTTTCAGCGGGCCCCGTGCAACGTTTCAAGGGACCTGGCGTGAAACGCCCCGCAAGGGGGGACCCGAAGGCCCGCGAACAATCCCATCTCCTTGCCCCCCTGTCACTTGTGTCCGTCGTCACAGCCCGTCCGCCACGTGGCGCCGACCTTGCCTTCCTCCCCTGCCACCGAAGGCACTCACCCCCATAGGGAGGAAGAGGAATGATCCGGAAAGCCACAGCAGTGCTCGCGCCCATCCTCATGCTCGTCGCGTGCGGAGACCAAACCACCCCCACCGAGCCGATGCTGGACGTGTCCGCCGAGCTCTCGAAGACCGCCGCGGGTGGACGGGGCGTCAAGGGCGCCCTGGGTGTCGTGTACGTTCGGAGCCAGGGGCTCTACTACGACACCTTCGTCTCGGCCTCGACCCTGCCCCCCCGCGGGCCGTTCCAGCACCTCGACACCGAGGAAGGCGCCACCGACTACGGTCCCGGCGATCCCGGGTACGTGGGCGGTCGCTGGTGGATCGACGCCAACGGCGACGGGATGCAGAACGAGGGCGACGTGTTCCTCTTGTGCCCCCTGCTCCCCCCGGGTCGCACGAGCCCGTGACCCCGATCCCGCGCCGGTCGTCCGTCGGCCGGCGCGGGGCGTCCCGGCCCGGGTGGATGAGGGTCGCTCCTCCGCCTCCTCAGTCCCCTGCCGGGCTCGCCGCCGCCAGCACCTCTTCCCGCCGCCCCAGCCCCAGGGCGACGCCGGTCCAGATCACCGCCACGGGCGCGGCCACCAGGGCGATAGCCCCCACGGACAGTCCCACGAACGCCAGCCCGTAGTAGATCCAGCCGCTGACCAGGTCGCCGCCCCGGTACACCGCGGCGTCCAGGAACGCCTTGGACTTGTACTTCTGCTCCCGGCTCAGGACGGTGAACAACACCTCCCGCGCCGGCTTGGTCATCCCGTACCGGCCCGCGCGGTAGATCACCTGAACCACCACCAGGATCGCCAGCGTCGGGTACGCCCCCAGGGCGACGAAGCCCACCGCCACCGCCGCCGGCACCGCCGCCAGGGCGAGCCCGATGCCCAGCCAACGGATGATGACGGCGGTCAGATAGACCTGGAAGAGGATGGTGAGGATGTTGACCGCCACATCGATCTTCGCGAAGAACGCCCTCCGGACGCCCCTGTCGGTGAACGCTTCGGCGACGAGGTCGGCCTGGACGAAGTACAGGATGGTCGAGGCGAAGGTCATGAGGGCCAGGAAGACGGCGATCCGCATGAGATAGGGCGATTCGAACACGGCCCTCATGCCCGAAAACGCCGTGCCGTCCAGGGGCTTGTCCGCCTCGCCCGGGGTGGTGACGCTGCCCGTCTCGAAGCGGCGGTCGAGGGCGCGTGCGCACCGGGACGCCACCTCCAGGGGCACGCACGAGATGACGAGCAGCGAGAACACCGGCACCTGGGTCGCCAGGGCCGCGGTGACCGTGGAGCCGAGGATAGCTCCGATGGAGCTTCCCACCGCAATGAACCCGAAGAGCCGCTTGCTCTGCTCGTTGGAGAAGCAGTCGGCGATGAGGCCCCAGAAGACGGTCACCACGAAGAGGGCGAACACGCTCGTCCAAACGTAGAAGACCCGGTCGATCCACGGCCGCGCGCCCAGGGGGAGGGCGACCAGGCACGCCCAGAAGCCCACCAGACAGGCGATGAAGAAGCGGTTGGCCAGGGGGACGAACACGCCTCGCGAGAACCGGGTCGCCGCCCAGGAGTACAGGGGCACCGCCACCAGCATCGCCAGGAAGACCGCGGTCCACAGGAACTGGAGGTTGCCCCGATCCGCCGCCGAGATCTCGTCCCGCACCGCCCGGAGGATGTAGTACGAGAACATGATGAAGAAGCCGTAGGCCGTGGCCCACAGCAGGCCCTTCAGCTCGTCGTCGCCGCGGAAGTCGACGACCTTGTTCATCAGCGCTTTCAGCACGGGACCTCCGGGCGGGCTCTTCGAGACACCGGATCTTCGAGGGATACCGTCTCGGACAAGCCGGGTCGGGTCTTTGTTGGGGTGCACACTGCCGGTCGTGCCCAGGCCGTGCAAGCGGCGGCGGGCCCCGGGGGCGTCGCGGCGCCGGGAGCGGCAGGTCCCTACGTGAGCAAGGGCCTCAGCCTGGCGAGGTGGGCATCGGTGAGGGCCTCCATCTGGAAGAAGGACACGCCCGAGGCGCCGGCGTCCCTGGCCACCGCCACCGCGTCGGCGAGGGCCGCCGGATCCAGGGCCGGCAGGTAGAGGCCGGCGCTCAGCACGTCGGCCGCCGGGGCGCTGGCGGCCAGCGCCGCCCTTCCCTCCGCCACGCACTCCCCGATCCAGGGGATGTCCTCCTCGTAGAAGGAGTGGTAGAGCATGGGGAAGACCATGTCGAGGGGCCATTCGTCCCAGGCCTGCCGGACGAGGCGGCGGGCGAGGGTGGGCGTGGGGAAGACCGCCGCCGACAGGAGCGTCCCCCGGGCGTGGACGGCGTCCGCCACCTGCCGGACGAGGCCCGTGACGCTGTCCCACCGGAACCGCCGCCACGCCTCGTCCGCCGGAGGGTCCGGGATTTCCAGGGGGTCCCGGCCGTCCGACTTGGCGAAGGCCTCCCGGCACGCGTCGCAATAGCAGAAGTCGAACTCCGGGTACTCCCGGTCCTGGACCAGGTCGTAGGTCGACCACAGCCCCCGGGGCAGGATGACGTCGGCGTGGCGGATGTAGTCCAGGTGCACCGCCTCCACGTCCGGGTGGGCGGCGATCTCCTCGGCGATGCCCGTCAGGTA
>JBDHGI010000371.1:0-6053 GCA_039589955.1 Gemmatimonadota bacterium | reverse complement strand
TGGACGATCCGCGCGCCCGCAGGCTGGGCCGCGCCCGGGGCGCCGTGACGTTCGACGGTGTCTCGTTCGCGTACGAGCCGGGGCACCCGGTCCTCCACGACGTGTCCTTCGACGCGCCCGCCGGCTCACGCATCGCCCTGAGCGGCGCCACCGGCGCCGGCAAGACCACGCTGCTGAGCCTCCTCACCCGCTTCTACGATCCCACGGAAGGGACGATTCTGCTGGACGGCACGGACCTCCGCGGCTACCGCCTGGCGGACCTGCGGGCGCAGTTCGCCATCGTGCTGCAGCAGCCCGTGCTCTTCTCCGGATCGGTCTCAGAGAACATCGCCTACGCGTGCCCGGGCGCGTCCGACGCGGAGATCGTTGCCGCGGCTCGGGCGGCGGGTGCCCACGAATTCATCCAGGGGCTTCCCCAAGGGTACGAAACCGGCGTCGGGGAGCGGGGCATGAGGCTCTCCGGCGGCGAGTGCCAACGCATCGCCCTGGCGCGGGCGTTTCTGAAGGACGCGCCCATCCTCATACTCGACGAGCCCACCAGCTCGGTGGACGTGAAGACCGAGGCCGTCATCCTCGAGGCGCTCGAGCGCCTCATGCGGGGCAGGACGGTGTTCCTCATCACCCACCGGCCGAGCACCGCCGGGGCCTGGGACGAGGACATCCGCCTCCACCTCGAGCACGGGCGGCTCGTGCAGCCCGATACCGCCGTGGGGGGGACCCTCGCCTGAGTCCGGCGGCCGCGTGGCTCTCGCGCTACCCCGTCACACCCGATTCAGGTGCGTGTGCTTGAACCCGGTCGCGTCCTTGAGTCCGTAGCCGAGCAAGCGGTCGAGCTTCGCGTGCAGCCTACCGGCCCGCCCGCGCCCTCTCCAGATCGGCCTCCTGGTCCAGGACGCGCGCACGCATCTCCTCCACGTCAGCGCGGATCCGGTCCACGGCACGTCTGAATCGAGGGGCCTCCCGCACGGCGTCGAAGATGGGATCGAGCTCGATTTCGAGGTGGTAGCGGAACCCCGCTTCGACAGCGGATTCCATCCACCGGCCGGCCTCACCCGCGTCACCGCGGGCCGCCGCGATCGCCGCGAGCTCGACCCGGGTGTACCCGTCGTCGGCTCCGCCCACCAGCCGCTCCCGCAGCAGGTCGTCCGCCTTCCGGAATAGCCGCTCCGCGGCGGCGGCGTCACCGGCGCCGAGCAGCACGAAGCCCAGGGTGACGGGGACGGAGCGGACGTTGGACTCCATCGACAAGCCCTCCGGCGCCAGCGCCTGAGCCGCCTCCGCGTGGGCGAGCGCCTCGTCGGGTCGCCCCGTGCGCCCGGCCAGCAGTGCGGCCCACTGGTGGTTCCGTGCCTGCGGATGCAGCTTGACGGCCCGGGACGCCAGCTCCCACGCGCCGACCGGATCGCCGGCGAGGGCTGCGGCGTAGGACGCGTAGTGGAGCACGGTCTCGTTGGACGGGCCGATCTGGCTGGCCTCGGCCAGGACCTCCGCGGCTCGCTCGTGCAGGCCCAGGGCCGCGTACAGCTCCGCCATGTTCCCTCTTACCGAGGCCGACGTCGGCCGGACTCTCAGGGAACGCCAATACGCGTCCAGGGCCTCCACCCATCTCCCCCGCATGGCCGAGAACACGCCCACGTTGTTCCATCGGGAAGCGTTGCCGGGCTCCAGCTGCGCCGCTCGGCGTGCGTGCTCGAGGGCCCTGGCGGACAGGCCCCGGGCAGCGTAGGAGGCGATCCCCTTGGAGCCGTGTGCCGAAGCGAGCTCGGGATCCAGCCCCAGGGCGCGGTCAGCAAGGACCAGCGCCGAGTCGGCCAGAGCCGTCGGCGCGCCGAAGGCGAGCACGCGGACGGCGTAGTTGCCGGCGAGTCCCGCCCAGGCTACGGCGTACGTGGAGTCTGCCTCCAGGGCCCTGCGATAGGCCTCGCCCCGGTCCTCGCATCCGTCGCAGCGACTCCGGGCGATCTGCACCCAATCGTACGCGGTCAGGCTCGCCGGGGGCCTCGTGGCCAGGCGCTCCTCCTCCAGGGAGGTGAGCGTGGCTCTCATGGCCCGTGCCACGGCCCTGGCGATCTCCGTGCGGATCGCGAAGACGTCGGTAACGCTCAGCTCCCGATCGAACTGCTCACTCCACAGGTGCGCATCGCTCGCGCCGTCGATGAGCTGCACGTTGACCCGGATCCGGTCGCCGCCACGGCTCACGGTACCCTCCCCCACCGCGTCGACCCGGAGCTCCCGCGCGATCTCGGGAAGGAGCACATCCCGCCCGCGGTACCGTTGCACCGACGTGCTCGAGATAACCGTGAGCCCCCCGATCTGCTGGAGTGAGCCGAGGATGTCGTCGTGGAGCCCCTCGACGAACGGCTCGTCTTCCGGCCTTCCGAGATTACGGAGAGGGAGAATGGCCACCGACGGGTTGTCATAAAGCACGGCGCGCAGGGGCACCGTGGCCAGGAGGTCGTCGGCTCCTCCCATCGCGCCCGTCGGCTGCGATGCTTCCCGGGACGGGCCTACGAACCACAGGGTGATCCCGCACCCCACGATAAGGGAGGAGATGGTCAGCAGCTCGGGGAGGCTCACCCGCTGTCGACCCTTCTCCCCGTGGTACCAGGCCAGGACGACGGCGACGAAGAAGCCGAAGAGGAGGACGACGAGGAGGCCCCGGTACAGCCCGCTGGGCCACCCGAGCTTGTCGCCCACGACGTCCGACGCCTCGAAGACCACCCAGGCGCCTGCCAGGTACGCCAGCGCCCACTGGTCGAGCTTTCGTCGCCGCAGGCGCTGCAGCGTCTGGAGCATGGACAGGTTGCCTCGCCGGGGGTGTTCGCCACGAAGATGTCGGGCCCGCTACAGGGCCGCAAGCGGGGTGCGGAGCGCCCGGCGATCCACGCGTGCCTACGGTAGGGAGGGGGCTGCCGGGGCGTAGCGCGTGGCGGCCTGGAGCGGCCCACGGTAGATTAACTGGCTGCCAACTTCCTGTCCCTACTAGCTGGAGCTGCGGAATGACCTTCGGACGAACCGCGAAGTTTGGAGTCGGAGCCGCGGCGGCTGCCATCGTGGCGCTCGCCAGCGTCGGGTCCGCGCCGCCCCCGACCCAGGAGCTCCCCACCGTCACGGTGCACCACAGCCCGACCTGAGGATGCTGCGTCCGGTGGGTGGGTCACCTACGCGATAATGGTTTCGAGGTCACGACGGTCGAGGTGCAGGATGTGGGGGCCGTTCAGGAGGAGCGCGGAGTAGCCCCCGAGCTCAGGGGATGCCACACCGCCATGGTCGGGGACTACATCGTCGAGGGTCACGTCCCGGCCGACGCCCTGATCCGCTTCCTCAAGGAGGAACCGGATCTCATGGGAATCGCCGTGCCCGGGATGCCGGTGGGCCCTCCAGGGATGGAAGGTCCGATAGCCGCGGCGGGAGTTGAGGCCTGGCGGGCCCGCAGGGTGGTGGTTCCATGCCGCTTGTAGTCGTGCGTCATGGTGCCGGCACGACCTTCTTGAGCCGCAGGCTGGGCTGAGTCCGGTCCAATGCCTGGACCTGGCTCTTCTCATCGAAGAAGAACACCACCGCGTTGTCAGGCGGATTGAGGTACCCACCCACCACGTCGTGGATCTTCTCGACGAGGCGAGGATCGAGCGACACGTGACCGTCTTTTCGACGATGTCCTCCTCAAGCGCCGGCGTCAGCTTGCGTGGACGCCCCGATTGCGGCCGATCTCTCGCCACGCCCCTGCGGCCCTCGGCCTCATAGGGCCGAATCCATAGAGTCGCTCATGGGGAAGAGCTGCGTCTCAGACGTGGCGACGGGGAGGTCTCGGAAGGGTTGCTTCGGTCGCGGCAGCGACAAGTCGAGCGGGCCAGGATCCTGTTGGGCATAAGTGCTGGCGCCACGTTGGGCTAGGGACTTATGTAACGATACACTTGCGAGCAGAATCGACACGCTGTGGTGGCCGGTCATGGCGCATGTGCAGTTCATCCTACCTCCGGAAACGGGGAACGGCTAGCCGTGAAGTGAACGAGAGGCGGGGGCACTCAGGCTCCTCCGTCCGCTGTGGAGCGCCCGGGGGTGCGGAGAGAATCACTCCAGGATCTGCATGGCCGCCTGGGGGGAGAAGGCCAGGATTCCGAACCGGATCAGACGGCCAGCCGTCCCCGGCAGGAAGAACACCAGGAACGGGATCCTCAACGTTCCCGCCAGGATGCTGACTACGTAGAAGGGGGGAAGGCCGACGGACGCACTGAGGAAGGTGAACCCGCCGGGTCCGATACGGGAGGCCTGCAGCCTTCGACCCGCGGCCTCCAGTCTCCTCTGCTTTCTACCGAAGGGAAGGGACAGGACTCCGCGGCCCGCTAGGTACATGCCGGATTTTGCGGTCATCTGGCCCAATACCGCCGCTACCACCAGGGGGACAGCCGCCGCCGGTGGGGAGGCAGCCGCCACGGCCAGGAGGAAGATCTCGGCGTTTATGAAGAAGACGAACCCGCTTGCCACGCAATAGAGATAGGTGCCCGCCACCAGCCAAAGAGGACCCGCCGGCCCGTCAGCCAACCCCGGGATTGCCTCCACCATCACCGGTCGGCGCCCTTCGGGTTCACGGGCGTCCTGCCCGGTCCCAGTCAGCGATTCTCTGGAACCCTTCCCGCAGCCCCACGACGGGTGAGTACCGAAAGGCTTGCCGAGCCTTCGCATGCGGGTAGTACCGTACGCGGTCCAATGGCATGGAAAGAGGCTTCCCCGTGGCCCTCCGATAGGCCCGGGAGACGGCCTGCCGGAGGAGCGCGTCCGCTTTCTGCGGGACTTTCCACGCCCGGCGATGGGCCACGCGGGCGACCTCCAACATGAACTCGTTCAATCCCACCATCTCGTGACCGAGGTTGAAATCCTCGTTCGCGGCGGCTGGTGACCGGGAAGCCTGGATCATTCCTTCCACGAGATCGTCGACATAGACCACGTCGATGGGGAAGTCCCCGATGGCGATCGGGACCCACCTCAGAATCCGCTCGAACTGGAGAAACCACGGCTTCGAATGGGGACCATACACGTTGGTGGGCCGGACGATGGTGAAGCCAAGCCCCTCCTTGAGCCCCAGGTCCCGCACCACCAGCTCGCCGAGGTATTTGGAGTAGCTGTAGGGATTGAGGCTCTCCGTGTTCACTGGCCTCGTCTCCTCCGTGTAGCTGTCGTTTGGACCCCACGTGGCGCCGTAAACAGAGATCGAGCTGACGTAGACGAACCTCCCGCAACCCGCCTCGAGGGCTGCCCGGGCCAGCTTCTCCGTGCCGACGACGTTGACACGGTGGCTCAGCCGGGCGTCCCGTTTTCCAAGCTCTGCGGCACAGTGGAAGACCACCTCGGTGCCTTCAACGAGGTTTGCCAGGGCGACCTCGTCCTCCAGGTGTCCCATCACGACATGGCAGCCTCGTTCCGCCGCGGACGAGCTGAACCGATCCTGGGTGCGGAGGAGCGCTCGCACCGAGACCTGGGGGAGAAGGCGGTCGAGAAGAGCTCTTCCCAGACACCCGCTGGCTCCGGTTACCGCTACGGCCCCTATCGGCGTCATGACGTCAGGCTCCGGGTGAAGTCGTTTTCGAAGACCCGTTCAGGATCCATCTGGTCCCGCATCGTCCAGAAAGCCTCCCAATGAGGATATTGATGGCGTAGGTGGTTTCGCGAGAGGGCGAGGTGTTTACCCCAATGGCACCGAGCCTCGAGCCCTTCGAAGGTCTCCGACAGAGCACTCTCGAACCGTCGATCAGGAAACAAGAAGAGGTCGATCCAAAAGGAATCCCTGCCGAAAGCCGGGCTCAGGGAGAATCCGTCTCGTCCCGTAGCCCTGAGCCCGACCGGATGGACGAGAACCTCAGGATGGAGCCGGAGGAGTTGCTGTAGAGCCACCAGCGACTCCGACGCCCGACGCAGAGGCACGGCGAATTCCACGGCTCTCACGAAATTCCCGAGGAATCGGAGGAGTCGCGCTCGCGCTCCGGAGGCGGAAATGGGGCTGAGGATGTCGTGACAGGTGTCTACGCTAGTCAGTCCGGACCACCGGGCAGGAAACG
>JBDHGI010000370.1:0-5798 GCA_039589955.1 Gemmatimonadota bacterium | reverse complement strand
CGAAGCGGTCGTCCTCGGACACGTGGTCGGCACGGCCCCGGAAGTACTCGGCCATGAGCACGGCCCACTCCGGCTGAGCCAGGAGGTGATCCCAACCTTCCCGGGACGCCATGAGGTTGGCCTTGATGTGGAGTTTCGGAGCGTCGGTCCAGTCGTACGTCAGGTAGTCGGGTCGGAAGTCCTGGCCGCGCAGGTCCTCGGCTACCGCCCTCAGCGAATCCGTCACCAGCGGATGGAAGCCGTACAGCTCGGCGAGCCAGCTCTCCCGGTCCATGGTGTCCAGGAAGCGCTCGATGCGGGCGGGGATGTCTCCGACCCCGATCTCGGGGTTGTACAGGCCCACCCGCAGCAGCCCTCCCACCTCCTCCAGGTTGGGCGCCAGCAGCGACTGCACGAGCACCAGACGACTCATGAGCTCGTAGGCACGGGACATCTGGGGCCAACCCGCCGCGGGGGCGTTGGCGAGGGACGGGGACATGATGAGGACGCGCCCGCCCCGGAGCGCGCTGCCCAGGAGGAGGGAAGCCCACAGGGGATGATTCCAGAGGGAGTCGGGAGCCTTGAGGACGGCGCCCGGCTCCATCAGGGAGTACATCACGGCCTTGGCCACGCTCACCTGCTTCCTCCCGAACCCCACGGCGTTGTGCAGCTGGGTCGCCCGGATGTCGGTGACGTCCCCCTCCACCCTGGCGCTGAACGCCTCCAGCGGCATCTCCCGGGCCCTCAGGACCCAGGGGATCTGCTGCTCCGTGAGCCCCTGCTCCAACAGGTGCCCCCTGGCCGCCTCCTTGGCGTAGAGCGCCGCCGGCCCCCGGATCATGACGGCGCGGTCCTCCCAGTGGGTGCCCGCGTAGTGCTCGCCCACACCCATGCCCGTAAGCATCAAGCCGCCCCTGGCGGGATTCTCCTCCGTGAGATCCCACAGCACGATCTTGCGGTGATCCCGGAGGGCGTCGTCGGGCAGGCCGAAGATCGGCATGATCTGGGAGGACCAGAAGCTGTGGTCCGGCTGGTTGGTGATGTGGATGTGGACCTTGACGCGGTTCTTCAGCCAGTCGTCACCATAGGCACGCGCTTCGCTCTGAAGCCGCCGCGACCCCATCACCGCCTGGGCCAGGGCATCCTGCACGGAATCCAGCTCGGCCTCCCAAGCCTCGAACCCCTCGGGCAGGTCCACCCGGTGGTCGAGGGGATCCTCCAACACCTCCAGCCAGATCCGACCCTTGTTGACCTCGTAGAACCACTGGTCCAGGAAGATGTGGTACTCGGGAAGCCGACCCGCCCGGTCGTAGGCTTGGATCCGCTCCAGGAGCGTCTGGAGATACCCGTGCCGTACCTGGTCGAAGGAGACCTGGTCGGGGTTCCCGTCCCCGTCGTAGCCCTGGATGTCGTGGACCCAAAGCACGTGGTAGTCCTGCGCCTCGTGGATGGACTGGTGGAGGGCCCACTGGAATCGCTCGTTCAGGATGTAGTCCACGTCGTTTCCCGAGCGGAACCGCACGCTCGCGGTCCGCTCGACGATCCGGTCGAGCTCCTCCTGCTCGTCGTGGTCCTCCGGCAGAAGGGCCAGCTGGAGCGGCATCCATACCATTCGCTCGTCGCCCCACTGGTCCTCCTTGACCTCTCGCATCTCCTCGAGGTCGGAGACGAAGCGGTCGAAGATCCACTCGGCGCGCCAGCGTTGCACGTCCTCCAGCACGCCGCCCTCGTCCATCATCCGGACGAAGGCGCCCCGCGCCCGGGCGGCGAACGGCTGGAGGGTCTTCACGTCCCGGTACTGTCCGAGCAGGGAGTTGTGGGGGATCAACAGCTCGTCCAGGAGCGCAGTCCGCGCCGCCTGTGCCAGTCGCTCCGCCGTGGCGTTCGTGGCCGGCCTGTCAGGCCGCAGGGCGACGGCGAAGGCATCGGCGAGTGAGCCGTGGTAGGCCAGGACGACGCCCTGGGCCGTAGGTGCGTCGTCTGGGGCTCCGGGAGTTCCCGCCAGCCCCTGGCGAACCTCCTCGAGCCGCCGTCCCAGGTCGGCCAGCGCGTCGTCGTGGGACGATCCCCCCACGTCCAGGAAAGGCACCAGCAGCTGGTCCATGAGCTTCGCGAGACGGGTCACCTCGGCCACGGCGGGAAGCAGGGCGTCCACCCGCATCGGGTCGGGAACCGGAGAGGCCTCCACCGACCTCACCAGGGCCTTCTCGCGCGCCGGACGCCCACGTCCGGCCAGGGGCGTAGCAAAAGGAGCCTGAATCCCGGAAGTCGGCCTGGCGGTCCGCCACGGAGTAGTCCACGCCGGCGGCCAGCCGGAACAGAGGCATGTGGAGCTGGGCCTGCACACCGCCGTCCCACGATCCGTCGGTGCGCGCGGCGCCGTACCCGTCGACCATCACGCCCAGAAGCGACATGACGGGGTTCGTCAGGTCCTTGTAGAAGCCCAGACCGAGGGCGCCGACCCCCACATCGGTGTCGGCCCCGCCGTGGCGGCCCATGGACACCGTGAAGTGGGGGTGGAGGGAGGGCGGGAATCCCAGCGAGGTCGTGAAGCCACCACGGGTCGGGGGCACTTGCTCCTGCCCCCCGGCCGGCAGTCCCACGGCCAGGGCGGTCAGGGTGCTCACGAGGAGCGCGCTGGAGGGCGCACGGGACTTCGGGCTCATGATGGACATGCGATGACCTCGGTGGCGTCAGCCGCCGACCTTGAACCCGATGCCGGCCTGGAGGGTCCAGTGGCGGTTCTTCAGGTCCCCGAACACATCGCTCGCCTTGTTGACGTCGTGCAGACCGAAATGGTAGCGCCCGTCGACCCACAGGGAGATCGAGCCCACGTACACCGCCAGATCCGCCCCCGCGATCCCGGAGAGCTCCGTTCCGTCGATGTGATTCCCACAATCCGTCCCGCTCTGGTCGCACGAAGTCTTGAAGCCCAACCCAACGCCGCCGAACACGCTCGGCTTCACGACCCCCAGGGGAACACCCAGCTTCAGGACGGCGGGGATCTCCAGGTAGTTCAGGCTGAACTCGTGCACCGCGTCGGTGACGTCGAGGTCTACGCCCTTCTGAGCGTACTGCGCCCCCACCTGGAGGCCCAGGACGCTGAGGTCGTAGTTCAGGAACACGCCCCCGGCGAACCCGGTGCGATTGCTCTTGGCGAAGGTGCCGTCGACGTCGACGGAGGCGCTCGCGACGGACACGCCGCCACGGAACCCGACCTCGAGCCCCTTCTGGGCGAGGGCGTCGGAAGCGCTGCCAGCCAGGAGGGCGACACCCAGCAGCATCACGGAAACCGAACGAGAGAATGACATTTGAACCTCCACGATAGGATGGTGACGGAAGGAGAATTCCGGTCAGAAGGTACCGTCGCGTGGGGCGCCATGTCCCGTGGCAGCCCCACGTCTTCCCCAGGTTGGCACGCTGAGTCAGGAAATTGGCACGGAGGAGAAGACCCACGTGAGGCGTTCGGCGTCCCGGGATGATAGTCTTCAAGTTTGACGCTCAATCCCCTCCGGAGCTCCCCGCCGTGAGCTGCTATACTCCCGCACCCGTCGGCAAGGTCGTCGACCTAGCCTCAGGCACGGGCTGCTCCAATCGCCGCAGGCGCACCCTCCTCTTCGGTGCCATCCGCCTGTGGACGGCCGTGATCCTCCTGGTCGCGTCCACACCCGCGACGACGACGCGGGCCTCGGCGCAGCAACGCACCATCGAGTCCGGCGGCGACATCCTGATGAAGGCGCTCCCCGTCGTGACGCTCGGCTCGACGCTGGCCGTACCCGACCGCACCGGAGCCGGGCAGTTCCTGCTGGGCTTCGCCATCAACGCCGCCACCACCGGCGGGCTGAAACTCGCGGTCCACAAGCCTCGACCGGACGGGTCGAATGCCAACTCCTTCCCTTCCGGCCACACCTCCATCGCGTTCCAGAGCGCCTCGTTCATTCACTTCCGCCACGGGCTCGCCGTGGCCGTGCCGGCCTACGCGGTGGCGTCCCTCGTTGGCTTCAGCCGGGTTCAGGCCCGAAAGCACTTCGTCGAAGACGTCGTCGTCGGCCTGGCCATCGGAGTGCTCTCCTCCCGGGTGGTCACGGATCGAAGACGGGACGACGCCGTCAACGCGGACCCGGGCGTGGACCTCGGAGTGACATTCACCTTCGGCAGCGGACGACCCGCCCGCATCGCCGTCGGCACCATCGGCGGGTGGCACCGCTGACCCTCCTGCCGCATGTTCCGGCGCCCGTCGCCGATCGATCGAGAGGGGTTGAGATGTCGATTCGTGCTTCTTTGGTGGCAATCTGCGCGGCGCTTCTGCCGCTGCTCCCCCACGCGGCTCATGCCCAGGATGCCGAGCCCTTCCTCCTCGGCCCCCCGACCGACGACGGCCCGGTAACGGTGAGCGTCGGGCTGGTCATCAACGACATCAACGAGATCGACGAGACCGCGCAGCGCTTCGAGTTCGAAGGGCTCCTGACGCTGCAGTGGCGGGACCGGCGGTTCGCCTTCGATCCGGAGTCCGCCGGAGTCCGCGAGAAGATCTTCCAGGGACGCTATCAGTTCGACGAGGTCGCCACGGGCTGGTGGCCCCAAGTCGTGATCGCGAACGGGTCGGGGCCGTACGAGCGCTACGGGGTGATGCTCAGGAACCGATTCGACGGGACCATGACCTACGTGGAGGAGATGAACGCGTGGGTCGAGATGCGCCCCGAGCTGAGGCAGTTCCCCTTCGATCGCGAGAGCTTCGAGATCGTCCTCCACCCCCTGGGCCTGAACCGGGACGAGGTCGTCCTGTCTCCATCCTCGGACATCGGCGTGCCCGGGCACGGCATCAGCATCGCCGAGTGGCAGCTCGGCGACGTGAGCGCGTCGGCCCGCGACCACCATGCCACTTCCGCGGGCCTCGGCCAGCGGGCCCTGTCCGCTGTGGTGGTTACGCTGGAGCTGGCCCGGCGCCCGGGATCCATGGTGCGCCTGGTCATCCTCCCGATGATGCTCCTCGTGGGGCTGAGCTGGTCCGTCTTCTGGATGGACCGCGAGTCCCTGGGGGACCGGATGGCGATCTCGTTCATCGGCATCCTGACCGTGGTGGCCTACCAGCTCACGGTGAGCGGCATGATCCCCAGGATTCCCTACGTCACCCTCCTGGGCGGGTTCATCGGCGTAAGCTTCTTCACAGTGTCGGCCTCGGTGGTGGTCAACCTGGTGGTAGGGCATCTGGACCGGAGCGGGCGCAGGGCCCGGGGAGACCGGATCGACTACGCCTGCAGGTGGGCGTTCCCGCTGGCGTACGGCGTCCTGCTCGCCACGACGGCCGGGTACTTCTTCGTACGATACTGAGGCGGGAACACTTCGGGCCTTTGAGCCCGCGTGAGACCACCAGCTCAGGGCCACCGGCATTGCCTTCGGGCATGGGCCGGCGCAGGCTGTCGTGTCGAGACCCCTCTTCCGGAGTGAACCACCAGATGCCGACAACGTCGAAACACCGGATGATCAGACCGACCGGCGTTGCATCTCTTTACCACCTCCATCCGGCGTGGGCCCGTATCGCACTCGGATGCTTGCTAGTCGCGGTTGACGCATGCGCCCCGACGGACGAGCAACCGCCCGTCGCGGGCGGGGAGGGCGCGTCCGTCGTGGAGGCCGCTCCCGTCGCGGACGCCGCGGAGCTGCCGATCTTCACCGAGACGATCCCCGAGTCCGACGTCCCGGCCCTCGACCGGGAGATGGCCCTCACCCTGGTGGCCATGCCGCTTTCGTGTCTCGACCGGCCGCACGCGCCGCCGCGTGACCGTCGCACGTACCTGGACACGCTCGTCGCCACCAGG
>JBDHGI010000369.1:0-5700 GCA_039589955.1 Gemmatimonadota bacterium | reverse complement strand
TCAGCCCTGCATTGACGAATCACGAGAGGAAACTGGTAGACCCATGACGGAGAACGCGATCCGCTGCTCTCGGAACACTGCGATCTCTTGATCGACATGGGGCGACTGACAATAGAACTGACAGTAGGGTTGGCCATTAGTCTTGCGCCCTTTCGACACCCCTCCCAACCATCTCACCTTCCACTCCCCTGGGTCTCGGTTGGGTGGAGTCTTCGTTCGGTGGCGACTCGCCTGTGACCTCATGCTCCGGAGGCACTGACGAGGGTAGCCCATTCCGGCGATAGTCGCCGCTTTCCTGGCTTTTCCGATCTGCTCCGCTATCGGGAGGTGCGGGAAGGCAGCGTTGCGCAGAGGGCCCTACAGGCCTTGCTCGACGGTGGGGCGCACGGCGTCAAGACAGGTCTGGATATCATGCCCGGCGTCATCATCATCACGACCATGGTGATGATGCTCGCGTACGGGTCGAGCGAGGGGCTCTACACGGGAGGTGCCTACGAGGGAATCTCGTTCTTTCCCTGGGTCGGCGAGCAGCTATCCTTCGTTGTCACGCCACTGCTCGGCTTCACTGACCCACAGGCCATCGCCTTTCCGGTCACTTCCCTGGGATCCGTGGGCGCCGCGATATCCATGGTCCCCCAATTCCTCGAGAGTGGCATTATCGACGCCAAGGGGATCTGCGTCTTCACCGCCATCGGGATCTGCAACGCCGGCTTTCTGAGCACCCACGTGGGCATGATGGACGGAATCAAGGAGCGCAGGTTGACCAACGTGGCCATCGCAACGCACTTCTTCGGTGGCATGTGCGCCGGCGCTTTCGGCCACGCGCTCTTCCTGCTGCTGGGGTGGTCGTCACCGCGCCGCCACAAGCACCCTCCCCGTACCCGGCTGTCACTCAGCGATATCCGTGGCGGCCCCTGGCAGACGTGCTCATGTCGATTTCGCTTCCCGCCGACTCGAAGCCAGGTGGCGGCAGATCCGCCAGATGCGCCTGGATTCGTCGGTACGTGTCCATGCCGCCCTCTACCTCCTGCATCGCCGTGAATACCGTCCGCATCGGAGCCAGGGCCGTGAAGTTGGCCAGGGCCCGAAAGGCCAGATAGGCGTTGAGGAAGGTCTCCGACCGCAGGCCGACCGTGCGGTCGTTGACCGGGAAGGCGTGGGGGAAGTCGATAGCCAGAGCCGCGTGCTCCGGTCGTGTGTAGGAGAAGTGGCTTTCGAGCACCCCGTCTATCGGCTGGGGTGACCACGCCGGGACGGAGCCCATGGCCCTGAGCGCGGCCTCCGCCTGGGATTCGATCTCCGCCAGCACCTCCTCCTTCGGGCGGGCCACGGCCCTGCTCCTGCTCACGGCCCTCTTGCTCACGACGTACCGGGTCGCCGGACTGAACTCGGCCACTTCCTGTCTAAGCACGTCGTCACCGGTCACCAGAACCAGGGGAGCGCCGAAGCGGGCAGCCGACGACGCCACGATCATTGACTCGTTCATGGGCTGGCCGTTCATCACCCACCGTGTGTGGCCGTAGTAGGTGTGTGAGATCACTCCGTCAGTTCCGGCCCCCGCGTGCATGCCGATGGCTACCACGGCGTCGGTGGTAGCCCCGATAACGTCGATGTAAGCGTCGTAGGGGGCATCCCGGATCTCGAAGCGGGCGCCCTCCGGGAGCTGGCTCAGGTCGTAGTCCGGCTCCGGATTCCCGCTCCCGTGTCCATCCGTCACGATCACCTCGCTCGCTCCGGCGCGCAGGAGACCCCGGATCGCCGCGTTCACCTCTTCCGTCAGCGACTGCCGAGAAGCGGCGTAGGCGGGTGAGCCGAACGAGCAGTCCCGCGAAGTCTGGACCGGGATCAGGCCTTCCATGTCGTAGATTAGCACGACCCGAGGAGCGGACTGGGCGTGTGCGGAGAAGGAGCCCAACAGGGACGTGAGGGTTACAGCAGAGAGTCCTCGCAGGACCGAGCAGAGTGCGGCTGGCATCTGATCCTCCCCTGGTGATCTGTCAACCCGACTCAGTTCCGATACGTTATTCCGCTACATCCTGAAAAGCGACCGCCCCATGCCCTGGACCCACAGCCCTGGGACAATTCGGGTCCGAATCTGCTGCTAACTGACTCAGAGGACACGCTTTCGTGGGGGGTGTCACCTCCCCGCCGTGGAGCTTCGCCAGCTTCCCCACACCTTCTTCCAGGTCCGACTTCGCGACGATGGCGTAGCGCCGGTACACGGCCTCGGTCTTGTGCCCCGTCAACCGCATGGCCACGGACCGAGGCACCCCAGCCCTCTCCAGGTTCCGAACCGCCGTCCTCCTCAGATCATGCACGAGGCGGTCGCGGAGTTCCAACCGCCCGATCGCTGTCCCTCTGGCCCTCTGGCCTTCGGTGGTCCCTAGAGCTGGGGTATCCTGGGGAACCATGGCGATGACTTGATCGCCTCGGGAGCGGGAGGTAAGCCGCTCCGGGGGACGCCCTATTCAGACCCTCTTGGCAGGTGGACCTCCTCGACTATATTACTAGCATTGTTAAGTACAGGAGGCGCGTGTGGGCCGGGACAGTCTGGGACAGTTCGAGCAGCTGGTGCTGCTCGCGGTCGTGCGGTTGAACGATGGAGCGTATGCGGTCTCGATCATGGATGAGATCGAGCAGCGCACGGGCCGGCCGACCTCGCACGCCGCGGTGCACGTCGCGCTCAAGAGAATGGAGAAGAAGGGGTTGGTCCTCTCACGTCTCGGTGCACCCACGTCGGAGCGCGGGGGAAGGGCGAAGCGGTACTACGAACACACGCCGCTCGCCTTGGAGCAGCTCACAAGCCAGCGGGATGCACTCCTCAACATGTGGGATGGGGTGGAGGCGGCCAGATGACGGGGCACAGTGGGAACAGGCCCACCTCGGGAGGACCCCCTCGAGCCGCCTCGCTGATGGTTCGTGTTACGGTGCCCCCTCCCGAGCGGACGGAAGTGCTGGGTGACCTGGAAGAGGCTTACCGGTCTAGGGCCGCTCGCCTAGGCCGGTCCCAGGCCACCCTCTGGTACTGGAGTCAGGCGGGCCACTACCTGCTACGTGCACTGCTCGCCCTGCCCCTGACGCCTCTACACGCGGCGTTCGGCAGCGAGCTCCTCGGAGAGTTGTGGCGCGGCCGGCGCGTGTTCCGCGCCGCTCCCTTCTTCTCGGCCGTCGTGGTCGCCGTCATGGCACTGGGCATCGGCGCGAACACCGCCATGTTCGACACCGCTCGGAAGGCGCTTCTGGAGCCCCTCCCGTTCGCCGAGCCGGAGCGGCTGGTCGTGGGTCGGACCACCTTCGAAGGCAACCTGAACCCGTGGGCGACGGGCCCAGACTACCTGGAGTATCGCGACCGGGTCGATGCCTTCCAGGACCTCGCGTCGGTGATGCCGTTCGGTCAGGACTACACCGTAACAGGAGGCGCGAGGCCGGAGCGTGCCCGGGGGACGGCGGTCAGCCCGAACTACTTCCACACCGTGGGCGCGCCTCCCGTTCTTGGGCGGTCGTTCACCGAGGTCGATGGCCTGGCGGGCGCGGCCGACGTGATGATGCTGAGCCATGGCTACTGGATCCGGCGCTTTCGCGGAGACCTCTCGGTGGTCGCCGTATCATTAAAAAAGGACGGGGATCCGTACGAGATCGGGGGCGTGGCGGCAGAAGGCTTCTTTCTCTTCGAGGAAGCGGACTTCTGGAGGCCAATGCGTCCGGATCGGGACGGTGCCGCGGATCGACGGTTCCACAACTGGCTCTTCGTGGGACGCCTGAGCCCCGGTATCGATGCGGGCCAGGCACAAGCGCAGGCAGACGTCGTGAGCGCACAACTGGCGGAGGCCTATGCAGACTTCCCCGAGGTCAAGGGACTCCTTGTCACGCCCCTCCATTCAATGCTCGTGGAGGGATACCGCAACAAGATCGCCATGCTGACCCTGGCGGTCGGACTCATCCTCTTCATCGCTGTGGCAAATGTCGCCGGCATGTTCCTGGCCCGCGCTCCGGCAAGGCGGACCGAACTGTCTGTCAGGGCGGCACTAGGAGCGTCGCGAGGCCGGTTGATCAGCCAGTTGTTGAGTGAGAGCCTTTGGATCTCAGGGGTCGCGGGCCTCATTGGAGCCGCGTTGGCATTGACCCTCGAAGGGGTCATCCGTGGCCTATTGGTGTTGGATCTGCCCGGCCTCGGCCAACCGTCATTGTCTTTGCCCGCTCTGGGGACCGCACTCACCCTCGCCGTGCTGACGGGGTTGGCGGCCGGTGTATACCCGGCGCTGGCCGCTTCCTCACAGACACTCGAGTCTCGACTGCGCGGGAGCCGCGGGAACGACCGAGGTGGTACGCGGTTCCGGAGCCTTCTCGTCAGTGGGCAGGTGGCACTGTCCGTGATGCTCCTCATCGGCTCCGGCCTCCTGCTTGGGAGCCTTCGGCAGGCCGCGTCCGTCGATGCCGGATTCGAGGCCGACGGTCTGCTCACGGCGGAGATCGAGTTGCCGTCCACCAGGTACGGCGGCCTACCGGAGGTGGTCGACGTCCTTTCGACCCTCGAGGCAGACCTTTTGTCCCTACCGAGCGTCGAGGGTATCGCGATGGCGAACAATCTGCCGCTCAGGGATCCGGGAAACTGGTACCGCGTTTGGGCCCGATCGAACGATCAACCCGAATCCAGCTTCGCGTATCGAACCGTCAGCCCCGGCTATTTCGAGACGCTGGGCATAGAAGTGCTTGCAGGGAGGGGCTTCGGGCCTGCCGACGTGCGTGGCGCCCCGGAGGTCGCGCTCTTGAGTGAGGGAGCGGCGCGGCGCCTCTTCCCCGAGGGAAACGCTATTGGGCAGACCGTGGTGCAAGGCGCATTCGGTGAAGAGCGTCTCAAGGAGGTGGTGGGAATCGTGCGCGACGTTCGCCAGTCGGATCTGGAGAGCGACCCCGCGTTCGCTCTGTACGTGCCGATCGCACAGCGGGGATCGAGGCTGGTGCGTCTCGCGATACGATACGAAGGCGACCGTGCTGCCGTGGCCGCGGCGCTACGTGAGGCGGTTCGGCGCCTGGATCCGAACGTGCCCGTCGCCGGCGTGAAAACAATGGAGGATGTAGCCCGGGACCTGGTCGCCGGGCGCCGCTCTGTCGTGACGGCGCTCACTCTCTACGCCTTGTTGCCCCTGCTCATGGCGGCCGTCGGCCTGTATGCGCTGTTGGCCTATCACGTGCGGATGCAGAGGCGAGAAATCGGGATTCGGCTCGCCCTAGGCGCCCGTCCGGGGGAGCTCGGAGCTGGCGTCCTGTACCAGGGGGTCCGGCTAGGGGCAGTCGGGGTCGGTCTTGGGCTGCTCGGTGCATACGCGCTGAGCCGCCTGCTGACTCGCTTTCTTTTCGGGGTCGGGCATCACGACCCCGTTGTCTTCGGGGCGGTGGCCCTCGGCGTACTGGGGTTGACGCTCGTATCCACCATGCTCCCGGCGCGCCGGGCCCTGCGAACGGATCTACTGGTCTCGCTGCGAACGGAGACGTGAGGCCTCTCAAGGCGTGACGTTCCGCTCGAGTCGGGAGGCAGAGCCCGCCCGGGACTCTCGGATCCGGGGACCATCCGGATGTCGGACTCGAGGTCGCCGAAGCTCAGCAGGTACGCACCGACCCCGCCCTCGCCGGCCGCGGCGTCTGAGACGGGGACCACCACACCGGCCAGAAGGCCGGCAGCGAATCCGTTGGAAGCGCGGA
>JBDHGI010000368.1:0-3959 GCA_039589955.1 Gemmatimonadota bacterium | reverse complement strand
GGAGCCCTACCACCGCGGCGCGACATGGCCGGCCGGCGTGAGCCAAAGCGGCTGGTCAGGTTCCGAGGGAGACCTGCGTGGACTCGAGCAGCGGCTTGCACACCCGTCCGATGCGCTCGACGTGGCGGTGGTCCGTGCCGCAACAGCCGCCCAGGACCGTGACCCCCGGCAGGGCCCGCACCAGCTCGGCGTACTGCTCGGCCAGCTCCACGGGGTCGCCCTCGTCCAGAGTGGGGGACTCGTCGAGCTCGGCGTGGCTCATCCGCGACGCGTTGGCCCGGAGGCCGCCGATCCGGTCCGTCCAGCCCGCGTCAGGGTCGAGCACGTGCATGAAGTGCATCGGATGCGCGCAGTTGACCATGTAGTAGGCAGGATATCCGCCAGTATCGGCGTCCACGGTGAAGGAGATGGACACCGGCATCCCCGCCGCGCGGGCCGCCCTGGCCACGCCGACGGCCTCGTCCACGTAGGTCATGGTGATGGCGCTCGCCATATCGGCGGCGGAGCCCTGGAAGGTCTCGATCTGCTCCGCGTGATAGGCGGCTGCCTCGGCCGCGGACATGGCCTCGTCCACTCGGTAGCCGTCGCCGCGGGGCCCCACGCAGCCGCTGATGACCACGGGGGCGACGTGGGCCGACATCCCGTCGCGGATCTCCTCTAGCAGCTCGACGGCCCTCCGGTTCGCGTGGGCCAGATCGGCAGGCGAGTACCCGAGGAGCTTGGCCCAATCCCGGTTGGCCCGCCAGGTGGCGCTCTCCAGGACCAGCCCCGTCCCCAGCCGCCGGGCCAGCCTCGCGTAGGTGCGGAAGTAGGCGCGCAGCGCCTCGGTGCCCTCGGGGCTCCGCAGCAGATGGAAGGCCGCGAAGTGGGGAAGGTCCAGGCCCTCGTGGAAGATCAGCGTGGTCTCGATGCCGCCGTCGGTGAGGAACAGGTACCCCTCCGACTGCGGAAGCTGGTGTCGATGCGTCATCTCGGTTTCCTCCTCTCGTATCTCGCGCTTGCCGCGGTCACGGGGACCCCGGACGCCATCGGCGCCCGGAGCTCCATGGCCGCGGCGCTGCTCGGTCAGTTGGCGTAGTGGCTGGCGAAGTAGAGGTCGACGCACTCGTTGGGCCCCGGCGTGCCGAACTCCGATCCGAAGCCCGTACAACCCCCGTTGAACGTCGTCACCTGGGCCTGACGGAGGCCCTGGATCACGGGCCCGTGGGAGCGGACCACGAGGTGGATCTCCGCCGTCCCGGCGTCGAGGACCCCTGGGGCCGGAAGGCCGAAGAGGGGCATGATGGACGGACCCGTCTCGTCCTCGGCGAGCCGACCCGCGTAGGTGATCTCGCCCTTTCGGTTCGCGACACCGCCCGCCACGTAGAGCAGGTCGGCCCTCGTGGCGAGGTTCTCGAAGAGGTCGGGGTCGTCGCACTCCCCGACGCACGCCTCGGGGTCGTTGAACACGACGGCCCACAGCGTCGCGGCCTCACCGGGGGCCATCCCGCCCGCCGTGAGGTGGAGGGACACCTGACCCGCTCCGCGCTTCATACGTGAGCGCCCCACGATGCGGTCGGGATCCGCGAACGCGACCACGTCCGCCTCCGTCCAGCCGCTGGCCGGCGCGGGGCCGCGCCACTCCATCCCGAACCGGCCGCGCTCCTGCATGAGAACGGAACCGGACGGCGGAACCCAGGGGCCCTCCGACACCGCCTCGACGGGATAGGGGGACCGGGTGTCCGGCGCGAGGGGGTCGTCGCATGCCGCGATCCCCAGGGCGAGGACGAACATCAGGGGTGCCGCCTTCTTCATGGTGCTCATGGTGCCTTCTCCGTTGCTCGAGTCCGTTCGACTCGCTCTCCCGCGGACACGGGTGCGTGGCCGACGGGAGACACCATGAGTCCGGGCCGATTCCTGTCCGTGTCCCGGTCTGTGGATCCAGCTCACGGCCGGTTCACGGCGCACGGGACCGCCGAGCCCGCGGCGCCGGTCTTGCGGGTGGGCGTCGGGTGATGCAGCGTTGGCCAACGCCGCCACGAGCTGCCGGTACGCCATGGCCCAACGAAGTCCCCATCGGTTCTCGACCCTCGGGTCCATCGCCCTGGAAAGGGACGACGGTATCGCGGCCCGGTCGGTGCTGGCGCAGCCCAAGCGCGTCGCCCTCCTGGCCTACCTACGGCTCTCCGCCGGGGGGGATCCCGTCACACGCGACTCCGTCCTGGGGACCTTCTGGCCGGATATCCCCGAGGAGCGGGCGCTGAACTCGCTGCGCCAGGGGATCCGGTTCCTCCGGCAATCCCTCGGCGCCCACGTGGTGGAGCGGACCGGCGACCACCTGCTCCACGTCCCACCCGACAGGCTGTGGTGCGACGCCACCGAATTTGAGCACCTCGCGGGGCTGGGGCGCCACGATGAGGCCATGGAGCTGTACGGGGGACCGTTCCTGGACGGTCTCCCCGCCGACGGACCCCACGCCTTGCAGGACTGGATCGAGCGCACCCGGGGAGAGCTGGCGAGACAGGCCGAGCGCTCCACCGCCGAGCTGAGCGAGTCGGCGCTCAGGGCCGGCCAATCCATCGCCGCCGCCGATTGGGCGCGCCGGCTCCTCGAGCTGGATCCTCTGAGCGAGCGGGGCGCCGCCCTCCTCATCGACGCCCACGTCCTGGCGGGCGACCGGATCGCGGCGCTGCGCGTGTACGAGGACTATACGCAGCGCGTCCTTCGGGCGCTCGATCTGCCGCCCTCCGCGGAGCTGACGGCGCGGCTCGAGGCGCTGAGGGACGAGGGGCCCGTGGGAGACGTTTCAGATGAAACGCCCGAGGGATCGGCTCCGCCGCCTCCGCCGGATCTCACGGCCGAGCAGCTGCTCGCCATCGAGCCCCTGGAGCCTCCCGCCCCGCCGCGGAGGTCGCCCCCCGCGGGCCTCCTGTTCGTCACGCTGATGAGCCTCTTCCTGGCCCTGATCATCGCCCTGCTCATCGTGGTCCCGCAGGGATGGCTACCCTTCCTGGGTCGGGGATCCGGTACGCCGTGGGTCGGGCCCGGGCTCCCGGGGGACGACGAGAGTCGCCCGTCGGTGGCCGTGCTGCCCTTCACGAACCTCAGCGCCGACAGCGCCAGCTCGTTCTTCGTGTCGGGTGTCCACGAGAGCGTGCTCGTCACGCTGTCGAAGATCTCCGCCCTGGACGTGTCGGCCCTCAGGGCCGTGAGACGGTACGCCGACACCGAGCTCACTCCCGCCGAGATCGCCGTCGAGCTTGGCGTATCCGCCCTCATGTCCGGGAGCGTCCAGCGGGACGCGGACCGGGTCCGCATCATCTTGGAGCTGCTGGACGCGGACACGGGCAGGCAGATGTGGTCCGACGCCTACGACCACACGCTGGACGACGTGTTCGGCGTGCAGGCCGAGATCGCCCTGGACGTCGCCCGCTCGCTCCGGGCCGTGCTCACCGTCGGCGAGGAGGAGCGCATCTCGAGGCGCGCGACCGACAACATCGAGGCCCTGGATCACTACATGCGCGGCCGCCAGGCCTACGAGCGCTTGTCCCTGGAGGCGATGAACGAGGCGATTCTGCACTACGAGGCGGCGGCCGCCGCGGATCCGGACTTCGCTCCGGCATGGGCCGGGATCGGGGACGCGCTCCTCCAGCGCGTCCAGTTCTTCGGGTTTCCGCTGCAGTGGGCCGACAGCGCCCTGGTGCTGGTCGAGCGCGCCACCCGTCTCGATCCGGACCTTCCCGAGGCGCACAAGACCCTGGGCTTCGTCCACTCCGTCTACGGACGTTGGCAGACGGCCCTCGATGCCGCGGAGCGGGCGCTGGAGCTCCGGCCCGCCTACGCCGACGCTCTCAACAACGCCGGGTGGAGCAGATACTACCTGGGGGATCTGGTACGCGCGGAGCGGCTCATCCGCCGCTCCTTCCGGCTCCTGCCGACGGTGCCGCAGCTACGCTCCAACGTGGGCGCCATCTGGGTTG
>JBDHGI010000367.1:0-3647 GCA_039589955.1 Gemmatimonadota bacterium | reverse complement strand
GCCCGCGCCGGACGCCTGGCGCGCCGCCCTGGCGGCCGCGAATCAGCTTCTCTCTCGCCTCATCGAGGGTGCTCCCGACATCGGGCAGGAGTGGCGGGACCGCGAGCCCCGCGCGATCGCGAGCTTCCTGCGGGGGGAGGCGGCTTTCCGGAGGGTCCGGCTGGAGGAAGCGCTCGGCCACTATCGAGACGCACTCGCACAAGATTCCGCGTTCGCAGTCGCGGCCATCCGGGGTGCCCAGGCCGCCGCCTGGGGGCATCGTGACCGCGAGGCCGCCGCCATGGTCGACCACGCCATGTCACTGCCGTTGCCGCCGCGGTACGTGGACTTCGCGAGAGGCTATGCTGCGTACCTCGCGGGCGATGCCGACGCGGCCACGACGGCACTCGAGCGGACGGTCTTGGCGAACCCCGAGATGGCGGAAGCGTGGATGCAGCTCGGCGAGGCGTACACGCACCTGCTGCCCGGCGGCGGAGACACGGATTCCCTGGCGCTCGCGGCGTTCGAGGAGGCCCGGCGGTTGGATCCGACGGCGAGCGACATCTTGCTCCACATGATCGAGATTCGGCTCCGTCATGGTGAGAACGACGAGGCGCGGCCCCTGCTGGCTCAATTCCAGGACGCGGATCCCGACAGCGTATTCGCCACGAAGCTCGAGATCATGGATCGGTGCGTGCGCGAGGGGCCGGGTGCAGTGGATTGGGACGGGCTGGCGAGAACGAGTCCCTTGCCGGTGCTGAACGCCTCGAAGTCCCTGGCCGCCGCCGCGGCCCAGCCGGCCTGCGCCATGGCGGGCTACCGGGCGTTGCTGAGCGCCGACACGTCGACGACCGACATCGCCGCCGATGGGCGGCGTTGGGCCTCGTTGATCGGCCTGCAGAGCCTGCTGATCGCGCGAGGCCGCCCTCTGGAGGCGGCCGACGAGATCGACTCGTTCGTCCGTCGGTGGGGCTACGGAACAACCCTGCTCGTCTTCGACGGCGCCCTGGTAGACACGATCGCTTCGCGGGCCCGCGCGGCAGCGCAGGCCCTGCGCGACAGCTCCGGACCGTACCGGGCCTGGGCCTCGACCTACCGTTTATGGGTGGTGGGCGCGCTGGAAGCCACGAGCGGAGACGTCGCCGAGGCTGTGGCGATCGCCGACGAGCTCGCCCGCCGCGCCGGGCAGGAGGGAACGGACCGGGCGGGGCTCATGGAGCGGTCGCTCCGCGCCCACGTGGCCCTCGCGCGAGGGGACTCAGCCGAGGCGCTGCGACGGCTCCGGGAGCTGGTGCCGCCGATCCAGCCCGGTGACGCGCTGAGCTGGGACGAGTTCGCACCGATGGGGCTCGAGCGGCTGGCCCTGGCCCGGCTGCTCCTGGCCCGGGGGGCATACCGAGAGGCCATCCGCGTGGCCAATGCGTTCGACTCCCAGGCGCCCCACATCTACGTACTGTTCGCCGAGCACAGCCTGCGGCTGCGGGCAGAAGCCGCGGCGCGCCTTCCCGACCAGCTCTTGGTCAGCCGCTACAACGCGAGGCTCGACGCCCTGGGGCGCTGATGGCGGCGTCCCGAGCCGAGGCCCTGTGTGAGGCGAAGACCGTCTCGACGTGGAGCCGCATCAGGGTTTGCGGCCATGCGCCCACTAAGGCGCCTCGTCGTCCGGCGGAGGGAGGCTCGGGGACTCCTCGGGTGCGTGCAGTGCCCTGAAGAAGCCGACCTCCTCCTCGAGCTTGTCGAGCCGGGCTTCGAGCAGGCGGAAGTCCTCGAGCAGCTCCCCGATGCGTGGATCTCCCGGCGGCGTCTGCAGCTTGAGGGTCCGCGCCTTCATAAGCTCCGAGATGATGGTCCATCCCCACACTCCGCCGATGGCGACCATGAGGATGATCACGATGCTGAGCGGGATCAACAGATCCATGTCGCCTCCATCACTATCACTGCCCGCCTCCGCCTGATGCCAGAAATGACGTGAGCGCCTCGGCAAACCCGGAGGCGTCGTCGACGTGCGGGAAATGGCCGGCGTCTTCGAGGATCACGAGGGTCGCGTTGGGCAGCTCCCGGGCCAGCGCCTCCTGGGGAGCGACGCCAACCTGATGGTCCTCCCGCCCAGCCACCACCAGGACCGGCATCGTCAGCCGATCGTGTCCATCGAACCGGTACTCGAAGATGTCAGGAATGGCGAACAGGGCCCGGGACAGCTCGCCCGTGTTCCGTAGGCCGTCCACACGATCCACGCTGTCCACGAGCTCTCCCGTCCTGGGATCCGGATACATGGACGCCCTGGCGAACCGGTCCGCCTCCTCGCCCGAGTAGGCTGCGAAGGAGTTGCACAGCCCACCCGGGAGAGGGTCCCTCATGGCCCTGGCGTGGGCCTCGGGATCCAGCCGGGCCAGTCGCTGGCACACGCTACGCTGGGTCGCGGGAATGTCCGAGAGGCCGGACACTGTCACGACGTGGGACACGCGTGCCGGATAGGCGGCTGCGTACTCCAACGCCAGCAGGCCTCCGAACGAGTGGCCCATCACTACGATCTGCTCCACGCCCAACGCCAGTCTCAGGTTCTCCACGTCCTCGACCAGGACGTCGATTCCGTACTCCCTGGTCCAGGGACGCTCCGAGCGACCGCTACCGCGCTGGTCGAAGTACACCATCTGCAGCGCCGTCTCGACGGCGGGCCCCGTGAGCACGGGGACGTGCTGGCTCCCCTCTCCCGGACCCCCGTGTAGGAACACCACGGGCGGGGGGTCCTCGCCATCCGTGCCGGCCACGCAATACCAGAAGCGCACTCCGCCCCAGATGACGGAGTGTGGACCCTCGTCGAGTCCTCCCCGCGTGACCTCGGGCACCGACATCGAGTCGATCGGGGAGCACGCACCGACGCCGGCCCGCAGGGACCGAGGCCGGCCCTGGTCAGGGTCTGCTGCCACGCAACCTACCAGCAGGACGGGCAGCAGCGCCCTCGTTCTCACGTATCGACCCATGGACCTTGCCGTGCATCGGTGGACGCGGTCTTCTCGAAGGACGGTGCCGGTATGTTGCCACGCCTCAGGACGACTCGGCAATGCTGCGCCCTGCGCCCCTCCCGCCTCACCGTAGATTGCCCCCCCGAGGGGTGGCCAATCCGTCGGGCTCAAGGTCGTCTGGCCTTGCCGGGCCGGGTGATCGTCAGCCTGACGATGCTAGGAACGTCGAGATCGTCGGCCACCACGTAGTACAGGTGGTCCCGGTGCGCCTCGAAGACCGGCCCGGTAGGCGGCGTCCACATGGGGACGGGAAGCTCGAGGCGCCCCAGAAGCTCCCCGCTGTCGCGAAACACGTCTACCGCAGAGCCGGGGGATACGTCCGCGGTCTCGGGCACGACGTACACATGGCCGGCTCCATCTCCGAAGACCCCACGGAGGATGGGCTTGGTCGCTGGGAGCCCCGACAGGTACGCGTCGGCCAGCTCGGGCCTCGAGGCCATTCGGTCCCGCACCGCTTGTCTGTCGGCTTCCCCCACTTCCGCAGGATCGGCGGACAGCGAGAACACCAGCGTCGTATCCCCCTCGAGGCTTCGACCGATCACCTCGTAGCGCCTCGAATCGGACATCCACAATCGACCGGACGCCTCCTGGGAGCCCATCATTCTCGCCGCGAAGAACACCTGCGGGCGGCTTCCGTCCTCCGTC
>JBDHGI010000366.1:0-3657 GCA_039589955.1 Gemmatimonadota bacterium | reverse complement strand
GGTCGCACGGAGACCTGGCGCGACTCCTGCTGGCGCGGCTCGGTTGGCTGGAGCTCCGGCCCGCGGTGCTCGAGCGTGCCCTGCATCCCTTCCCCACGCCCGTTCGCACCCTCGACGCCCTCCATCTCGCCTCGCTGAGCTTCCTCAGGGAGCACGGCAAGGACGTGACGCTCGCGACGTACGACGGGCGCATGAGCGAAGCGGCCGGCGCCATGGGGATCCCGCGGATGCCGCTGCTCTAGGCGAGGGCCGCACCGGCCGCCGGTTCTGTTCGCGGCCGCCCCTACCCGGCCAGCTCCAGCCCCGCCTCCACGAAGCGCTCGAAGTCGGCGGGGTTCGACGTGGCCAGCTCGGCGCCGGCGAGGATGGCCGTCGCGGCGATGATGCAGTCGGGGAAGCTCCCCCGCCTTCGGCCTCCCACGTTGAAGAGCCGGGCGGCCTCGGTGGCCTCCGGGATCCCCACGGCCAGGAATCTGGGGGCGATGCGTCTGGCTCCGACCTCGTCGAACTCGCCCAGAGGGCCGCAAAGGAACTCGCCCCACGCAAACACGGAGAGGGTGACGCGGCGCCGACTCCCCAGCCAGCCGAGCAGCCGGGCCGATTCCTGCGTGCCCGGGACGAGCGACCGGACCAAGAAGCTCGTGTCGAGATGGATGACCTTCGCCGCCGGCCGAATCACGGACCCGCGGCCTCGCGCTCTGCTCGGATCTGGCGGACCCACTCATCCGCCTGCTCCTCGGTCAGCGCCAGGCGCTTCTGGAGCTCCTTCAGCGCCGCGATGGCGTCGTACGCCGCGTCGGTCTCGTCGATCACCGCCGCGGTGTGGACGATGCGCCGCACGACTTCCGACTTGGAGACGTTCCAGCGCTCGGCGAGGCGGTCGAGCTCGGCGACCGTCTCGGGGTCGAGGGCGAAGGTCGATCTGATCGTCATCTTAGCCATGTCTGAAGTTATGGCCATAACTTCCCCCGTGCAAGTTTGAAGGAGTCCCGGATGCCTCGGCAACCTGGCGCCCGCGCCGGGGCGACGGCATGGCGCCCTGGGCCAGCGCGCGGTCCACCGCCATCCAGAGCCGCGCCTCCCCCTTGCCTCCGCGCCCCCTCCCTGCCCTCTTGGCTCCAGCGCACCGATCCGCCACCGCGACCCACGCCGCCATGCCCCTGAACGACACCTTCTGGGCGCTCCTCGTCGCCCTCGGTCTCGGCCTTCTGACCGGCCTTCAGAAGGAGCGGGCCGGCCCGCTGCTGGCCGGCCTGCGGACCTTCGCCCTCATAACGGTGTTCGGCGCCGTCACGGCCGTGCTGGCCGAGACCACGGGGGCGTGGATCATCATCGCCGGGCTCGTGAGCATCACGGCGCTCCTGGTCACCGGCAACGCCATGGCGGCAGCCGAGGGCCGAGCGGACCCGGGGCAGACCACCGAGGTGGCGGTGGTGCTCATGTTCCTCATCGGGGCCCTGTGCGTCATCGGCCCCCTGGAGCTGGCCATCGTGCTGGGCGGCGCCGTGGCCGTGCTGCTCCACCTGAAGGAGGAGCTCCGCGGGCTGGTGGCCAGGCTGTCCGACAAGGACGTGCGGGCAGTCATGCAGTTCGTGGTGATCTCCCTCATCATCCTCCCCGTCTTGCCCAACGAGGCCTACGGGCCCTTCGACGTCCTGAACCCCCGCAACATCTGGTTCATGGTGGTCCTCATCGTGGGCCTGAACCTTGTGGGCTACGCCGCGTTCCGGATCCTCGGGTCCCGGGCGGGTACCGCCCTGGCCGGGGTGCTGGGCGGCATCATCTCCAGCACGGCGACCACGGTGAGCTATGCCCGAGCCACGAAGGGCGACCCGGGCCGGGCGGGGACCGCTGCGGTGGTGGTGTGGATCGCCTCGGGGGTGGTGTTCGTGCGGATCCTGGTGGAGGTGTCCCTCGTGGCGCCGGCCTTCGTGCCCACCGTGGCGGGCCCCATGGGCGTCATGCTCGCCCTCTTCCTCGTGGCGGCCGCGGTGATCTGGCGCTCGGCCACGGCCCCCGCCGAGAGCCCCATGGATCCCGGCAACCCGTCGGAGCTCAAGCCGGCCATCGCCTTCGCCGCGATGTACGCCCTGATCCTGCTGGCCGTGGCAGCGGCGGAGGAGTACCTGGGTGGCGCCGGCCTGTACGCGACCGCGTTCATCTCGGGCCTCACCGACATCGACGCCATCACCCTGTCCACGTCGAGGCTGGTGGCCGACGCCCGCCTCGAGGCCGATACCGGCTGGCGCCTCATCCTGGTCGCCGCCCTGTCGAACCTGCTGTTCAAGACGGCGATGGTGGCGACGCTGGGGAGCCGTCAGATGCTGCGGCGGATCGGCGGACTGGTGGGAGTGGCTGTCCTGGCGGGCGTGGCGATCCTGCTGGTGTGGTAGTCGGGCCGGGACGCCTGCAGCCCGCGACCCTATCGCGCCTCACCCCGGACATCGTAGCTTGCCCGCCGCGGCTGTCCCGCGGCCAAGCGGCAAGGCGCGACGTCGCGTCCAACTCCTTTCCTCCCGGAGGAACCATGAAAGCACCGGCCCTCATCACCCCCCTCGCCGTCCTCTGTGTCGCCCTCGGCGGGTCCCCTGACGCGGCGCAGGCCCAGGGCAGCCCCGAGCTGGCGGGCGGCTGGATCGTCACCAGCTGGACGTCGCCGGACGGCGAGGTCAACTCGGAGCCCCAGCGCGGCCTCTTCGTGTTCACGGAGACGGGCCACTACAGCATCTCCTACATCCCTGGTAGCGATCCCAGGGCCGAGCTGTCCGAGAGCTCGACGGAGGCCGAACAGCTGGCGGCGTACAACGCCTTCGTCGCCAACTCGGGCCGGTACCGGGTGGCGGGGAACGCGATCACCTACGAAGCATACGTGGCCAAGTTCCCCAACTACATGGCCGGCTTCATGACGGAGGAGGGCAACGCAGTCACCATGACCTACGCCATAGAAGACGGCATCCTCACCCTGGAGTGGACCAGCGGGAACGGCGCCGGGCGGAAGGCGACGCTACGCCGACCGGGCCAGCCCGGCTAGCGCGACGACCGAGCGCCGCCTGGGGTCGCCCACGTGCGGCTCCAGGCGTGCCATCCGGAGAAAAGGGTTGCAGAAGGAGGGGCACCGGGTGCACGCATGGATATAGAGCAGTTCCCCCAATCCAACGTGCGGTCCGAGGCGCCTGCCGGGCGCATACGCGGCCGTGCGTGGACGGCTACCCCCCCAGGAGTCGTAATGCGCGGACCGAGAGCCCGTCTGCTGATCCTCCGTCGCGAGGGTCAGACCCTCCCCATCATGGTCGTCTTCCTGGTCGTGCTCCTGTCCCTGGGCGCGCTGGCTATGGACCTGGGCATGATCGTCGCGGCCCGTACCGAGGCGCAGCGCGCCGCCGACGCCATCGCCCTCGCCGCTGCGAGCGCCTTCATCGGGAGCCCCTCGTCCGCCTCCGCCGAGGCCGCGAAGGCACGAGCCAAGGAGAACGCCGCCAAGAGCCTGGTGCTCAGCGTCGCCCTCGACACGGCCACGGTAGCGGAGTCGAGGGATGCGTGGCAGTCTCCGGAGGTGAGGGTCGAGATCCTCAGGGACAGCATGAAGGTCCGGGCCCTGGTGCGTCGGAGAGGGGTGGGTGTCTGGATCGATCGGATCTTCGGCGAGGATGCCACCTC
>JBDHGI010000365.1:0-3662 GCA_039589955.1 Gemmatimonadota bacterium | reverse complement strand
GCCCCGCGATCTCGATGTTCCGGCGCTGGGTGGCGGTCGGGGTCTGGCGCGTGGACCAGTGCCCACCGATCACGCTGCCGACGCGGGCGGAGATGCTCGGAGCGCTCGACTCGTCCAACGACCCGCGGATCGGGTCGCCCTGGAGCCTGAGCGAGAGCCCGTCCAGCTCTCGTCCGAGCTCGTCCATGCGCCCGAAGAGCGCCGGGTCGGCACGCGGCGTCCGCAGGAGGGCGGCGCGCATGTACCGTAGGCGCTCTCTCACCCGCCTGATCTCGGCGCCGGCGGCGCTCACGCGACGGGACAGCTCGCTGGTCTCGTGCTGGAAGGCCGCCACGGCCACCAGGTCGGTACCGGCCGGGTACGTGGGGACCGGCCTGACCTCGAAGGCCTGCGGGCCGCCGACGTCTCGCACGCCCTCCCCGGTCACCAGCACCATCTGAACCGAGTACCGGCCGGGCGGCGCCCACGGGCCCACGGGATCGGTGGCCCACGGCGGCCTGAACCCGGGGGAGGAAAGGTCGACGGGGTTGGGAGCGGGACGCCTGAGGTCCCACGTCACGCGATGGAGGCCGGCCCTGGCGGGCCCTTCGACCCACCGCACCGGCTCCCCCGAGGCGCCATTGACCTGGAGCAGCACGCGCGGCCCGCCCTCGCCGGCTTCCGCCCGGAGGGCCTCGTAGCCGGGGAAGGGTGCGTCAGCCCCGCGCTCGCGTAGCTCACGCTCAGCCGCCTTTCGCGCGTCGGCCCGGCCCTCGGGCGTCTCGGGCAGGAAGTAGGTGAGTGTCGCTCCGAACGGCGGATTGGGCGCAGCGTACGCGGTCGAGCCGAGCGTCGGCCTGCCGAGGGCCTGGTTGGTGAGGTGGGGGACGAACCACCAGGCGTCGCGGAGGGGCATGACGCCCCCCTCGCCGTCCAGGGCACCGTTCGCGATCTCCCGGAGGGGCGCGTAGTCGTCGAGGATGTAGAATCCCCTCCCGAAGGTGGCGCCCACGATGTCGTCATCGCGCCGGTGGAGCTGCAGGTCCCGGAACGCGATGGTGGGCGCGCCCGTCAGCCTGTGCCAGTTGGCGCCGCCGTTGGGGCTGAAGTACAGGCCCCACTCGGCGGCGATCACGAGCAGGTCCGAGTTCAGGTGATCCTGCTGGATCGCCCACACGATGGTGCCGTCGGCCAGGTCCCCGCGGATGGACGTCCAGTGCTGCCCGCCGTCGTCGCTCCGGAAGAGGTAGGGGCTGAAGTCGCCGGTCTTGTGGGCGTCCGCCACGGCGAAGACCGTGTTGGCAGCGTGCTGGCTCGCCTCGAGGTCGTTGATGAACGAGCGGTCCGGCACGCCGGGCAGCGGCGCGGCACGGGTCCAGGTTCCGCCCCCGTCCGCCGTGACGTGGATGAGGCCGTCGTCGGAGCCGGTGTAGAGCAGGTCCTCACGCACGGGGCTCTCGCTGATGGCCGTGACGGTCGCGTACTTCGACATCGCGCCGTTGTCGTGCAGGGCGTCGAGCTCCCAGACGCGCCCCATGTAGGGCAGCTCGTAGCGGTTGGTGTTGGTGGTCAGGTCCCCGCTGATCGCCCTCCACGAGTCGCCCCGGTCCTCGCTTCTCCACAGCCGCTGCGACGCGAAATAGAGACGGTCGCTGTCGTGGGGGCTGATGAGGATCGGCGAGTCCCAGTTCCAGCGCTCGGGCGGATCGCCGGGCTCCGGCTGTGGTTGGATCTGGATGGACTCCTCGCTCCGGCGATCGGTCCGGTAGAGGTTCCCCTGCTGCGTCATCAGGTAGAGGATGTCCGGGTCGGTGGGATCGAACTGCACGCCGTACCCGTCGGCGCCCATGGGGAAGTGCCAGTCGGCGTTCCGCACGCCCTCGGCGCTCAGCGTTCGCGCAGGCCCCCACAGCGTCCCCAGGTCCTGCGCGCCACCCAGGATCTCGTAGAAGGGCTCCGAGCTGGACACGGCGACCTTGTAGAACTGCGACACGGGCAGGTTGGGGAAGTGCCGCCAGGTCGTGCCCCGGTCGAAGGTCTCGTACAGCCCGGCGTCGGTGCCCGCGAGCATGTGCTCGGTGTCGTCCGGGTCGATCCAAAGGGCGTGGTTGTCTGAGTGCTTGTCACGACCCGTGCCCAGGTTGTCGAACGTCGCACCACCGTCGCGCGTGATCTGGAAGAAGACATCCATCTGGATGACGATCTCGGGCTCGGTGGGCGACGCCTCGATCTCCTGATAGTAGTGGGGTCCGGTGCCTCCGGAGATGTAGGAGTTGCGGCGCTCCCAGCTCTCGCCCTTGTCCGTCGAGCGGTAGAAGCCCCGCTGCTCCCCGTTCGCCTCGATGGTGGCGTACACCAGTTCCGGATCGGCCGGGGTGACCGCGAGGCCGATCTTGCCCATGTCTCCCTTCGGCAGACCGGTCGTCACCTCGCGCCAGGTACGGCCGCCATCCGTCGACTTGTGGATCCCCGAAGCAGGCCCTCCTGCCATGAAGCCCCAGACGTGGCGACGGCGCTGGTACGCTGCGGCGTAAACGATGTCCGGATCCGACGGATCGAGCTCCAGGTCGGTGACCCCGGTGTCGTCGTCGATGGTGAGGACCGGAAGCCAGCTGGCCCCGCCGTCCGTCGTCATGTACACACCGCGCTCTCCGCCGGACGCCCACAGAGGGCCTTCGGCCGCGACCAGGACCGTGTTTCCATCCTCGGGGTGCACGAGGATCTTGCCGATGTGCTCGCTATGACCCAGCCCGACGTTCTCCCAGGTGCCTCCGCCGTCACGGCTCCGGTAGACCCCCGAGCCCCATCCCACGTGTCGGCCGCTGACGTTCTCTCCCGTGCCCACCCACACGATCTCGGGGTTGGTGGGGTCGAGGGCGACCGTGCCGATGGAGTAGGTGGGCTGGTCGTCGAAGACCGGCGTCCACGTCGTGCCCGCGTTGGTGGTCTTCCATACGCCTCCCGAGCCCACCGCCACGTACCAGACGGATCGGTCGGCCGGGTGCACCGCGATGTCGGCGATGCGGCCGCCGGCGACCGCGGGGCCCACCTCCCTCAGAGGCAGCGCGGAAAGCGCCTCGGAGACGCTGACCTGGGCGGGGGAGGGGGAAGCGGCTAGGCAAGTCGCGCCGGCGGCGATCGCGGCGGCAAGGGCTCGGGAGCGCATGGCTGTCTTCGGTTGGCGTGAGCGGAATGAGGCACCATGCCGAGCCGCGATGGCCGGGGCAAGTACGCCGTCACCCCTTGGTGGGATGCGGCCGGTCCAGCAAGTTGGAGGGCCTCGCTTCGGCATTCGTCACGACCCACTCCCAGAGGTTCCGTGCGCTCCGTTCGACTGCTATCGACCCTCGCCCTCCTGGCGGGCTCCGGGACCCTCCATGCCCAGCAGGCTGGGGCGCCGGCCGCCGGCGCCACGGCGGTCCCCGCTCCGCCGACCGTCGACGGACGACTCGACGATCCGTCGTGGGCCCTGGCCCCGCCGTTGACGGGCTTCGTCCAGCGCGAGCCGCGAGAAGGGCGTCCGGTCTCGGAGCGGACGGAGGTTCGCGTGGTGTACGACGACGAGGCGCTCTACGTGGGCGCCTGGATGTTCGACCGCGATCCGTCGTCCATCGTCGTGGGCCAGACGCTACGGGACGCCTCGCTCAACGACTCGGACGCCATCGTGGTGGTCCTGGACACCT
>JBDHGI010000364.1:0-3927 GCA_039589955.1 Gemmatimonadota bacterium | reverse complement strand
GTCGTTCCGGCGATGGTGGGATTCCGGGCGCGAACCGGCGGAGCCTGGCGACCCGACCTGCCTCTCGTCCTCGACGCGGTGGCGGTCGCCGTCGTAGCCCTCTTCGTCCTGGCCGGCTGGCGACATCTCCGGAGGGAGGCGGCATGAGGGGCCCGGGGTTCGTGTTCTGGGGGCTGTTCGCCGTGTGCGGGCTGATCCTGCTTGCCTACTGGGCCTGGATGCGCTGGGTGGAGCGCCGATGACCACGTCCATGTGGGTCTTCATGGCGTACTTCGCGGTGGTCTTCGCCATCGGCTGGTATGGGCTGAAGGCCACCCGTGACGAGGCCGATTACTGGATCGCGGGGGGTGGGCTGGGCTGGTTCTCCGGTGGCGCGACGCTGGCCGCTACCCACACCAGCGCCGGCACGTTCGTCGGGACCATCGGCGTCATGTACACGGCGGGCTGGTCCTTCGGATGGGTGCTCCTTTCCATCCCGCTGGCCTACTGGTTCGTCGCGGCGGTCCTCGCCCCCCGCTTCACGCGGGTGAAGGAGCTGACCCTTCCCGCCTACCTTCAGACGCGCTATGCGAGCAAGGGCGTCCGGGGGCTCGCGGGCCTCATCGTCCTCGTGGCCACCGTGGTCTACATCCAGGCGCAGATCGTTGCCGGAGGCCTGATCGCGAACACGGTCTTCGGCATTCCCACCACCTGGGGCATGGTCGGCTTCACCGCGATCCTCCTGGCCTACACGGTGGTGGGCGGCATGATCGCCGTGGTGTACACCGATGCCTTTCAGCTGGTCGTCATGTGTCTCGGGGCGCTCTTCGCCCTGCCCCTGGCGCTCCGCCAGGTGGACGGCCTGGCGGGCCTCTTCACCCTCGTGGAGTCCGCGCACCCGATGGTCTTCTCGTGGGGCACGCTCCCGGCGGCGCTCCTCTTCACCATGGGACTCTCCTTCTTCCTGGGCTCCATCGCCACCCCGGAGAAGCTCATCCGCCTGTATGCCATGAAGGATATGGCCACCATCCGCCGGGGCGTGCTGTTGGCCATCGCCGTGATCCTTCTGTTGAATCTCATCGTCTTCGTGCTGGCCCTGGCGGCCATCGTGCTCTTCCCGAACCTGCCCACGGGAGACCTGGCCATGCCGTTGGTGGCCACGGCCGTACTGCCTCCGGCCCTGGGCGCCGTCATGCTGGCGGCCATCACGGCGGCCATGATGTCCACGGTGGACTCCCTTCTCATCGTCGCCGGGTCCGCCCTGTCCGTGGACATCTACCAGAACCTCGTCCATCCCGAAGTGACCCCGGCCCGCCGCCTGTGGATCGACCGAGCGGGGATCGCCGTGGTGGGAACCGTTCCCGTGCTTCTCCTGCTCAGCGGGATCGGTGAAGGGGAGCTCGTGCAGTTCATCGTGCTGCTATTCACCGCCCTCATGGCCGCGGCCTTCGTCATGCCTGTGGTCGGGGGTGTGCTCTGGCGCCGGGCCACCCGGGCCGGCGCCGCCACCTCGATGGTGGGCGGCGTCCTCGCCACCTTCTTGTGGGAGGTCTTCGGCTCCGCGGATATCGAGCCGGTCCTCCCGGGCTTCGTGGTGTCCGCCGTCCTCTTCGTGGGCGTGAGCCTCGTCACGGAGCCGCCTCCGGCCCGGGCCCTGGAACCCTACTTCTCCGACGTCCCGCCCACCCCAACCGACGGAGCAACCCCGTGACCCCATGCCTCATCCGCCCCGCGACGGGACTGATCCTCGCCGCCTCACTCCTGACGACCAGCGCCCGTGCGCAGGAGATCGCCGAGGCCTATCGCGACGCCGCCGAACGCATCATAGGGGCCGCCACCGCGGACCATCGGGCCTACCAGCGCCTGGGCGAGCTCGTGGACCGGTTCGGTCACCGGCTGTCGGGCTCGGTGGCGCTGGAGCAGGCCATCGACTGGATCATGGGGGAGATGGAAGCCGACGGCCTGGACAACGTCCGCGGCGAGCGGGTGATGGTGCCCCATTGGGTACGGGGCGAGGAGTCGTTGGAGCTGGTCCTGCCCCGGCCCCGCAGCCTGCCCATGCTGGGGCTTGGCGGGAGCGTGGGAACGCCACCCGAAGGCATCAGGGCCGAGGTCCTCGTGGTGAGCGGCTTCGAGGAGCTGGAGGCCCGCGCAGCGGAGGCCGAGGGCAGGATCGTGCTCTTCGACGTGCCCTTCGCCGGGTACGGCCAGACCGTCCAGTACCGCTCCAACGGCGCCGTGGCAGCGGCCCGGGCCGGGGCCGTGGCCAGCCTGATCCGCTCGGTGGGGCCCGAATCCATGCAATCGCCCCACACCGGCGCCATGCGCTATCAGGAGGGGGTGGAGCGGATTCCCCACGCCGCCGTCACCGTCGAGGATGCCCAGATGCTCCACCGAATGCAGGAGCGGGGGAAGCGGATCGAGGTCCATCTGCGCATGGAGGCCCGGACCCTCCCCGACGTGCCGTCCCGGAACGTCATGGCGGAGATCGTGGGCTCGGAGCGACCCGAGGAGGTGATCGTCCTGGGTGGGCACATCGACTCCTGGGACGTGGGCCAGGGGGCCATGGACGACGGGGGCGGCGTGGTCGCCGCCTGGGAGGCCGTCCGCGTCATGAAGGAGCTGGGGCTCCGGCCCCGACGCACGGTCCGTGTGGTGGGATGGACGAACGAGGAGAACGGCCTCCGCGGAGGGATCCAATACGCCGCCGACCACGCCGACGAGCGCCACGTCCTGGCCATGGAGTCCGATGCCGGCGTCTTCGAGCCTCTCGGGTTCGGCTTCACCGGCTCGGACCGGGCCTTCGAGATCGTGCGGGAGATCGGGACCCTGCTGGCTCCCGTGGGATCGGATCGCATCACCCGGGGTGGAGGCGGCGCCGACATCGGGCCCCTCATGCAGACCGGTGTTCCGGGCATGGGCCTGAACGTGGACGGGACGCGATACTTCTGGTATCACCACACCGACGCCGATACCCTGGACAAGCTCGACCCGGACGAGGTGGCCCGGTGCGTGGCCACGCTGGCCGTGATGGCCTACGTGGTGGCCGACCTTCCGGAGACACTGCCGCGGTGAGCCGACCCCCTCGGCACTGTGACGGCGAATCGGAATGGCCGAGGGATTCCCTGAGGGGACGCGGGGCCGCATCCTTAGGGGCAACCAACAAGGAGGTGAAGCATGGCGGGATCACTGGTGGACCGGATGATGGGAGCCGCCTTCCTGAACGTGGCCACCTACGAGGAAGTCGAGCACGACGAGACAGCGACCGGTCAGGCTGCCGCGGTGGTGGCCATGGTTGCCGTGGCGACGGCCATCGGGGGCTGGAACTTCGGGATCTCCGCGGTGGTCGGCGGGGCCGTCACCGCTCTGGTGAAGTGGTTGATGTGGGCGGGCATCACGTACCTGGTGGGCACCATGCTCTTCGGTGGGACCGCCACCTGGGGTGAGCTCCTCAGGACCTTGGGCTTCGCCCAGGCTCCGGGCATCCTCGCCGTTCTGGCCATCATCCCCGTCCTGGGCTGGTTCGTCCTCCCTGGACATCAGCAACGGAAAGACCTTCCTGACGGTCCTGGTGGGCTTCCTCGTCAGCATGGTGCTCTCCGGCATCTTGCCCGGCAGCCTCTGAGCCCGGTGCGCGGGGCGGGGCGGGCTACAGGGCCCGCCCCGTGCCGCGTCCCTTGACGCCCCTACCGTCCGTCGCGGAGGTTGGGGCGAATGTGGCGGGCGCAGCGCCGTCCGTCCGTTCCCTTGCTGCCCAGGGGCCTCATGGAGTTCGGCTGGAATCCGTCGCGGTGGGTCTCCCTCAAACCCTTCGGGATGGGGGAGGAGAAGCCCCGTCACTTCCGGGACATGGCCCGGATCTGGTGGGAGAACCGCGACGAGCTGGAGTACGGGATGCGCATCCTGCGGGACGGCGTGTGCGATGGGTGCGCCCTGGGCACCACCGGG
>JBDHGI010000363.1:0-3715 GCA_039589955.1 Gemmatimonadota bacterium | reverse complement strand
CGGACCCGCGGGGAGACTGATCGCCAGGGTGCCACTGATGAATTGCGATCGGACGTTCGACTGGCCATGATACCCGCCCTCGGTTGTGCCTTCCCCCACACAAGGAGTGTAGCATGCGCCTCCCCGCATCTATCTTGGCCGCGGTCACCGCAATCGTCATGGCGATGCCCGCGACCGCGCAGGACAACCTCATCACGCTCGGCGCCTTCGTCACCGTACGAGCCGAACACGTGCCCGACTTCGAGCAGCAGGTCCGTGAACACAACGGGTGGCACGCAAGTCAGAGCGATCCGCAGCCCTGGGCGACCTACCAGGCTCTCACCGGCCACGGCGAATACGCGCTCCTGGCCCCTGGCATGACGTGGGCGTCTTTGGACGCACCCGCCCTCGATATGGGAGCCGACATCGCGCACTGGGCGGAGTCTGCCGCCCGATACACGGAAACCGAGGAGTTCGTGCTCTGGACCAACCTCCCGGGCGGCAATCCTCCAGAGGATCCGGGCCAGTTCCCGGTCATCCAGGTCTACGAGTTCACGATCAACTCCGGTGGCCAGGCGGCTGCGTTCAACGCCATCGAAGGAGCGAGTGAGGCGCTGTCACAGACCGGTATCCACTTCCAGTGGTCCGCGGTGGTCAGCCAGGACGGGCCGCCTTCCGCGTTTCTCGCCCTCTGGTTCGGAAGCTTCGCCGAGTTGGGCACGCCTGGACCGGGAGCGGATCAGATCATGGCGGACGCCTTCGGTGCCGGAGAGGGGGCGAGGATTCTGGCCCAGTTCAGTGAGGCCACGACCGCGCTGGCGTCTCAGATTTGGACGTTCCGCCCGGACCTCTCGTACACACCGGCCATGTGATCACGACAGGGCGGGGCTCCACTCGGGGCCCCGCCTCGGGTCACATCCGGCTCCTGGCAGCATGGCCCGGAGGCACGGTTACCGGGTCAGAAGACTCAGCGGTCAATCTGCGTCGTCCTTCACGAGGACATTGTGCGAGGCCGCAAAGAAGGGTGGTGAGAGACGCGCCTCGAGGCGGAGCTCCAGCAGACGGCCACCACCGGTAACACGGTTCAACACGCGGACGACCTTCGCCGCACCTTCCGTGGTGTGAACCAACTCGCCCGCTTGGGGGACGTAGTCCGGGTCCGCGTGAAAGCCTGGTTCATCGATGGACGCGATGCGGAGCTTATCCACCCGCATGCGAGCTGTGTTCTGTGATGCCATGGGTCCCTCGCTGCCTGGTGATGGACCAAGTACTCCTTGGTGCCATCCTCCGGCAATGAATCCGAAGCCCTGTCGGCCCGAATACAAAGAGGGCGGGGGTCTCCAAGAACGAGATTCCCGCCCTCATCAACTCTGGCTCACTCCGACCGGGAGTGACAGTGAAGCATCGCGGCAACCGTGGGCGCCGTCAACGGGCTGGCTCGAGATCTACAGGGAAGTCGTCTACTCTGGACGGAGTCACGAAGCGCCTCCGGCGTCCCTCCTATCCCCTGCGCTCGCCCTTCACGACGGCGTTCATCACGCGCTCGTAGTGCAGCCCCTTGATGGCCGCCTCGATGGCGTGCGCCAGCGCGACCCCCGGAAAGCGATGTCGTCGCATCTGGACCTTCAGATACCGACGTGCATTCTCGTAGATGGCCCGGGCGTCGTCAGCGGACAGGGCACCGAGGCGAGCCTTGTCCTGCACCTCGGCCACCCACACCCGCACCTGCTCTAGCCGTTCCTCCGGACGGAAGCGAACCAGGTAGTCCTGTGCGTGGGCGACGAGCTCAGCCGTCCAGCTCGAGTCGTCGCAGAGCTCGGGGCGGTCGCCGCGCCGGAGTCTCTTGATCATCCGCCGCAGGCGACGGACGTCCTGCCGCGCCCGACGACGTACGCTGCGATCCAATCGTCCCGCACGCCAGAGCATGGCGAAGTAGGCCCGGTCGAGACGGCGGATACCCTGTGCCCACACGGACATCAGAGCGCTCTTCACGTATCGCAGCTGCATCCGCCGGCCCGAGAAGATATGGGGCTGGACCGAGCGAATCATGTCCAGGGCCCGTCGATAGGACTCGGCCGGGTCGAAGAGCTGTGCCAGGATCGAGTGGATACCCCGCTGCATCTCCTCCTCGGTCATGTTGAGGGGGACGAACTGAACCTCATCGTCGGTGTTGTTTCCCGAGTACTCCGCAGGCTGGAGTCGTCCCTCGGATCCGAGCCTCTCCCACAGTGGCGTGTGCGGAATCGGGGTGAGCATCCCCGCCATGGCGGTAAAGATGCGCGTGCGTTTCACAAAATCGACGATGCGGTCGACCGTGGTGGGCTCGTCGGAATCGGCGCCGAAGATGAACCCCGCGTATACCTCGATTCCAGCAGCCTGGATTGCCGCGACGGTGTCCGGAACATCCACCTTGAGGTTTTGCTTCTTGTTCATCCTCCGGAGGGCATCCTCGTCGGGGTTCTCGATACCAAGGAACACGGCATTGAAGCCCGCCTGTTTCATCTTGCCGATCAGATGCCGTAGCTTCGGTGCACCCAGATTCACGCTCGCCTGGGTGTAGAAGGAGAACGGGTACCCGTGCTCCCTCTGGAAAGCGATTATAGCGTCGAGGATGTCGGAGGTCGCGGCCGGCGTGCCGACGAAGTTGTCGTCGACGCTGAAGACGCTACCCCGGTAGCCCGTCGCAAGGATCGCCTCCAGCTCGCGTTGCACCGTCGCCGGCGTCTTGGGTCGGCTGAACCCTCCGTTGAACTGGATGATGTCGCAGAAGTCGCACCGGAACGGACACCCGGCGGTCGTCTGGATCATCATGGAATGGTAGTCGCCTACACGTATCAGGTCCCAGCGTGGCAGGGGAACCTCGTCCAGCGACCGGAAGATGGACCGATCGTTGAGGTACTTCCTGGACCCGGGCTCGACCTGCGCGACGGCTGCGGGTATGAGCAGGCGAGGAGCGCGGTCGTCGTGGACGGGCTCCGAATCCAGCCAGGAAAAGAGATCCTCTATCGAGGCGTAGGCCTCACCCCAGACCAGTACGTCCAACCCTTCGTGCAGGACTCGGTCGGATTGCGACTGAGGACCCAGAATCTGGTCACGGTACGAGGATGCCAACGCCCCTCCGAGCACCCTCGGGACATCCAGTCCCCGCGCCGGCCCGCTCAGGATCCCGACCAGGGACTTCTTCTGGATCGACATCGCGCTGATGAAGACGGCGTCGGACTCGGCCATCTTCGCCCTGAGGCTGCCAGGTGAGGGCGCCCGCACGTTGAGATCAACGAGCTCGAGGTCCCACTCGTCCGGCAGGTAGCTCGCCAGGGTGAGCAGCCCAAGGGGCGGAAACGCGGCCTTCCGCCCGATGTACCGCATGATGTAGCGGTAGCTCCAGAAGGAGTCGGAGGGAAACTCCGGCACCAACAAGAGGCCCTTCCTCCGGCCCACCCCCTTCCTCCGCTCCCCGCTCCGTGACTTCATCCCGACTCCTCCCCCTAGGATCAATAGACAAGTCTAACGGCCCGGCCTCGGATCCGCTCGGCGGAGGGCGGCGCGGTCGGCCGGGCCTCCGACCGTGGAGCGCCATCGCCCTCGCGACCCGCGCGAACCTGAGCCTGGCCGACCGTGTCGGGGACGTCGACCACAACCACTGTGCCACGCCCCCCGGGTTCTTCCCTCATCTGTCCGCCCCTCACCCTTGACACTTGCCCGCACCCCCGGCGTCGAAGATGGCCCGGATCTCCAG
>JBDHGI010000362.1:0-3716 GCA_039589955.1 Gemmatimonadota bacterium | reverse complement strand
TGGTGCGCCGCATCAAGGCCGAGTGGAGCGCCGAGGCCCTGGTGGTTGCCACCGGCGGCTACGCCGGGATCCTGGGTCCCCACCTGGTGACCGTGGACAGGACGGAGCCGTTTCTCACGCTGTACGGGCTCGGGCTCGCAGGAGACCATCTGAGAGCCCTGGCGTGAGGATACGGGTGTCGGCGGACGCCCCATCTTGGCTACATTGAGTCTTCGTTTCCGTCCCAGGCAGGAGCGCTCCTCCCGATGACCCTTTCCCCCGTATTCCGCTCAGAGGCGGCGGTCCACCTCCTCCGGGAGCGGGGCGTGTGGGAACGGCTGGCCCCGGACATCCGGGCCCAGGCCGACGCCGTCCGCCTCCTGTATGCGGATCTGAGAGAGGTTCTCGGGGAGGGTTTCCTGGGTGAGGCGCCACATGTGCCCGCCAGGGGGGAGGAGCTGCGGCCCGAGGGGCTCCACTTCGTGCAGGAGTACTTCTTCCTCATCCTGTTCCGGTCCATCTTCCACTCCCTCGGGATTCCGCCGGACAGGCTGCGCCTGTACACCGAGCTGAACTTCTGCATCAAGGGCACCATCACCGCGGCTGACAATATCTTCGACGATCAGGAGAAGAGCCTGCTGCCCCTCGCGCCCGCGGCCGGCTCCCGTTTCCTGTCGATCCTCCAGCTCATGAGCTTCGAGCGGCTCCTGAGGAGGACGCTGGATCGAGGCCAGCACACGGGCATTCTCGACGGAGCCCAGCGGGACGGGATTCTCCGGGGGTTGCTCGACCGGATGGCATCCATCGGGATGCTGGAAGGATCGGAGGAGGGCGGCGTGGAGGACATTCCCGGACCCGACGAGATGGTCGAGAAGGTGCACAGGGTCCGCGGGGGTGCCCTCTTCGCCCTCGCCTTCGCCGCGCCGGCCGTTCTGGAGGAAGGCGAAACAGCCGCCAAGCTCGCCCTGGCGGAGCCGTCGGTGGCCCGGCTGGGCACATCGTTCCAAATCGTGGACGACCTCACGGACTTCGAGTTCGACCTCGGTCGGCGCAGCCACAATCTCCTCAGGTCCCAGATCCACCATCACGGAGCACCGGAGGAGCGCGAGGCGCTCGAGCGGTTCCGGAGGGGGGAGCCCGTGCCCCCCAACGCGGTGGAGGAGATCTTCCCCGCCTCGGCCCGCGCCGTGCTGGACCGGGCCTACGAGGAGGGCCGGGCCTCGTTCCGGGCCCTCGCCGGGCTCGGACACTGGCTCGAGGCCGATCTGGCGGACGAGGTGGTCCGGGCCATCGTGGGGCTCGACGGTGTGGCACGGATGGAGTCGCTGACCTCCTCCGGCTGACCCGCCGCCCTCACGGGAAAACCCGCACCGCAGTTGGCTTTGCGGGCCTTGACAGATCCTCCGTTCCGTCGAGATTACCTGCGTTGTTAGCACTCATCCACAGAGAGTGCTAACAGGTCATTGCTCCATCGAGTGGGCCTTTTCTACAGGAGACAGAGCTGTATGGGCAACACCGTCGCGACCCGGATCCAGCCCCTGGCAGACCGTGTGGTGGTCAAGGCGCTGGAGGAAGCGGAGCAGATGCGGGGCGGGCTCTACATTCCCGACACCGCCAAGGAGAAGCCGTCCCAGGGTGAGATCGTCGCCGTGGGGCCGGGGAAGCTCTCGGACGAAGGCACGCGCCTGGAGATGGACGTGAAGGTGGGCGACAAGGTCCTGTACGGGAAGTACAGCGGGACCGATGTCACCCTCGAGGGTGAGGAGTTCCTGATCCTCCGGGAGTCGGACATCCTCGCCATCGTCAGCTAAGCGCAACGCAATCGACGATTCGCAATCACGAAGGAGATACGAATTATGGCAGCTAAGGAGCTCGGATTCGACGTCGCGGCGCGTGCGCGCCTCAAGGCCGGCGTCGACAAGCTCGCTCAGGCGGTGAAGGTCACGCTCGGTCCCAAGGGCCGCAACGTGGTCCTCGACCGCAAGTTCGGATCCCCCACCGTGACCAAGGACGGTGTGTCCGTGGCCAAGGAGGTGGAGCTCGAGGATCCCGTGGAGAACATGGGTGCGCAGATGGTCAAAGAGGTGGCCACGAAGACCTCCGACGTGGCGGGTGACGGCACGACGACGGCCACGGTGCTCGCCGAGGCCATCTTCGGCGAGGGCCTGAAGAACGTCACCGCCGGCACGAACCCCATGGGAATCCGCCGGGGCATCGACAAGGGTGTCGAGGTCGTGGTCGAGGAGCTGAAGAAGCTCTCCACCGACACGAAGGGCAAGAAGGAGATCGCCCAGGTGGGCGCCATCTCCGCCAACAACAATGCCGAGATCGGTGACCTCATCGCCGACGCGATGGAGAAGGTGGGCAAGGACGGCGTCATCACGGTCGAGGAGGCCCGCGGCCTCGAGACGACGCTGGAGACCGTCGACGGCATGCAGTTCGACCGTGGCTACCTGTCTCCCTACTTCGTGACGGATCCGGAGCGGATGGAGGCGGTGATGGAGGATCCCATGATCCTCATCCACGACAAGAAGATCTCCTCCATGAAGGACCTGCTGCCCATCCTGGAGAAGGTCGCCCAGATGGGTAAGCCCCTCCTGATCATCGCCGAGGACGTGGAGGGCGAGGCCCTGGCCACGCTGGTGGTGAACAAGCTGCGCGGCACGCTGAAGGTGGCCGCCGTGAAGGCCCCGGGCTTCGGTGACCGTCGCAAGGCGATGCTCCAGGACATCGCCGTCCTCACCGGGGGTCAGGTGATCTCCGAGGAGGTCGGCTTCAAGCTCGAGAACACCGTGGCGAGCGACCTCGGTGGCGCCAAGCGCGTCGTGATCGACAAGGACAACACCACGGTCATAGACGGCGGCGGTGAGGAGGACAAGATCAAGGGCCGGATCGAGGAGATCCGGGTCTCCATCGACAAGAGCACGTCCGACTACGATCGGGAGAAGCTCCAGGAGCGGCTGGCGAAGCTGGCCGGCGGTGTGGCCGTCATCAACGTGGGCGCCGCCACCGAGACCGAGATGAAGGAGAAGAAGGCTCTGGTCGAGGACGCGCTCCACGCCACACGTGCCGCCGTCGAGGAGGGCATCGTGCCCGGGGGTGGGGTCGCCCTGCTTCGGGCGCAGACCGCGCTCGACAATCTGAAGCTGGATCGGGAGGACGAGCAGATCGGCGTCCAGATCCTGCGTCGGGCGCTGGAGCACCCCATCCGGCAGATCGCCCAGAATGCGGGCGCCGAGGGGAGCATCGTGGTCGAGAAGGTGCGCAACGAGAAGGGTGCCTTCGGCTACAATGCCCAGACCGAAGTCTACGAGGACCTGGTGGAGGCCGGTGTCATCGACCCGACCAAGGTCGTGCGCACGGCGCTGCAGAACGCCGCGTCCATCGCCGGACTGCTTCTCACCACCGAGGCGGTGGTGGTGGAGCAGCCCGAGGAGGACGCGGCTCCGGCCATGCCCGGTGGCGGCATGGGCGGGATGTACTGATTCGCGAAAGGCTCCGCCCTTCGCGAATCAAGCCGGCAGATTCCCGAACCCCGGTCTTTCGGGTTCATCGAACCGCCCGATTCGGGGTTCGGGAATCTTCCTCTGGCTGCGACATCCGATGGACGTCGCAGCGCGGGTCTCGCGGCCCGGTCACTTCGGTGGCCGGGCCGTTCGCGTGTGCGCGAGGCATGGCGCGGCCCGCCGGGAGGCGGGCGAAGGAACCGGGGAGCGAAAGCGAACCGGGAGGTGACT
>JBDHGI010000361.1:0-3726 GCA_039589955.1 Gemmatimonadota bacterium | reverse complement strand
CATCTGCTGGACACCGGTCTGGAACACCAAGCCGAGGGCGATGAGGAAGAGGGGAAGAGCGAGGGCGAGTATGAGGCCGGGGCCCACGTGGGCCCAGAGGTCGGCCATCATCGAGAGGGCATGAGTCATGGTTCGCTACCGATCTATGTATAAGCCGCCGAAGCGACTGGAAAACGGGATTCCTGACCCGCGGATGTACGATATCCAAAGCGCCGCCGGGCCTGCGTCGGGAGAATTCCCCGAATGGGCGTAGGGGCCTGCCGGACCCCGAACACTGGCCTCCACTAACCCGATCCCCGATCCAGAATCCGGTACTGGAGCGCCTCCAGGGCGTGGTGCTCCTCCACTCCGGCGTCCCCGTCGAGGTCCGCGATGGTTCGGGCGACCTTCAGCACGCGGTGGTAGCCCCTCGCCGAAAGCCCCTTCCGGTCCACGGCCAGCTGAAGGAGCCCCACGACCCGTCGGGAGGGAGGCCCGAGACGACGAAGGAGCCCTGCGTCCATCTGACCGTTCGCGAAGACGCCCGGGACGCCGGCGAAGCGATCCAGCTGTATCGCCCTGGCCCGGGCGACGCCTGCCCGGACCTGGTCGGACGAGGTGCCGCACCCCTCATCGGACAGCTGTTGAAACGAGAGGGCGGGAACCTCGACGTGGAGGTCGAGACGGTCGATGAGAGGACCCGAGATCCGGCCCCGGTATCGATCGACGTGGGCCGGGTCGCAGAGGCACCGGTCGGTGCCGTCTCCCCAATACCCGCAGGGACAGGGGTTCATGGCCCCGACGAGAAGGAAGCGTGCGGGGAATCGCTCGGTCCCCAGAGCGCGCGACACTCTCACCGTCCCGTCCTCGAGCGGCTGTCGCAGAGCCTCCAGCACGTTGCGTCGGAACTCCGCGAGCTCGTCCAGGAACAGCACCCCGTGGTGGGCCAGGCTGGCCTCCCCCGGACGGGGCGGCGACCCTCCCCCGACGAGCCCGGCATCCGACACCGTGTGGTGCGGAGCGCGGAACGGCCGCCGAGTGAGGATCGCCCTCGCAGGGGGAAGGCACCCGGCCACGGAGTGTACCCTGGTCGACTCCAGGGCCTCCTGCAGCGTCATGGGCGGCAGGATTCCGGGGAGGCGTCTGGCGAGCATGGTCTTTCCCGATCCGGGAGGTCCCAGCAACAGGAGGTTGTGGGCTCCGGCGGCCGCGATGGCGAGAGCCCGCTTCGCCGCCTCCTGCCCCTTGATGTCGGCCAGGTCCGGGCCGGCAGAAACGGGCGCGGTCAGAAGGACCATGGGATCCACGTGCACGCGGGGAAGCGCCCGGCGACCGCCCAGGTGGTCCAACACCTCCGTGAGCGTCCCGGCCCCCAGGACCGCCACCCCCCGGACCGAGGCGGCCTCCGCCGCGTTCGCCTCCGGCACCACCAGGGTGCGCACTCCCGACTCGGCACAGCACGCGGCCATGGGGAGGGCCCCACGAACGCTCCGGAGCTTGCCGTCCAGGCCCAACTCTCCCACGAACGCGGAGCCCTCGAGGGATCGGAGGTCCACGACGCCACCGGCCGCCAGCAGACCCACGGCCACGGCCAGATCGAAGGATGCTCCCTCCTTGCGCACATCGGCGGGAGCGAGGTTGACGGTGACCCGGCGAGGCGGGACGGGATGCCCGACGTTGCGAAGGGCCGCGCTCACTCGCTCCCTTCCCTCCCGCACCGCCCCATGGGCGAGCCCCACGACGGAGAAGGCGGGAAGTCCGTTGCTGAGGTTGACCTCGACGCGCACGAGGAAGCTGTCCACGCCCCGGAGGGCGGCGGAAGTGACCACAGCGAGCATGCGCAAGCCTAGGACGGCAATAGGGGCGTTCCCATGGTGTTCAGGGACTTCACCAGGGAGCGAACAGCGGCGGAACTCTCCCGTGATTCCGTGGCGTCCTGGAAGGCCTCGGCACGCCTGGCCTCGTCCCGGAATCGCCCTTCAAAAAAGCACGCGGACGGGTAGTCGCGGCCCCCCTCCCAAGCGTGGGGAAATTCCCGCTTGTGTCCCCATCGGCATGCGGGTACCCTTCGTTGCCGCTCGGCCCCGGGCCGTGACGGCTTCGTTGCGTTTTCTACATCCGAACCCACAAGGGAGCGCGTCCATGAAGGTCGCCGTCCTGAAGGAATTCCGCTCCGACGAACGCCGCGTGGCACTGGTCCCCCAGGGCGTCCAGACCCTCGTCAAGCAGGGGCTCGAGGTCGTGGTCGAGCGAGGTGCCGGTGCCTCCGCAGGCGTCTCCGACGACGCATACACCGAGGCAGGAGCCTCCCTGGCAGCGAGCGCCGCCGAGGCCCTGCAGGGGGCAGGGATGCTGCTCCACGTGAATCCGCTCACCGGTGATGAGATCGCGAGTCTACCGGAGGGCGCCATCGTCGTGTCCTTCCTCAATCCGCTGGGCGACGCCGACGCCGTCCGGGCCCTGGCCGGCAAGAAGGCGACGGCCATCGCCATGGAGCTGGTGCCCCGTATCACGCGTGCACAGTCGATGGACGCGTTGTCGTCCCAGGCCACGGCAGCGGGATACAAGGCGGTCCTCATGGCGGCGGACCAGCTTCCGAGGTTCATTCCCATGTTCACCACGGCGGCCGGCACGATCCGCCCGGCCAGGGCCCTCGTCCTCGGGGCGGGGGTCGCCGGGCTGCAGGCCATCGCCACCGCCCGTCGCCTGGGAGCCGTCGTCGAGGCCTTCGACGTTCGCCCGGCGGTCAAGGAGCAGGTCGAGTCCCTGGGTGCCACCTTCCTGGAGGCCGAGGAGGAGGTAACGGCCGAGGGCGAGGGGGGCTACGCGAAGGAGCTGTCGGAGGACCAGCATCAGAAGGAGCTGGACCTCATCGCGGCTCATATCCACGCGGCAGACCTGGTCATCACCACCGCGGCCATTCCGGGGCGCAAGGCTCCGCTCCTCATCACCGAGGAGATGGTGAGGTCCATGAAGGTCGGCTCGGTCATCGTGGACCTGGCGGCCGAGACCGGAGGCAATTGCGCGCACACTCGCTTCGGCGAGACGGTCACGGTCGATGGCGTGTGCATCATGGGGCCTGCGAACATCGCGGCCGCCGTTCCGGTCCATACCAGCCAGATGTACTCGAAGAACATCGTCACGCTCGTGAGCGAGTTCATCGGCGAAGATGGGGCCGTCGAGCTGGATTTCGAGAACGACGTGGTAGGCCCGTCCACGGTGACGCACCAGGGCGAGGTCGTGAACGAGTGGGTCAAGCAGACGCTCGGATGAGGTCGGCGGGCCCCACACCTGACGGTACTGAAACGACAACGCCCAACTCCGAGGAGAACCCATGGGCGAGTTGATGATCGTACTGTACGTGTTCGTCCTTGCGACCCTGGCGGGCCGCGAGGTGATCACCAAGGTCCCCCCAACCCTTCACACCCCCCTCATGTCCGGAGCCAATGCCATATCCGGCATCGCCATCGTCGGTGCCCTCGTGGTGGCGGGCCGGGCGGAGGGAACCACTCAACTGGTGTTGGGCGTGGTGGCCATCGCCATGGCCACCATCAACGTGATCGGCGGCTTCATGGTGACCGATCGCATGCTCAGCATGTTCAGGAAGCACTAGGGGGAGGCTCGATATGAACTCGCATATGCTCGTCGAGCTGACCTATCTGCTGTCGGCGATCCTCTTCGTCGTCGGCCTGAAGCGGCTCCAGTCGCCCGCCACCGCGCGGGCCGGTAACGCCATCGCGGCGTTCG
>JBDHGI010000360.1:0-3749 GCA_039589955.1 Gemmatimonadota bacterium | reverse complement strand
GTGTGTTTCCCGGAGAACGGAGGTATTTGTCATGCCCCATCCAAGCCGTGTCCGGATGAGGGGGCCTCTGGTGCCCTACCAGGATGTCATCTGGACAGATCTGCTGGCACGTGGCTACACGCGGCTTTCGGCGAAGAACGTGCTGCGTGTCGCCGCTCATCTGAGCCAATGGCTTCAAGCAGAGGGTGTTTCGCCCGAACACCTGACGCGCGATCGGATCGATGCGTTTCTCGGACACCGTTGTGCTCAGGGCTACACGTGCTGGCTGAGCCCGAGGGGTCTCGAGCCGATCCTCGCGACGCTGCGGGCACGCGCCGGGGCTCCACCCGCTGAGCCCGCACCGGAGGAGGACTCGCCGCTGGCTCGTGTGCTCCGGGAGTACGAGTGCTACCTCCTGGAGGATCGGGCCTTGGCGCCGTGCAATGCCAAAGGCTGCGTCCGAACCGCCCGGCGGTTCTTCGCCGAGGTCGGAGTGGACGAGTTGGCGGATGTCCGCCGCCTCACAACCGCGGACATCTCGGGCTTCGTGTTGCGTGAGGCACGCACCATGGCCACAGGGACCGCCAAGCTCACAGTCACGGGGCTCCGGGCACTCTTGCGCTACCTCCACGTCCGTGGCCTCTGCGTCGACCTCTCCACGGCGGTACCCGCCGTGGCCGGGCACCGGCATGCGAGGCTTCCGAAGCACATCCCGTGGAGGGAGGTCCAGCAGCTCCTCAAGAGTTGTGACCTACGGACCGCTGTGGGCCGAAGGGACCACGCGATCCTGCTGCTGCTGGCGCGCCTGGGTCTGCGTGCCGGAGAGGTCGCTGGCATCGAGCTGGACGACATCGACTGGGCTGAGGGCAGGATCCAGGTGCGGGGCAAGGGCTCACAGGACTGGCTCCCGCTCCCCGAAGACGTCGGCGAAGCGATCGTGCGCTATCTCAAGCGTGGGCGGCCGTCGTCAGACTCACGGAAGCTCTTCCTGAGCAGCAGGGCGCCTCTCAGAGACGCATCCGACGGGGCGGTAAAGATGGCTGTCAGGGCGGCCTGCCGCCGTGCCCACCTGCCTCCGAGGTCCGCGCACCAGCTCCGGCATACTGCCGCGACACAGATGCTCCGCAGAGGTGCTTCGCTGCAAGAGGTGGCTGAGGTCCTGCGTCACCGGAGCCTCGACACCACCGCGATCTACGCCAAGGTCGACCACCTCGCTCTGCGCCCGCTCGCGCGGCCGTGGCCGGGAGGTGCGTCATGAACGACCTGCACCGGATCCTCCAAGACTACCTCTCACTTCGTCGCTCCCTGGGGTTCAAGCTGGAGCGCGAAGGCGCTCTGCTTCCGGACTTCGTCGCCTTCCTCGAGCAGTCTGGGAGTCGGGTGGTCACTACGCCGCTCGCCCTCGCCTGGGCGAAGCAGTCACCAGACGCCACACCGTACTGGTGGGCGACCCGTCTGGCCATGGTGCGGGGCTTCGCACGCTACGTGCGAACCATTGACATCAAGACCGAGATCCCACCGGAGGACGTGCTACCGCGGATCAGGCTGCGCGTGCAACCCTACATCTACTCCGATGCCGATGTGAGCGCCCTCATGGTCGCTACACATCAGATCCGCAGCCCTTTCCGTGCCCACACCTACCGCACCCTGATCGGCCTCCTCGCTTCGACGGGGATGCGTGTCGGCGAGGCCATCGACTTGGACCGCACGGATCTGGATCCCGAGCGGGGAGTCATCACGGTTCGGGACAGCAAGTTCGGCAAGTCGCGCGAGGTGCCGCTCCACCCCTCGACGCTCGCAGCGCTCGATGCATACGCCAACAATCGGCACCGGCGCTTCTCCCGGCCCAGGAGTCCGGCGTTCTTCCTCTCCTTGGCCGGCACACGTCTCATCTACAGGAACGTCCACCCGGTCTTCCTTCGCCTGGTGAAGTGGGCCGGACTGGCCGAGCGCAAGCCGCGTCGCCCGCGCCTCCATGACCTGCGCCACAGCTTCGCTGTTCACACGCTCGCCGACGCGTACCGCGCCGGGCTCGACGTCGAGCGGCTGGTCCCCCTCCTCTCGACCTACCTCGGCCACGTCAGTCCCTCGAGCACCTACTGGTACCTCTCCGCCGTACCCGAACTGCTCGGCGTCGCGGCCCGAAGGCTCGAGAAGAGCTTGGGAGCACTGCCATGACTCCCCTGGCCCCACTTCTCCAGGCCTTCTTCATCGAGCGCCTTGCTAGGGAACGCCAGGCGAGCCCCCACACGATCAGCGCCTACAAGACCACGTTCTCTCTGCTGCTGCGCTTCGTGCACGACCGCCTCGGCAAAGCTCCCTCCGACATCCGACTTGACGAGCTCAGCGCACCGCTGATCGCGTCGTTCCTCCAACACCTGGAGGTCAACCGCGAGAACAGCGTACGGACCCGCAACGCCCGCCTCGCGGCCATCCACTCCTTCTTCCGCTACATCGCTGTCCGCGTGCCCGACCACGCCGACCAAGTCAAGCGGGTCCTCGACATCCCCCACAAGCGCTTCGAGCGCCGCCTCGTCGACTTCCTCTCCCGAGCCGAGCTCGAAGCCCTCTTGGCCGCGCCCGACCGTACGACCTGGATCGGACGGCGCGATCACGCCCTGCTGCTCCTTGCCATCCAGACCGGCCTGCGCGCTTCCGAGCTCACTCACCTCCGGATCGACCAGATCGTCTCGGGCGGCCATCCCTACATCCGCTGTACCGGCAAGGGACGCAAGGAGCGGTGCACGCCTCTCACACGTCAGACTCTGGATGTGCTCCGAGTGTGGCTCAAGGAACGGAAGGGAACTCCCAGCGATCCCGTCTTCCCGTCTTGTCGCAGGAGCGCCCTCAGCCTGGACGCACTCGAGAAGATCGTCAACAAGCACGCGACCACAGCAGCGAAGACTTGCCCTTCGCTCCTCCGCAAGCGCGTTACCCCGCACGTGCTGCGCCACACCGCTGCCATGCAGCTCCGCCACGCCGGGGTAGATCTGACCGTCATCGCCTTATGGCTCGGCCACGAGTCCATCGAGACGACCCAGATCTATCTTGCCGCCGACCTCGCGAGCAGGGAGGCGGCCGTCTCTCGCCTCGCCCCAGTCCACAATGGCTACCGGCGGTACCGCGCCACCGACGGCCTGCTCGCCTTCCTCAGCGGGCTCTGATTATGCCGACTCGCCTCCACTCCCCACCGGGCCGTTCGCCCCCAAGTCGGCATAATCCGCAAGTCGGCATAATGCCGCTTATTCCGAATTCAGAATAAGCGGCACACGAGCGCGAGGTTGTCCAGCCGGGTCTCGCCGCCGTCGGCCCAATGCACCACGTGGTGCGCGTCGCAGAACCTCGAGCCACAGCCCGGGAACCGGCAGCCACGGTCCCGCACCTCGAGGGCACGGCGGATCGCGGGCGGAATGGTCCGTCGACGCCGACCCACGTCGAGGATCCGGCCGTCCCCGTCGTGCCGGACCTCCACCACCGAGGCGTCGCAGGCGAGCCTCCGGGCCGCTTCCGCGGAAACGCGCGTGCCATCCTCCAGCTCCGAGCGGCCGGGCTCTCCGTCGTGCTCGAGCGTCCCCGGCTCCACGTGGAGCAGGACCTGGTAGCGCTCGGCTCGGGTGCCGCTGATCGGGGCATCGTCCTCGCTGCCGTCATCGGCACCGCTCGGCCCGAAGCCGGCCGCCATGGCCCGCTCGGCCAGGAGCCCCAGGGCGTCGGCCCGGCGCTGACCGGGCTCGGCCTCCGGCGCGGCGCCGCTGGCCTCTCGGCGGTAG
>JBDHGI010000359.1:0-3761 GCA_039589955.1 Gemmatimonadota bacterium | reverse complement strand
GTTCGGGGGGAGCCCGCTCCTCCGCGGCAGTCCGTGGAAGGCTTCGACCCCTGGGTCGAGGTGGACCCGGGGGCCCTGGCCCACAACGTTGGCATCGTCTCGGAGCTCACGGGGAGGAGGCCCATCCTCGCCGTGGTCAAGAACAACGCCTACGGACTGGGCCTCGCCGAGGTCGCGCGGGTTCTCGAGCCCATGTCGGCCATCGCCGGCTTCGCCGTGGTGAAGGCGTCGGCTGCGCTGGCGCTGCGGGATGCGGGAGTGGCCAAGCCGGTCCTTCTCATGGGCCTCTTCGGCGACGAGGACGGCGCCGAGCTCGTCGCCCGGCGTGTGCACCTGGCCCTGTCCACCTCCGACGCCGGAGACCGCCTGGCCAGGGCAGGCAGGGCGGCAGGCCGCCGCCCCCGCGGCCATGTCTATCTGGACACGGGCATGAGCCGGATGGGCGTGCCCTACCACCGGGCGCTGCCGTGGCTGGGGTCCCTCGCGGACCACGACGTCGCCGTGGACGGGACGTTCATGGCCTTCACGGAGGATCCGGAGTTCGACCGGGAGCAGCTCCGTCGCTTCCACGAGGTGGTGGGAGCCGCCCGCTCGCGGGGAGTGGACCTGGGGGCCCTGCACGCGGCCTCGTCCAACGGGGTGTTCCACGTTCCCGAGGCGCACCTCGACCTGGTGCGACCGGGCATCGCCCTCTTCGGGGGCTACCCCTCCGACTGGGAGAAAGAGCGCTCCATGGCGGAGCTACGGCCCGCCGTGCGGTTGCGGGCCCGGGTCGTGCGCGTGGAGCGGCTCAGGCCCGGCGACGGCGTGAGCTACGGACGCAACTACGTGGCGGATCGGCCCACATGGGTGGCCACGCTTCCCGTGGGACACACCGACGGCGTGCCCCGGGAGGCGGTGCGGGGCGCCAACGTCCTCATCGGCGATCGTCTCTACCCCGTCATCGGCGCCGTGAGCGCCAGCCACGCCATCGTGGAGGTGGGAGAGGAGGAGACCGTGCGCATCGGGGACGTGGCCACACTCCTGGGACCGGACCACCCGGCCATCGGACCCAACGCGGTGGCGGCAGCCACGGGCCGCTCGGTCTACGACATCCTCATGCACCTCGACCCGGGCCTACCCCGTCTGGTTCTGCCCGCGGACTGAGCGGCGAGGGTCTCAGCGCACCAGGCGCCCTTCCTCGACCCACACCTCCCCGTCCACCTCCACCGTCGCGTCGACGAAGAAGTTCCAGCGCACGTATCCGCCACCCACGGCACCGCCCAGCTCCGTATTGTCCCCCAGGGAGAGCCGCACGACGCCGGCGCCGTACCCGTAGTAGGGGATCCAGGGCTCACCCGACACGGGGATCGCCAGGAGGGGATTGAAGCCCAGGGCGAACTCGCGGAAGGCCCGCCCGACCGGGCCCGCCCCGTCCATCTCGGCCACCGCCGCCTCCACCGCGGAGGTCGCCGTCGCCTCCACCACCCGACCCGCCTCGAAGGAGAGGGTCAGATCCGTGACCGTGGAGCCTCCCCAGACGGTGGGCGGGAAGACGATCCGCCCCTCCACCGTCTCCTCCACGGGAGCCACGCGGATGGCTCCGGCGGGCAGCTCCACCTCCCGGTCGATGAGGTTCCGGGCCCGGCCGGCCCTGACCGCCGATGCGTCACCGTCCTGCCGGGTCACGGGCCGGTCTCCGATCCGGAAGCGGATGTCCGTGCCCGCGGGCGTCGTCACCCGGATGGTGGCGTCACGCATGGCCGCCTCGAAGGCCCTCTGGGCCTCGGCCAATCCCTGGTAGTCGGTCTCGAGGAGGACCCTCTGGTAGAAGGCGTCCCGAGCCGGGCTCATGTCCAGCAGCGTCCCGTCCAGGGCATAGGCCCCAGCCCAGTGGAAGTGGACGGTTCGGCCGCGGCCCTCGTCCAGGATTCGCTGGAGGCCTCCGTACGCGGCGTGGGCCGGAGTCGCCCCCGGCATCATCACGGCGGCGTCCACCTCCCGGAGCAGCGCCTGGCGGGCCTCGCCGTCGGCGGCAGCCAGTCGGCGGGTGAAGTCCGTGGACCAGGCAGCCGGAGCCTCGCCCTCCTCCGCCCAGACCCCCAGGTCCACGGCTCCGGCGGCCCGGACTCCCGAGCGGAGGGGCCCGGTGAGGGCGTCGAAGCGGCCCGGGACGGTTACGAGCAGGACCCGCTCGCCGGGTCGAAGGTCCAGGCGCTCGAGGAGCGTCGCGGCGATGGCGCCGTGATCCAGCCCGTCGGGCGGAGCGTCGGCGGCGGGCGGCGCGCTGTCACACGCCGCTGCGAGGCTCATCACCACGGCGAGGGACACCGCGCGGGCGAAGGGGCGGGACATGGGTTCCTCCTGGCTGGAGTCCGGTGTCGAAGAGTGCGGGCCGACCCTCGTGGACGCCAGCGGGCGACGCGGACCCTCGCCAATCGTACGCCGGCGCCTCAAGTTACGCCCCGAATCTGCCCAAGGAGGAGGCCATGTCCGGAAGAACGTTGCTCGTGCTCGCTGCCGCCTCGTCCCTCGCCGCGCTTCCGTGCTCGGCCCAGGACGAATGGGACGCCGTGGAGATCGGGGTCCAGGAGGTGGCGGCAGGTGTCTACATGCTCACCGGTCGTGGCGGCAACATCGGCCTGTCGGTGGGTGAGGACGGCGCTTTCGTCATCGACGACCAGTTCGCGCCCCTGACCGAGAAGATCCTCGCGGCCATCGCTACCGTCACGGACGAGCCGGTGCGCTTCGTCCTCAACACCCACTGGCACGGCGACCACACCGGTGGCAACGAGAACTTGGGCGAGGCGGGCGCGCTCCTCGTTGCCCACGAGAACGTGCGTCTCCGCCTGAGCATGGATCAGGTCCTCGAGCGGGTCGGCCGTCCGGTCACGGAGCAGCCGGCGTCACCGGAAGGAGCGTGGCCCGTGGTCACGTTCACCCGGGACGTCACGTTCCACCTCAACGGGGACGACCTCCACGCCTTCCACGTGGAGCACGCCCACACCGACGGCGACGCCATCGTCCACTTCAGGCGGGCCAACGTCGTGCACATGGGGGATACGTTCTTCCGGGGGAGGTTCCCCTTCATCGACACGGCCTCGGGGGGATCCATCGACGGCCTCATCGCCGCTGCCGGACGGGCCCTGGCGGTCATGGACTCCGACACCCGCATCATCCCGGGACACGGCTCCCTGTCCGGTCGGGAGGATCTCCGCGAGTACCGCGACGCCCTCAAGACCATGCGGGACCGCATCGCGGCGCTCCGGTCCGAGGGCCGATCCCTGGACGAGATCCAGAGGGCCCGTCCGACTCGCGATTTCGCGCAGCGATGGGGTCAGGACGAGGCTGCGGAGCGCAGCTTCACGGAGACGCTGTACCATAGCCTGGGCGGTCGATAGCGCCCCGTCTCGGGACCGCGGCATACCGTCGGCCTCACACTGTGCCACTCCTTTGTCCGAGGCTCGGTGAGGCGTTGAGGTCAGGCGATGAAATGCAGATATTTGATGGTTAGCGACTGACAACAGCTCCTGGGAACATGCCGGCCCCGGCAAGACGGCTCAGCGATTCGCTGTTCCCGGGATTGAACCTATAGATGCTCAAGATGACGAACTCCATCATGGACCGGGGGCTTCGGCTCCTCGGTGTGACGACCTTCCTGATTGCCTTGGGCGCTTGTGGGCACAGCTTCGAGCCGCCGAATCGGGGAGAGCGCATAGCCCGGGCCGAGGGGGTCTTTTCCCCCACCCTTTTCGATTCCGTGACCTGGGAAAGCGAAGCGG
>JBDHGI010000358.1:0-4250 GCA_039589955.1 Gemmatimonadota bacterium | reverse complement strand
GTCCAGCATCCGCCCCACCTCTGCCAGCCCCAGCGGGATCAGTTCCCGGATCAACTCCACGCGTGCGTCCAGTTCAAGCCCCTCAATGACCTCCCATCTCACGCCCCTCGCCTCGCCCATCCGTCGGTCCTTCTTGCCTCGCCGCACCAGTTGTGGCACGCTTCCCATCGGTGGCCTCCTTCCTCTCCCGGTTCGGTGTTGTGCTTCTCACACCCACCTTACCTGAGGTCGGAGGTCACTTCAATTTCCAACTAAGCTTGGGACACCCTCCCAGGGCATCAGGCGGCTCGAGTAGAGGGACTCAGGCATCTATTCGGGTTTCGTCCCGGACGCGGGGACGTGCCATGATCTGCTATGCGAGCGGGGGGCTCAATCAGAACTTGAGAATCGTGGAAGCGACATGCTGCGCACGGAGCTCTCTGTACGCGACGCGGGCCAGTTTGTTGGCGAGGGCGACCGCGGCCAGGTTGAACCCCTTACGGTTCTTGACGTCTAGCGCCCAGGCCCTGAGGTCGTCGGGCTCGTCGGTCAACATCCCGGCACGAAGAGCGGATCGGGCTCCGTGGATGAGGAGCATGCGGAGGTAGGTATTGCCCCGCTTCGTGATGCGGCCAAGACGACGGACGGGCCCCGAGCTGTGCTCTCTGGGTGTGAGCCCGAGGTAATCCGCGAAGCTACGGCAGGAAGGGAAGCGGTGGATGTCACCGACGAAGGCGACGAGAGCGGTGGCGGTGAGCAGGCCGATCACCGGGTACGCTCATGAGGTGCTGAGCCTCGGGCATCTGATGGGTCAGTTGCTGCAGACGCTTTTCGATGTCCTTGGCACGGGCCGCGAGCTAATCGATATCCTCGAGGAGGTCGGCGAGCACGTCAGTCAACAACGCAGGCACGGCGCCTTCCTCGAGCGCAGAGCGTACGAAGGGGATCACCTTGCGTGCCCCAGCCGGGATGTTGATGCCGGACTCTCGCAAGTGGCCTCGCGCGGCGTTGATGCGTGCGGTTCTCGTCTGCAGATAACCGGATCGGACCCGATGTAGGGCCGCGATGGCCTGGTGCTCTGCTGCCACGCCGGAGGGGGAGTCCATCCCATCATTTGCTGCTGGCAGGGTAGGCTGGAGGGTTCGGGAGCACTCGCCTGGCGGCTCGCGCTCCGGGTCGGCATCATGCTCCTGCAGCAGAAACTCAGAGCCGTTGGGCTGCGCACATGACGGATGTGTTCTTCGCGACGAAGAAGGCCTGGAGATGAGGATGTCACCTGCTTCGGCGTATTGGATTCGCCTGACAGCCGTCTACGCGCTCCACGCATGCGTACTCCTGCTATGCGGATCGGACATGGCGTGGTGGCAGGGTTGGGCCTTTTCGCTCCTGTTCGTCTTAGTGGGAATCGGGTCGCGCTGGTGGGCGGAGCGACGGCACCCAGGGCTCATGGCCGAGCGAGCGCAACTCCTGAGGGCTCCAGGTGTGAAGCCTTGGGATAGACTCCTGGCACCGCTGATGGGGCTGAGTCTCGGTTTGCCCCTCTTCGTTGTCGCTGGGTTGGATCACCGCTTCGGGTGGTCGCCGCACTTCCCGATCTGGCTCAACGTCCTTGGACTCGTGTTGGCCGCGGCGGGCTATGCCTTTGGGACTTGGGCCTTGGCTGAGAACCCCTTCTTCTCGGCAGTGGTGCGCATTCAATCGGAGCGTGGGCACGTCGTGTGTGACACCGGACCATACAGGATCGTCCGACATCCCGGCTACGCGGGCAACACCCTCCCTCCGTTTGCCATGGTGGCGGCATTGGGCTCGGGGTGGACTCTGATTCCGGCAGGGGTGGCTCTCGTTGTCACACTGGTCAGGACTGCCCTCGAGGACCGCACACTGCAGCAGCAACTCCCTGGATATCAGCGCTACGCGCACCGCGTGCCCTACCGCCTGTGGCCGGGGGTCTACTGAGGGGGAACTGAGGGTACGGGCGGCGCAGCCCTTGACCGGCAGCAGAGTTCTTGGCGAACTCAGCGTACTCAGCTCGATGCCGGGAGGCGATTCGCGGTTGCAGCTCGTATTCCCGAGAGAGATGGCGGTGCCCAGTACACACGCCGTCCGTTAAGGCGCGTCACCCACCGTAAGAGGTGAGCGCGACTCGCGTAGAGAGGCGATCGAGGGCGCTGTTGGCGAGGATGGGATCGTGGAAGAGGGGGATCCACTCCTCGACGGCGCGGTTGGAGGTGACGATGGTGGAGCGCCGGACACCTGATGTTGCGTGCGCCGGAACCGAACGGGAGAAGCCAGGGCGGGCCGACCCATCTGTCGAGACGGTCTCGAGCGTGTCGTAGACCCGCAGCAGTTTCGGGATGACCCACCCAGCGCGATGTCATGGATCCCGAAGGAGCGAGGGGCTTCTTGTGGTCGCGGGCGTGATGGAACCTGAGTCAGGCATGGCCGTTCCGCGGAGGAGTAACCTGCGGTGGCCCGCGCTCGCTTCGCCAGGGTAGCCGGGCTAGGGGCTTACCATCCCTCCACCCGCATAGCATCTGTCGCGGTAGGCTGGAGGGTCCCGGGTTGGTCAGCTTGCACCTCATGACCCGGGCTGAGCATCTTCCTCGCGCAACAGAAACCCAAGTCGTCAGATGGCCGTCGGCAGGGCGTCGCTGGCGAATCCTAAGGGACGGAGTCTCATTTAGCGCAGGTCGTGAGTGCGATCGCCGTTGTCGTGTCGATCGTCTATCTCGCACAGCAGGTCCGGGCGAACACTGAGGCGGTCCAGTACGAAGCTGCTCGTGGCCTGAGGGAACTCCAGCTCCAAGTGGACCAGTGGGACCAGGACCCAGTGCATGTGGAGATCATGATTCGTGGCGACTCGGACCCGGCGTCCCTGGACGCATTGGAGTGGGCGCAGTACGCGCGCCGCTGGTCCAACCGGTACAGTGTCTGGTCTATGGCGCAGAGCGGACGGGTTCAAGGAACGCTACGGGTTTTCGAGTGGGAGGGTTTCGACCGCAGCTACCGTGGTGCTGTTTGTCTTCCCGGGGTACGGCAGTTCTGGGCCCAAAGGAGGCACTGGTACGGCGGCCCGTTCCAAGCGCGAGTGGACTCCCTGGACGCGGCCTGCTGAGTATAAGGTGCCTGCGGTAGGTATCGAGCGGCGTTGTGAACCGTCGTCTTGCCACTCGGGTGTCGCCAGGCCGACGGTTCGCGGCGCGACAGTCTCCAGGTAGGATTCTCACAAGGAGGGAGCATGCCTCTTGGCCCGACGCTGGCAATTCTCCGAAACCACGATCCACTCGCCGTGGCCGCCGTCTTCCGGGACTGGCAGGCCATGCTGCGCATGCACTTCCTTCATGCGGCGCTCGAGTCCGGTCTTCTCCAGGCACTGGAGTCACCGCGGACCGAAGAGGAGTTGAAGGCCGGGCTGGCCGTGAGCGACTCCGATCTGCTCTCGGCGCTCCTGCAGCTGGGAGTGGCCTTGGGTGAGCTGCGGCTCCGGGGAGGTACATTCTCTCTCCGTGGACGGCGCGCCAGGGCCCTGGTACAGCCGAGAAACGACGCGCTGGCCGCCATGGTCCAGGCCGCCGTCACGTACTACAACGATACCTACAGGAGTGTAAGCAGCCGCATGAGGGACGGCGGATCCGCCAGCGGACTCGCCGGTCTTGGCCCCTTGGTCTTCTCGAAGATCACCGAGCCTCATGTCCACGCGTATATCCGAAAGTCCGCGTCGCGCGGGGAGGGCGGGCGCATCCTCGATGTGGGGTGCGGGTCGGGGCTGAACCTCCGCATGGCGCTGGAGGCCCGTCCTGGGAGTGAAGGAGTTGGCCTGGAAGCTGAGCCCCTCGTGGCCGCCCAGGCTCTGGAGAACGTGGAAACGTGGCACCTTGCTGATCGGGCGACCATAGTGACCGCGGACGCCCGTACCTTGCCACCGGAAGCCGACGGCCCCTTCGATCTCGTAATGGTCATGAGCATGGTGTACTACCTGCAGCCCGCCGAGCGGGTGGCCCTCCTGCGGGAGATCCGGCACCGCCTCGCGCCAGGGGGGCGGGTCGCCCTCACAACGAGTTGCCGCGGACCAGAGGTGGACCCCTTTTCGGCCAACCTGAATCTGGTGACCACCTTCTACGAGGGGCTTACCCCGTTGCCGACTGAGGATGAGATGGAGCTGCAACTCCGGGACGCGGGCTTCCAGGAGGTTCGGCGGTCCCCGCTCATACCCGGTACCTCCTACCTGGCCTTCACCGCTTTCTAAGCCTCTGGCCGAGCCGCTGATGCAC
>JBDHGI010000357.1:0-3769 GCA_039589955.1 Gemmatimonadota bacterium | reverse complement strand
CTACAAGTCATCCTCCCTGTGGACCGTGGCAACATCCTCCGCCACGCTGGACGTGTAGGCGACGCGCTGACCGTAGCCATGGAGTTGCAGCGGCTGGCGCCGCAAGCCCCCATCTCGCACCGCGTCACCGGGCAAGCCTACCTGGCGAGAGGCCAATACGCGGATGCGATTCTGTCTTTCCGAAGGGCGTTGGAGCTTTCGGACGGTGACCCCTGGCTGTCGGCAGGACTCGGCCATGCCCTCACCCGGTCTGGGGATGAGGCGGCAGCGAGGGAGATTCTTGTCGATCTCTTTGCGCTCGCGGAGCACCGCTACGTGAACCCGGTTGAGATTGGATACCTGCACCTAGGCCTGGGCGAGGACGAGGGAGCCCTGACCTGGTTCGAGAGGGCAGTCGATGGACACGCCGGATGGGTCAACCACCTCCAATATCGCCCGGGGATTGAACGCCTACGATCACACCCGCGCTTTCAGGAGTTGCTGCGACGAATGAACCTCGTCGATTAGCGAGCGCGGACGCCAGACGATGCATACCGACCCTCGCTTCCAGGTCCTACCGGAGAGATACGCGGGTGATGTAGAGTATTCAGGTGGTCTCGAGGTGTTGACCCGACCCCCTGAATCCCCCCAAGGTCCACCCCATTCGGTAATTGGGGTGTTTCGCTGCGTTCGGCTGAGTTCGTCTGAGTTAGTCTACGGTGCTCTGCGACAAGGGCTTACAGCACTGTGTTGTTCGGCTGAGTTCTTCCGAGTTCGGCTGCGTGCGGCTGAGTTGGCACACAAAGCGGCACACAGAAATGGGGGTGGCGAGGGGGCTTCTGAGAGGGAGCTCCGAGGATCGGCACACTTTTTCGGTCGATGCGTCCGGCTGCTGGTGTCACGGAGGCCGGGAGACTCCTGCGCTCGGCCCTCCTGAGCCCTATTATGACGCGAGGTTGGACCCTCCGTGAGGCATTCGCCACAACCGACCCAGGAGGTCATCATGTCTCGAGTACCGCTGGTCTTATTCGCTACCCTCATGCTGGCCATGCCGGCTCGCGCCCAAGATGCGCCCCAACCCACGCGCATCTACGTCGCGTACTACCAGATCAGCTACGGCGATCTGGAAGAGTGGATCGGCATGTATTACGAGCAATCCGTCCCCATTCTCGAGGCCCTCGTCGACGAGGGATTGATCGCCGGGTTCAACGCGCGCATGCACAACACGGGCGGCGAGTACAACATTCGGCAGGGCATCACCGGCGACGCCGACACCAACTTCGATGCCTTCTGGGACGAGTATCTCGCTCGACTGCAGGCGGCGGACGCAGCCGCCTTCGAGCGTTCCAACAGAATGATCCTGGCCCACGAGGACGAGATCTGGAACATCGACGTGGCCAACATCCCGGATGGCGCCGACACCCGGTATGTCTACGACACGATGTTCCAAGTCAACTTCGCCGACCTGGAGGAGTGGAACACCATCTGGCAGGAGCTCCTCGTTCCGGTGCTCGACCAGGCCATGACCGACGGGCTGCTCGCGGGTTACGTCTTCGAGTCGCACAACACCGGTAGGCGGTTCAACTGGAAGATGCTGAGCCTCGTCAACGACTGGGACACGATCGATGAGCTCCAGGCCGTTTTCTTCGGCGCGGTCCCGCTGAGCCACCCTCTCTGGAAGCTGTTTACGGCTCACAAGGACGAGCTGTGGGAGGCCCTGCCCCCCGCGAATTGACGACTCGCCGCGTTCCGCCGCACAGACCTGGGACCTCACGGGTCCAGCCAACAGGATCGGGAGTCCCTTGGGCCGCGCCACTCAGGCACTGTGGCGAGGGAATAGGCGCGGGGCATGCCCGTGGCAGACGATGAGAGACACGGCGGCGCGCAAGGCCGGGCTGCCGTCGAACTCACAGAAACGGGGGTGTCGAGCGGCTGCTCGGAGGCACTCTACCGAAGCGGCACACTTGTTCGGCCGATGTGTCCCTTTTCGGGTGGCATCGAAGCCGAAAAACGCGTGCGCTCGGCCACGCCGTGCCCTATTCTGATTGCGAGGTTGCGTTTTCCGCCGTGAGGCGTGTCCAGAGACACCCAGATTCGCGCACGCTCGGAGGAGCGGCGCACTTTTTCGGACGATGTGTCCGGTTCGGGCCCCACCGCCGCCGGAGACCCCTGGGGCTCCGGGTAGCGGAGGCTCGAGGCCTGGATTGGCGGCAGCACTTTGGGGGGCCAGACCGTTGAGCCGCCGTGCAGTGACGCACTAGCTTGTTCTATGCAAACGCCCAATGAAGATGGTCCAAGGGGCGAAGTTCAAGACGCCGAAGACGCCCCGGTCTGGATGCTGGTCTTCGGTGCGTGGGTCATAGCCAGCACGTCCACGCTCGGAGCGCTCTTCTTTGGCGAGATCATGAAGCTGCCTCCGTGCTCCCTATGCTGGTACCAACGCATCTTCATGTTCCCGATGATGCTGGTCTTGCCGTTCGGGCTCTTTCCGTTGGACAGGAACGTGGTGCGTGCCGTGGTCCCGCTTGCGGGCATTGGTGGGCTTTTTGCGGCCCTTCATGTTCTCATCGTTGAGGGCGTCGTTCCTGAGCGCGTCGCACCGTGCCGGCAGGGCGTGCCCTGCTCGGAGACGGTGGCCGAGTGGTTCGGTTTCGTGACGATCCCCCTGCTGTCGCTCATTGCGTTCGCAGCCATCGTGGTCTTGCTGAGTCTCGCTCTAATCCGGAGTTCCAGGTGAACCAGAAGTCTCTCTTCGTCGGTACTGTGGTGGCGTTGCTCGTGCTCTTTGTCGGGGCGACGATGGCGTTCAACGCCTCGAGGTCGTCCGGGACGGTGCCCGAGGCTACGCTGGCCGCGCTGGATCGTGCGCACGCGGCATCGCTCGGCGAAGCGGATGCTCCGGTCGTGATAGCGGAGTTTCTTGATCCCGCCTGCGAGACCTGCGCGATCTTCTATCCGGGGGTCAAGGACATGATGGCCGCCAACCCCGGCCGGATCCGGCTGGTGCTGCGGTGGGCTCCGTTCCATGCCGGATCGCCCCGAGTCGTGGCGCTGCTGGAGGCCGCCCGCCGGCAGGACAAGTTCTGGCCCGCCCTCGAGAGGCTCCTGGCCACCCAGAGCGCCTGGGCGATCAACCACCAAGCCGATGCGAACCTGGCTTGGCAGCAGCTCGAGGGCCTCGGCCTGGACCGCGACCAGATGCTGGCCGACATGTCCAGTCCCGAGGTGAGGCAGGTCGTCCAGCAGGATCTCGCCGACGCGGAATGGCTGAACGTGACGAAGACGCCCGAATACTTCGTGAACGGGCGGCCCCTGCCGAGCTTCGGGTGGGAGCAGCTCGTGCAGCTGGTGAACGAAGAGCTGGCCCGAAGCCGGTAACGGCCGGGGCTCCGCCCTGCTCAGCTCCCGGGGCGTGTTCGGATTCGCGGCCGGCCAGCCCTACCGTTACGGGGCAGCCACGAGGTGGCGCGCCTCCATCGCGGCCGAGCTGGGAGACCCCGACGACGCCAAGGCGTTTCTCCATGAGGCCTATCGACAGGGATACCGCTACGGCCTATGGCTCCGCCACCGGGAACAGCTCCGGTCCCTTCAGGGCTACCCGCCGTTCGAGCGCTTCATGCAGCCGAAGGAGTAGCGATGCCTGCGCCCGAACGCCCGACCCCCTCACTCCCCCTCAAGGTCAGCCCTCTTCAGTCGAGTCCGGTGCCAGGTTCCAGATCTCACGGGCAATCTGCCACTGGCCATCCGGGGTGCGTGTCCACACGATTGCCCAACGGCCTTGGCCGGACTC
>JBDHGI010000356.1:0-4062 GCA_039589955.1 Gemmatimonadota bacterium | reverse complement strand
GGCTGGCCGCCATCACGTCGCCCGCTGGTGCCCTCCTGGCCCAGGACGAGATCTTCCAGCAGGGCAACCAGCTCTATCAGGAGGGGGACTACGCCGCCGCCGTGGAGGCCTACGAGGCGGTGCTGGCCAGTGGCTTAGAGAGCCACGAGCTCCACTACAACCTCGGGAACGCGCATTTCAAGGCTGGAGATCTCGGGCGCTCCATCCTGAGCTGGGAGCGGGCGCTGAGGCTCGAGCCCGGTGACGCGGATGCGCTGGCCAATCTGGAGCTGGCCGACCGCCTCACCGTGGACGAGATCGAGCCCCTGCCACGCTTCTGGATCCTGTCGGTGATCTCCTGGTGGGTGAACCTGCTGCCCCGCTCGGTGCTAGTATCTGTGGTGGGTGTTGCCTGGCTCTGCCTCGCCGGCGGCGTCATCGTCAGAATCCTGACCCGTGCCGAAGGTGGCCGGCGGCGCGGCGCATGGGTCGCGGCAGGAGGTGCCGCCGTGGTCCTGCTCCTGGGTACGAATCTCGTGGTGCGGGAGACGGGCTTGGGTCGGGCCGAGGGCGCCGTGATCCTGGAAGAGGCCGTGCCCGTCCGCTCCGCTCCCGCGGCCGACGACAATCTCACCCTCTTCGAGGTCCACGAGGGCACCCGGGTGCGCGTGGACCAGCGCACCGAGCAGTGGGCGGAGATCGTCCTGGCGGACGGGAAGGTGGGATGGGTACCCGTGGACGTAATGGAGATCATCTGATGCGTCGAGCCGAGCCCCGCCGGATGGCCAGGGAGAGAGCCACCGTGGCCGCCATGATCCGGCTTTCGTGCCGTGCGCGGCACGGCAAGCTCGAGGAGCTCTGCGAGGAGTGTCAGGAGCTGCAGGACTTCGCCGACTTCCGCCTGGATCGGTGCCCTTTCCACGAGAACAAGCCTACCTGCGCCGACTGCCTGATCCACTGCTACAACCCGACGATGCGCGAGCGCATCCGGGACGTGATGCGGTTCGCCGGTCCGCGGATGCTCTGGCGCCACCCCTACCTCACGTTCTGCCACATGCTGGACGGAAGGAGGGAGCCGCCCGAGCTACCGAACAAGCAGGACCGCAAGGGGTCCCGATCCACCTCCTCAGCCGCCACCGAATAGGATCCGCCGTGAGACGGACCGCCGCCCTCCCGTTCACCCTGCGCCGAAGCGAGGAGGTTCTCGGCGTCACGAGCCTCGTCACCACCACCGAGACGGTTCACGGGCTCCTCCGCCTCGACGGCGATCGGGTCGTCATCCAGTGGCGATCCGCCCGCAAGACGGAGCACCTGGGGGCCCTCGAGATGCGCACCGACCGGGAGCTGGAAGACGTCCGCGAGGTGGTCGTGCCCCTGTCGGCCCTGGCCGGCGCTTCCAGACGGCGGTCCTTCTGGAGCTCCCTGCGCTCACCCCGCTTCGTTCTAACGGCTGCGGACCTCCGGGCCTTCGAGGAGGTGGCGGGCGAGGACGGGCTCGCCCTGGACCACCCTGCGGAGCTGGTGGTCAGGATCCGCCGGGCGGACACGCTACCGGCCGACGAGTTCGCCGCCGAGCTCGCGCTGGCGCTGGCCGAGCGGCAGCTGGACGCGGGCGATCCCGGCCCCGGGGGCCTCGGCGCGGCGCCCGAAGCCTCCCGGGGGCTACCGCCCGCACGGGAGGAGTGACGCGCACCCTCCCCGGCCGCGGTGGGATCACCGGCGTGGCGGGCTCACTCCCCGCGCAAAGCCTGCGAGGGGTCCACGCCCGCGGCCCGCCGCGCCGGCACCCAGCTCGCCGTCGCCGCCACCAGCACCAGGACGATGGCCACCACCCCGTAGGTCAAGGGGTCCGTGGCGCTCACGCCGAAGAGTATCGAGCCCAGGACCCGGCTCAGCGCCACGGCGGCGAGGAGCCCTAGGCCGACGCCCACGCCCGCGAGCGAGAGACCCTGGCGGACCACCATGCCCCGAACCGATGAGGCCGTGGCACCGAGGGCGATGCGGACGCCGATCTCCCGCGTGCGCTGGGAGACGACGTACGACACCACGCCGTAGATCCCGACGAGGCCCAACAGAAGCGCAATTCCCGACGCAGCTCCCAGCAGCGCCGCGGTGAACGAGGTGCGCGACGTGGCGTCGGCGACGACGGCGCTCATGGCCCGCGGGTTCGACACCGGGATCCGGGGATTGAGCGCGCGCACCTCCCGACGCAGCACGGACACCATGCTCAGGGGATCGCCCGCCGTCTTGATGACGACGTCCCTGGAGCGGGTCGGGAACGGCGACTCCGCGGGCCCGACCGTGCTGGGCCAGTAGATGGTCTCCTCGGGCGCATCCTCCAGGCTCAGGTGGTGCACGTCGGCGACCACTCCGACGATCTCGAACCAACCCTCTCCCTCGTAGCCTGTCCGCAGCCTGCGGCCCAGCGGGCTTCCCTCCGGCCACCACATCTCGGCCAAGGACTCGGACACCACCGCCGCTCGCACGCCCTCGGCGCCGTCACCGACCTGGAACGTGCGTCCCTCCAGCAGGCGGACGCCCAGGGCTTCCAGATAGCCCGGTCCCACGTTGTCCGTGCGGGCGAAGATCGGCATCTCGTCCGGTCCGCGAGGATGATCCTCCACCTCGACTGCGTGGTACGACATCCCTCCGGTCAGAGGCGCTCCCGTGCTGTAGCCGGCGGCCTCGACGCCTGGCTGGGCAAGGAGCCGCTCACGCAGCTCCCGGTAGAAGGCCGCCGTCTCCTCCCACGCCTCGATCTCGGCGGAGGGCACGGACAGGCCCGCCACCAGGACCCCCTCGGGCTCGAAGCCGGGATCCACGGCGCGCAGGGCCTGGAAGCTCCGGAACATCAGTCCCGATCCCGTCAGCAGGACGAGCGCCAGGGCCATTTGCGTGATCACCAGGCCGTTGCGGAGCCCGTTTCGACGGGGGCCGTGCGAGATGGTCCTCCCTCCCGCGCCCTCGCGCAGCTGATCGGCCAGATCTCCGGCGCCATAACGCAAGAGAGGGAAGAACCCGAAGAAGACGGCGCATCCCGCCGCCACGATGCCGGTGAACGCCATCACCCTGAGATCTACGCCGATCTCGGCGATGCGCGGCAGGGTGGCGGGCAAGGCGCCCAGCGACGCCCTCACGCCCAAAGAGGCGATCACGGCTCCCAGGGTGCCGCCCAGGACCGCCAGCGCCGCGCTCTCGGCGAGGAAGGAGCGGAGCACCTGCAGGCGCCCAGCGCCCACCGCGATGCGGAGGGCCAGCTCCCGCTGACGGCTCTCCGCACGCACCAGGAGGAGGTTGGCCACGTTGGCGCAGGCGATGAGCAGCACGAAGCCCACGGTACCGAGGAGGATCCAAAGCGTCGTGCTCACGTCCCCTACCGTCGCCTCCTTCAGAGGCAAGACGAGGGGCCGGAGGTTGACCTCCGCCAGGAACGCCGCGGCGCCATCCTCAGGGAACCGCTGGGGCAGCCGGGATATGAGCCCCGAGAGCTCGGTGTGGAGCGCCTCGATGGTGCTCCCGGCGGAAAGGCGTGCGATCCCTCCCGCCCCGAAAGCGGCCAGGGGTGCCCGGGCGGGGTCGATCGCATACGGGAGCCAGAGGCGGGCGTTCCGGTCGGGGTGGCCGAAGCCCTCGGGCATCACGCCCACCACGCGCCGGCTCGCGCCGTTGACGTCCAGGGTCCGCCCCAGCACGTCGGGATCCCGCCGGCTCAACATCACCACCGGCTCCGCTCCGGGCCGTCCCTCCTCCTCCAGGAAGGTCCTGCCGTGCGACGGATGGACGCCGAGGACCTCGAAGAAGCCCGGCGTCACGTACTGGGTAGAGATGCGCCGGGGCTCCGCCTCCGCCATCAGGTTCACCTCCGCGGCAACGTGGAGGGCGATCCCGTCGACAGAGCCTACCTGCTCCTTGTACAGGAGAAAGAGGCCGTCCGACACGGGAAGCTCGTCGCGTCCTTCGCGCCCCAGGTGCTGCAAGGACACCAGTCGGTCGGAGTCCTCGAAGGGCAGGGGCGAGATGAGCACACCGTCCACCAGCGTGAACACGGCCGTGTTCGCGCCGATCCCGAGGGCCAGGGTGGTC
>JBDHGI010000355.1:0-3880 GCA_039589955.1 Gemmatimonadota bacterium | reverse complement strand
CCTCTCCGCTCGCCTCAGCATCGGGTGGATGACACTCCGCGCCTGTGCGTACTCACCGCGCCCTTCGTGCCACCGGTACAGAAGAACCTGGGCGCGCGAGAAGATGGCTTCCGCCCCGTATCGCTTCGCCCGTGAGATGAGCGCCCGCAGAGCCTCACCGCAGTCGCCCGTTCCCGGGTGAAGAAGCGGTCGTGGACACTCGGGGATCAGATGCGTCATGGCCAGGACGAAGGCACTGCAGACCGTGAGGGGCACGGCCTGTTCCGAATCGAGCAGCCGCACGATGCGACCGACCACCACCTGGTTCTTCCCGGCGGCCAGATCCGCAGCGATCGCCTCCGTCTCGGAACGCGCCTCGGCGAACGCGCTGGCGTTCGATGGGCCGGTCCTTCGCTCGGCGTAGAGCACCGACTCGATCGGTTCATCGTCGAAGAAGATCGCCCGGTCGCTTCTGAGGGATTCTGGCAGGCTCACAGCCCGAACCTCCTCCACTTGTATGGCAAGCGCTTGGCGTAGCGGTGCCGAGGCTCCCCGATCGTCTTCGAGACCTGCGGCGGATACTCCGTGACGCGGCCGCTCATATAGCCCGGGACACCTTGCTTCGTCCTCACGCGCTCGATCTCGGCGGCGTCGAAACGCTCGAGGCTGACGCACCTCAATCGCTTGCCCATCCGGATCGCCTCCTCCTGGACGACCGGGTGCAACTGGAAGCGAGACGGAAGTACGATGGTTACTCCAGTTCGAGCGAAGGGGATGGCCATTCGAACGATGTCGTGCTGCCAGGCCAGGTCTCCGACCGGATGACCTTGCGCCTCGCAGTGGGACAACAGACTCGAGGGAAGAGCGCCAAGGTTCAGGCCTCTCACCCAGGCGTTGCGACGGCCGGCGGTCATTTCGACCCACCGGGTGTACTGCTTCATGTCGTCAAACACCGGCGAGAAGAGGAGCAGGCCGCTCAGCCGGGAGATGGAGATCTTCGATCCAGGTCCGGGCCGGTGATGGCCGAAAGCGATGATCGCCGCCATGCGACGGTACCGCCCGTAGCTTCGTTTGAAGGCTGCGCTGTCACGGGCCAGCGGCGTCATCCATGAGAGTGGTAGGCCAAGCTCCGTCCATTCACCGCCCGCGGCCGGTCCGGCGTCGAAGATCCAGACCACCGGCCAGCCCTCGGTCATGTCGGAGCAGGAGTCGCCGTCCTGTCGTCGCCTTCCGAACACGTAGAGCCCCTTCTCCCCGCGTGCCCGCGATCGGAGTGTCTCGCGCGGTGCGATCCCGCTCTGCAGGGATCCACGAAAAGGCTCGACCGCTGGCGGTGACTCCGTCCGCATGGCGAGCGCGACTGCCTCGTCCGACAGACCGCTGGTCAGGCGCTCCCACGGCGTCCACGTGTGACTGATGCCGAACTGCCGCAGAGGCTTCGGTCCCGCGTCGCGCCACGACTGGCTGTCGAGGTCGTCGGCTACGCCGACACACTCCAGCTCATCAAGTCCCCGCACCCTGGTCGACTCCCCGAGGACCCGACCTCGCCTGAGCAGGACGACGCTCGACGCTGAAGGCCGTGACTCCGCAGGCAACAGCGTGTCGCAATCGGGGAAGTCCCGTGGGCTCGCCCATGGGAATCGCATCATGTTCTTGGCGACCTGGGTGGCGAATCCGTTCCCTACGAAGGCCTTGGCGCATCGAAGAACGTCCCCGACCTGTGGCACCTCCCTCAGTCCGAAGGCGGCGTGCGCCCTCACCAAATCGGGGAAATCGGCCAGGATGCCCACCTTCGCCGCTCCACGCGCCTCCTTCACCTCTTCGTCTCCCTTGTCGCTCACGTATCCGCGAACGCATTGCCGTAGCTTCGCATCGAAGACTCTGGCCACGGGCACCGGGCCAGCAGCGGGCCCAGGCGGGTTCAGGAGCGGATGGCGCCGCCTGCGCTCGAATAGCCAGGCCACGAGGGGCAGACAGTCCAGGAACTGGAACGCCAGGGTCGGGTGAATCAGTTGGCGCCGGTAACGTCCGGAGAGTTCACGAGCGTTTCCGGCGGCCCAGGCAGGTTCGATCGTCGGGTCGCGCACCAGCTCCGCGACTCGCTCCCAGTGTGCCAGGCCACAAGTGAAGAGCACACGGTCGTGCGACTGCAAGAGCCCTTTTAGCCTGGCGGCCATCGCCCTCTCGCGGCGCCGATCGACGAGTGCAACCTCCTCGGCGCCGATCAGTGCCGCAACCTCAGCCGAGTAGGCAGCGACGCGACCGGTCGCCCGCGACGCATCGGGAACCACCATCTTGGCCCGTGGGACCGGGGCGACCTCTTCGAGATCGACGCCGAGGATCGGCACATCGAGCTCACAACCACAGCGAACGGCCTCGACGATCGAGTCTGTGGGCGACAGGGCGACAAGCCCGAGGGCCCGATAGTCGAGCTCGAGCTCGAGCACCTCGGGCGGGATGTCCGCCAGCTCCTGACCCCACTCCACCTGCAATTCGAGAGCCCGCTCGCGCACAGAGGGGGAGAGATAGCGAGCACGCACCGTCAGGCCCAGGAGGCACGGCAGCGCAACCCGACGGTCGGGGCCGATTCCGATCTCCTGAAGCCAACCGGCGGTAACGGTCGCCAACTCCGGCCCCATCTCCACGGCAATCGCATCGGGCCGGGTCTGGGGGCTACAGGCGATTGCGTTGACGGCCTCGGCGAAGGCAACGCGATAGTGCACCGCCGGCACGATCGTCAGGACTCTCCCATCGACGTCAATCTCGACACTGCGAGTCCCGGTCACGATGTTCGAACCGCGCCGAGCGCCTGCTCGAACGCAGCCTCGATGTGACGAGTCTCCAAGACCGCTTCCGCTGCCTCCAGGGAGCTCCAGGAACCATCGCGTTCCAGTCGCTCGGCCGTGGCGATGTTCTCGGCCATGCCGAACACGTAGATCGCGTCCCACGGCGTCGGAGCCGTACCTTCGTTGCACTGACGCCAGCATTTCCAGAAACGGCTCAGGAGGCGCGGGTTGTCCTGAGATGCGGGGAACCGTCGGCCGATCAGCTGCTGGATCTCCGCAGGGGTGAACTCGCCAACCTCGATCACAGGACGAAGGCGGCGGCTGAGCTTGTGGTTGCCATTGAGGGTCGCCGCCAGCGGATCCGTGTGGTTCATCGTCGCCACGAAGCGGAATCGAGGGTCCGCCGTGATCCGCTTGCCGAGTAGCGGCGAGTAGAAACTGTGCTGCCCGTCCAACAGCGGCAGGAGGAACGCGAGCGCGCTCGGCCTCAGCTCGCCGAGCTCGTCGATCAGACATACCCCACCCTGGACCATCGCCGTTGCCAGCGGCGACAGCACGTACTCAAATCTGAAGTTGTCCGAGTCTCCACTCGAGACCACCGATACCGCCAGCTCCTGGGCTGTCACGTCATCGTTTCCCGAGAAGACGAAGAGATCACGGCCACTCAGGCGCGCCGCCTGATACGCGAGCCGAGTCTTGCCGACGCCGGGCTCACCGATCAGCAGGGGCGCGAACGGCGGCTTTCCAGGGCGTGCGATCCAACCGGTGAGCAACAGCTTCAGCTCATCGATTCGGCCCACGAACTCGCCGTCACCTTCCTCAGGTGGCGCATACGGCTCGTGAAGAAGAACGCTCTTGCTGCCCAGCGTGAGTTGCGTGACCGACATAGTGACTGCCTCCTATGCTCCGCTTCCACTGAGAGTCCGCCCCGGGTGGCAGTAGGGAGCCGCTGCCAAGAGGTGCGCCATGGGGTCTCCGTGGTTCTCCGCCGGGTAGGGCCCGGCCACTCCTGACCGTAGATCGCTTCGATCCCGTCGATCTCAACGGGGCAGCAGACCAGGAGTGCGAGGGGCGTGCCACGGAGCTCACGTGCCGGCAACTCGTTGAAGGCGGTG
>JBDHGI010000354.1:0-3916 GCA_039589955.1 Gemmatimonadota bacterium | reverse complement strand
CTCGTGGCCCGGTCCACATCACCCAGAGGCGGCCCGTCGCCTCCGATCGGTTGGCGGCCGAATCCGGAACGGCTCACGTCGTCTGGTGCCACATCCACCAAGGGGGACAGCGGTGGATCGTCTCCGAACCAGACCCCGCCGGGACGATTGATGCTGCCCACCAGGAGATTGAGGCTGTGAACGGCCATGGCAGCCGTCAGGCCGTCGGGGGCGTGGGTGACATCGTGGCCGCACACGGCCACGGACCGGTCGCTGCTTGCGAACGCCCGGGCCAGCTCCGTGAGTCGCTCCACCGAGACCCCGGTGATGGCGGAAGCCTCCTCGGTGCGATAGCGCTGCAGCACCATGGAGCGAAAGCCGAGGCGCTGGCGCCCGTCCGCGTCGAGGAAGTCCTCGAACCCGTTCACGTGCTCGGTCAGGAACCGCTCGTCGTAGAGCCGGTCCCGCACGATGACGTACGCCATGCCGAGAGCGAGCACCGCGTGTGTACCCGGCCGCACGCCGACCCACTCGTCGGCATGGGCGGCTGTGCGGGAGAACCTCTGGTCGACCTGCACGAAGCGCCGTAGCCCGGATGTTTGTCGGGCCCGAGCAAACGCCGAGTACGCCTGCACTGGTGACCACCATGCCTCGAAGAGCGGAGCGCCGAAAGAGATCGCGACCTCCGCGTTCTCGAGATCGTAGCTCGGCCGCCTCCTGATCCCGTGCATGACCGCCATGACGGCTTCGGTACCGTCGTCGTACTCGTCGGAGACGTAGTTCGGTGAGCCGAAGGCCCGCAAGAACTGGCCCCAGACGTCCCGCATCGTTCCCGGGCAGTGGCCCGCGAGCACCGCGAGGGCCTCGGGCCGTCCACCGTCCCGCAGGGCTCTCAATCGCTCCGCGATTCGGTCGATGGCGGCCTCGTGGGAGATCTCCTGCCAATCGCCCGATCCCCGGTCCCCGACCCTCACCACTGGCGTCGTGAGGCGATCCGGATGGTATTGGATCTGAACGCCGGCAACGCCCCGGGGGCAGATCCCGCCTCGGCTGAGCGGATGGAAGGGATTGCCTGTAATCCTCACCAAGCGTCCGTCCACCACCCGACCGGTAATGCCGCATCGCGACGGGCACACCATACAGGCCGACCTTACGAGCTCCTCGGCTCCCGGCGTCCAACCCACCTCCTCCTCGAACCGCAGCGCCCAATAGCGGTCCTCTACGGCCAGGAGCGCGATGGCCCCCGCCGCCGTCCCCATGGTCCAAAGGAAATCACGTCGGTTGGGGCTCATGATGGGACTCCCTCGGTCACCTGTGGCACGCGTTGCAGTCGTTGCTCACTTCGCGCGCCTCATGGCAGTCCATGCAGAAATCCATGTCCACCGTCACGAGCGGTCTCCTAGGCGGACGCTCGGTGTCGGCGATGTCGCCGTGGCAATCGACGCACTCCACCTCACCCAGCGTCACGTGGCGGCGATGCGTGTAGAAGACATGCTCCGGCAGCCCGAACAACTTGTTGAACCTCACGGGTTCGCCCGCCTCGAGAAGCGCCGTGACCCTCGCGGCCTCTTCAGATTCCCCTTGCTGAGTCGAATGGCACAGGCCACACGTTTCCTCGCCTGGCAGGCCAGAGTGAGCGCTCGTGCCGACGTACTGATGGCAGAGGCTGCACGTCAACTGAAGATCCTGCGTATGCTTGCGGTGGTTGAATTCGATCGGCTGTGGAACGGAGGAATGGCGCCTGGCCAGCAAGGGCGAGGCGATCACGGCCACCACGGCCAGGATCCCGGCAACGAGGACGAGTCTCCGAAAGAGACTGCCGGGCTGGGCCACACTCGGTGGGCTCACGCCGTGCCCCTCTCGGGCCGGAGAGGATTGGGCCCCGGGACGGCAGACTTCGGAGATTCACGGACTTGACGTCGGCTCTGGGCAGGGCCGCCCTCGGGAATCCCGTGCGACGATGGAGGACGGTGCATACTCCGAGCTCCCGGTGCTTACGGATTGGCGAATGTCCGGGGTGCAATTCACTAGGCGCACCGGAGACGCGCCAGTCGGAAGCAGCCCCATCGCATCTGTAGGGAAAAAGCCCCTCCATCGGGGGGGATTCTCTCCATACTTTGGTCCGTACGATCACCCGGCTGAGTGACCGGGCCCCCCGCGAGAGGCCCGATGAGGCTACCGCTCGGACCTGATTGAGGGCCCATGCAGGCCCTCAGTCAATCGGCCCAGTGTGGTGCCGCGGAGGGGCCGCGTTCGTCAGTCGGACCAGCTTGGCGGCGCGAGCGCGCCTCTTTGGAACGTGGCCAAATACGCCACAAGGTCCCAGATATCCGCTTCCGAGAGGATGATCCCCCATGGGGGCATGGACGATCCGTGGACGGTCCGTCCCCCTTCGCGGACCCGGGCGAAGAGCGCGTCCCAGTTCCGGGCCGCGATGAGAGTGTCCGCCGTGAAGTCGGCCGGCCGAACGTCGATGAGGTTCTCCGAGCCGGGCCCGTCACCCCGCCCGCTCTGCCCGTGGCAGCCGGCGCACCGGAAGGCGTACAGGCGCCCTCCGTTGATGGCGCTTCCCGGGATCTCCGTCGGATAGGCCAGGGCCGGGATGTACGCCAGGGCCGCGGCGAAGGACTCCGTCCGGAGGAGCGAGGACACGTACTGCATGTGGGGGTGATTCGGATCCGCCCCTGCCATCCCGGCCCGGAAGCGCCGCTCCAATGCTGCTGCCGAGGACTCGGCGTAGAACCGCGTGTGGAACGTGGGAGGCGGAGTGACGGAGCCTGCCTGTACGGCGGGCCCGTCCCCGCGACCGGCCGGGCCGTGGCAGGTCCAGCAGACCGTCTCGTAGATCCCCCTGCCCTCCTCCTGCATCGCGGTCAGAGGAACGACGACCGCGTCGGCCGCAGGGGCGACGGCGACCTCCGCCGAGGTGGCCGGTGGCTCGGCCGGCTCGGCACAGGCAGCCAGCGCCGCCGAGAGCGTGACGAGGAAGAGCTTCCGCATGTTCTGCCTCCAGGACATCTCTGGATGGGGAATCGTCTGCCGCGCGATCCCGCGCGGAGTGCACTCACGTTGGGTCCTGTTCCCAGACAATGTCTGTAGGAAGAATGCCCCTGGGCAAGGTGGGAAAACCCCCACAGAAACCCCCGGCAGGCTCCGGGTACCCGGGAGACGCGCCGAGGCCATCTTTCGGGTGGCCCGAACCCCCTGGAGGTAGCCGTGAGCGAGCATACCGGTTTCTCGCTGACCGTGGATCAGCAGGACTGCTTCAAGTTCGACATCTCCTTCGACAACCCGTCCTGGCCCACCCTGCGGACCGACGAGCCCGAGCCCGTCGGCGAGGGAACCGCGCCCAACCCCTCCCGGCTCCTCGGGGCTGCCGTGGGGAACTGCCTGGCCGCCAGCCTCCTGTTCTGCCTTCAGAAGGCCCGGGTCCCGGTGGTCAACGTCCGGGCCACCGTGGACGTGTCGGTGGTCCGGAACGACAAGGGCCGCCTCCGCATCGGGTCGTTGCACGTCACCCTGGAGCCCGTCGTGGACGCCGTGCCCGAAGAGCGGCTCGGCCGGTGCCTCGAGCTGTTCGAGGACTTCTGCATCGTCACCCAGAGCGTCCGGGAAGGGCTCGACGTCCAGGTGGAGGTGAAGGCCCAGGGGCCCGTGGCGGCGGGCGGCTGAGGCAGGGCAGACCTGGCTGTCGGCGTCGCCTCCTGGGCGGCCCGCGATCCGCAGAGACCGAGGTTGACCCACCCGGCGGATGGGGTACTTTTTACTGCTCCCGACAACACATGGGAGAGTGTGCGCCCCGCTAGCTCAACTGGTAGAGCAACTGACTCTTAATCAGTAGGTTCGGGGTTCGAGTCCCTGGCGGGGCACTAAGCGGCTCAAGGCTTTTCGGCCTTGGGCCGTTTTTCATGGGGAGCCTAAGTCTTCAATAAGTCTT
>JBDHGI010000353.1:0-3921 GCA_039589955.1 Gemmatimonadota bacterium | reverse complement strand
TTCCCCAGGTGCGCCACCAGGTCGGCGGATCGGGTCGTTCCGCCCATCGTCTTCCCGAGGGTCCGGAGCATGCGGGCATCGGTCACAGGCGTGGACACCAGCATGACCGTCAGGGGCGCACCGCGGTCCGCCGCCTGGAACATGTAGCTGAAGACAAGCTCGAAGTGCAGCAGGTTGGCCAGCCCCGTGTCGCTGTCGGTGAGGGCGGGGTGCCCGGCAGCATGTTCCCTACCTAGCATGAGGCTCTCCTTGATCCCGGTGCGGGCGGTGATGAGCCAATCATGGGGCGTGGGCCCTTGCGGCGCCATGCCGCGCGAAGGTGCATATCGAGGGTTCTGCTGGATGCCTCCGGCGGTCCCGCCGGCGTTGCCGGCGGGTCGGCTCACCCATAAGGTGGCTTTCCCGGAGACGCGCCCCCGGATCGCGTGCCGGACAGCGCCGGACAGGGGAAAGACGTGGCGACACGCCGAGCAGGTCCCAAGGGCATTCTGATTCTGCTGATGGCCGTGATCGTGGGGATCGCGCTGGGCCCCCGGGCGCGCCTGGGCGATCCGCCCGACGTCGAAGATCTCCCGGAGGACGTCGAGGGCTACCTGATCCGCTCCGAGGAAGCCCTCCCGGATCTTCGCGAGGGAGAGCAAAAGGAGATCGTGTGGGTCGGTGGCGCTCGTCGGCGGACCCCGCTCTCCGTCGTCTACCTTCACGGCTTCAGCGCAGACCGTCACGAGATCGATCCGTTGCCCCGCCTCGTGGCCGATTCCCTCGGGGCCAACCTCTACTACGCACGCCTGAGCGGGCATGGACAGGACGGAGCAGCGCTGGGTCGGGTACGGGGGTCGGATTGGCTCGGCGACGTGGAGGAGGCCCTGGCCGTGGGAGCGCGCATCGGAGATCGCGTGGTGGTCCTGGGGACGTCCACTGGGGGGACGCTGGCGGTCTGGGGCGCCGCCCGGGCCAAGAGGCGTGGGGTCGTCCAAGGGCTGGTGCTCCTCTCCCCCAACTTCCAGCCGAGGGACCGTGCCTCCCGCCTGTTGCTGTGGCCCTGGGGGGGTGGCCTCGCCCGACTCCTCATCGGGTCGGAGCGATGCTTCGAGCCGGCCAACGCCGAGCAGGCGCACCACTGGACCACCTGCTACCCCGTCAGCGCGCTTCTGCACATGATGGCGCTGGTGGAGGCGGTGCGTACCATGGATCTTGGGGTGATCCGGATACCGACGCTGATTCTCCACGGGGAAGACGACCGGGTCGTCGATCTCCGGGAAACGCGGCGCGCGTTTCGGGAGCTGGGCTCTCCTCTCAAGCGAATGGAGGCGGTGAGGGAGGTAGACGATCGTGACCGCCACATCATCGCCGGCCGGATCATGTCGCCGCGCTCCACGGATCCGGTGACCGCGCGAATCGTGACCTTCGTGCGGGAGACGCTCGGATCCAACCCTCAGGTGACAAGGAGAACCCGATGAGCTCCGCGGATCCACCTCTCGCACTGGATGACGGGACGCCACCGGCCACGCCGGAGGATCTCTTGGCCCGCCTCGACGCCCTGGGCATCGAGCACGCGACGCATCGACACGCCCCGGTATTCACGGTCGAGGAGGCCCAGGCCCTCAAGGGAGATCTTCCCGGGGCCCACACCAAGAACCTCTTCCTGCGAGACAAGAAGGGGGTCATGTGGCTGTTGGTGGCCCGGTCCGATCGGGACATCGACCTGAGGTCCGTGGCCAGGACCCTCGGCGTGTCGGGGCGTTTGTCCTTCGGCAGCCGGGAACGCCTGATGCGCTATCTGGGAGTCGAGCCCGGCTCGGTTACGCCGTTCGCGGTGGTAAACGATGTCGGCGGGGCCGTGAGCGTCGCTCTGGATCGGGGTCTCCGTCCTGAGGAGATCTGGAACGCGCACCCTCTCGACAACGCCATGACCACGGCCATACGGGGGGAAGACATGCTCCGCTTCCTCGAGGGCGCGGGGCATCCTCCCACCTGGATCGACTTGTGACACTAGTGTGCGCGGGCAAGCCTCGGCAGTCGGTGGAACCACGGCCGGGCCCGCTCGAGCTGCCCTGCCACGCGGAATAACACGTCTTCCCGTCCGAAGCGCCCGACGAAGTGGACCCCCACGGGGAGGCCCTCCTCGTTCCAGACGAGAGGTACCGACATGGCGGGCTGGCCGGTGGCGTTGAACAGCGGAGTCCACGGGATGAAGGCAAACGCGGTGTCCACCAGCGCATCGAGGGGCCCGACGGCTTTGACGAGCGCCCCTGACCCTACCGCACCCAGGAACCTCAGGAGAGCCTGCTCCAGGGGAGACGGGGCCAGGCTACCCAGGGGTGGCGGAGGAGTGGCGACCGTGGGTGTGAGGAGCAGGTCGTACGCCTCGAAGAAGGACCCCGTCTCCCTGCCGACGGACTCGAGCTTCCGGAGGGCCATCGCATACTCGGTCGCGCTCGTGGCGGTACCCCGGAGGGCCACTGCCCAGCTGGCCGCCTCGACCTGGCGACGGCGGGGGCGCCTGCCCGTCAGCTTGCGGAATTCGGCGAGATCGGCGCTCAGCTCCACGGCGGCCATGGTGAGGAAGGCCTGGGCGAAGGCCCTCCCGTCGAAGACGGGGTGGGCGGCCTCCACCTCGTGGCCGAGCCCCTCCATCAGCGATGCCACCTGCTCCACGGCCGAGCGACAGTCGGGGTGGACCTCGCCCGAGCCGATCAGCGGCTGCGCCGTGTAGGCGATACGCAGACGCTCCGGATCTCGATCCACCTCGTCCAGGTAGGGGCCTCGGGGGGGCGGCGCATGATAGGGGGCTCCGGGATCGGGACCCCGGGTGGCGTCCAGCATGGCCGCGCTGTCCCGCACGGACCGGGTGAGGGTGTGCTCGACGACGGCTCCCCGCCAGAGCTGGCCGTAGTCGGGTCCCGTGGGTGTGCGGCCTCGGGTGGGCTTGAGCCCGAAGAGGCCGCAACACGCGGCGGGGATCCTGATGGAGCCGCCGCCGTCGCCTCCTCCCGCCATGGGCACGATTCCCGCCGCCACCGCGGCGGCTGAGCCACCGCTGGACCCACCCGGCGTCCGGTCAGGATCCCACGGGTTCCGGCAGGGGCCGTAGAGCTCGGACTCCGTGTACGGCACCAGCCCCCACTCGGGGAGGTTGGTCTTGCCGGCGATGATCAACCCCGAGGCGCGAATCCTCCTCACCAGCTCCGAGTCGTGATCCACCGTGAGGTCCGAGAGAAGGCGGCTCCCCGCCGACGTGGGGTGGCCGGCGCAGTGGCTCAGCAGATCCTTGACCAGGTAGGGGACGCCGGCGAAGGGCCCCGAGGGCGGATCGTCGGCGGCCTCCCGGGCCTCGGCTTCCATGAGGCGCACCACGGCGTTGAGCTCCGGATTCAGGCGGTGGACCCGCTCGAGCGCGACTTCGAGGAGCTCCGCCGCGGTTACCTTACCCGCACGGACGAGGTCGGCCAGGCCCAGGGCGTCACGGGCGAGGTATTCATCGTGGGTCATGAAGGGCCTCGCTGAGGTCTCGAAGCATCTGGCGGGAGGGAGCGTGATCGGGAAGGAACTCCGCCGCCCGTCGGGCATGAGGTATGGCGTCGGCGAAGCGCTCGAGGCGAATGTACACCCGGGCCAGCTCGAAGTGGGCGCGTCCCATTCCCGGGTCGGTCTCGACGGCGGAGCGGTACGCCCGCGCGGCCTCCTCCAGCCGTCCTCCGCGCTGCTCCAGGTTCCCCAGGTTGCAGTGGGCCACGGATTCGTGGGGATCGAGCTCGATGGCCCGGCGGTAGGCGCTCGCGGCACCCGCGGGATCGCCGGCCCCCGCCAGCGCCAGCCCGAGGTTGACCCACCCCAGCGGCTGGACGGGGTCGGTGTCCAGGCTCGCTCGCAGGAGCCGCACCGCCTGGGGAAAGTCCTCCATGGCCATCCGCAGGAGCC
>JBDHGI010000352.1:0-6811 GCA_039589955.1 Gemmatimonadota bacterium | reverse complement strand
GATCGATGACGACCGAGTAGCCGGCCTCACCGAACACAACTCCAAGCTCGGAGCGAGGAAGGACATCGTTCACGACGAGGGAACCTCTGATGGACCCGATCTCCTGTTCCAGCCGGGTCACATTGCAGCTGAGTGTCTTCGAGAGCCGTCCGGAAGCCCTTGCCGTACAAGGACTCCCGGACAGTGCCCCGCCAAGAGGGTCAGCGTCATTCTCGAGTTGAGTCGCGAAGCAACCCCTGCGCGCGGAGCCACGGCGCACACCGCTCGATTCCTTCCTCCAACCCGATCCGTGCCTGCCAGCCCAACAACCTCCGAGCTTTGCCCATCGACCAGCTCGCGTCGGACGATGTGAAGAACTCCAAGATGTGTGGGGCTTCCTTACCCATCGATGCCGTTGGCGACAGAAGAGCAATGAGCTTGGTGAGGATCTTGAAGAACACGAGGGGAAGGCCGATCCACTGTTGGTGTCCCGCGAGCTTCTGGTATCCGCCGATGAACTCCCTCCACGTCGGCGGGGGATCGGGCGCACCGTTAAAGGCCTCGCCATCGGCTGCGGGGTGTGTGGCAAGCATGATGAGCAGGTCGGTGATGTCATCTATATGAATGGCCGGACAGGTCCCCGAGCCGTTGCCGATGTATACGGTCGGCTTGCGCCTGGCCAGCTTCATCATGCCGGCTGCCCAGAACTCCGAGCGGGGGCCGTACATGTTGCCGCAGCGAAGGATCGAGTACGAGAGCTTGCATACACCTCCGACCTCCCGTACGACCTCCTCGGCCTTGGCCTTGGTGACGGAGTATGGGTCCCTGGCGGGGGCCGGTCCCATGTCTTCCGTGATGGACCCATGGCGGCCGGAGCCGTACACCGACAGGGTGCTGACATGCACATAACGGCCGACACCGGCTGAGGCTGCGGCTTCCACGAGCGACCGGGTACCCTCGACGTTGACCTCGTGTTGCTGGTCATGGCTGCCCCGCATCAAGGCCGCCACGCCAAACACCCAATCACTTCCGATGGACAGCTCCCGCATGCGAGCTGCGTCCCTGATGTCGCCGACGACGATCTCGACGCGATGCACGTCTCGGAGATAGGAGGCCTTCGTCGGGGAACGGACCAGCGCGCGGACGGTGGCTCCGCGGTTAGCCAACTCCGTGGCAAGGGTGCTGCCCACGAAGCCGGAGGCGCCGGTCACAAACGCGGTCCTGTTCTCCAAACTCAGGGCCATCGACGCCAGCGCCCTCGCGGGTCGCTCCCTCTCCTGATAGGGGCGTTGCGTGCCTCACAGCACCGGTGGAATGCAGGCGACGACCCCGGGGGAGCGTCGCCCGGGCTCCCGTCGGCCCGGCCCCTGGCACCAAGAAGGGCACGCTGCACCATCAATCAGATCGCTGAGGCGGAGTCACCGAGCGCCCCATTCCTTCAGCCACAACTGGGCGAGGAGTCCCTCTTTCACGAAAGGGTCGCCCCCCACAATCTCTTCGGCTGACGAGAGGTCCGACGCCTCAAAGACGATCAGACCCCCAGACCGATCGGTGAACGGCCCTCCGCTGTAGCCCGGCGGACGATGGGCCTCCCAATACTGCACATGCTTGGGAACGGCCCGAGGGATGGCCTCGGATTCCTCCACCATCAAGTAGAAAAACGCGAACTTCCTCATGCGAGTTCAACCTCCATCGTCGCACCTAACCCAAGCGGATCACGGACTGGCGATTTTGGTGGCGCGAGCTTCCGCGTGGCACGAGTCCACCCAGCCGAGCTCATGTTCAACGGTGGCGGCTCTCCAGGGCCGCGTTCAGGCGAGCGACGGGGTCGGACATGAGCAGGATCTCGAGACTCTCGGGCACGGCCCCATGTTAGGACACGACGGCCCGGTTTGAACAGGGTCTCGGGTTTCTGCCCGAACCATGCCAAAACAAGAATGCCGGAAGTCCTTGCCTTCCAAGGACTCACGGCCCATGCCCCGCCAGGGACTCGAACCCCGAACCCACTGATTCGTCAGAGTCAGCTAACCGTGCGTTGCGCAGCGATGAGAGACTCGGGAAAGCCCGCTCGGCGCAATAGCGCTTCCCACCGTGCGGGATGAGCACGCAGGTCATCGTGCCCGGGGTCGATCAGCATGTCCGCGATCGGCCCGGTGTTCTGGTCGATCGCGCGACCGACCCACTGGAAGGCCAAGTCGATATCCCCGAGCGCACCGTACACAAGACCGACCCGCCACGGCCCCCCAAGAGGCATGAGCTCTCTCAAGAGCTCCCGTGCCTCCTCCCGTCTACCGGCGCGGGCAAGCGTGATCGCGAGGGATGCAATGTTGTCCGGCTCGCGTGAGACCGAGAGTAGGGCTCTGTGTTCCTGGATCGCGTCCTCGATCCTGCCCACCTGGCGATAGCTGGCCGCTCTCCCGCCCCGGATGCGCCCGTAGTCCGGATACCGCTCTAGAGTCGAATCGGCGATCGCGATCGCGTCCTCCCAGCGGCGTGCCTGGCGATAAACCTGGCTCAGATGGAGCCTGAGCGTGCGCGAGAGGGGGTCGACCTCGCGACCTCGCCGAGCTGCCTCGATCGCTTCGTCCAGCTTCATCTTGGACGCCACGACGTGGCTGTACTGGTGCCAGCCGCCTACGGAGTTCGGATGCTCCTCCACGACGGCGCGGAGCCTCTCCTCGATCCCTGTCCAATCGCGTGACGCCTGGTAGTCGAGCCGCTCGAGCGCGGCTCGTGCATCAGCGAGCGTGGGATCGAGCTCGAGCGCACGCTCGGCGGAAGCGCGAACGAGCGGGAGCGTCTCGTCGCTGGACAGGTAGCCAAACTGGATCGCGAGCAGGTAGGCCCGGGCGAGTTCGGCATGCGCCAACGCGTGTATAGTTCTCCAGCTCGGTGAATCCCCGCCAGAACAGCTGTTCGGCCCTGGGATCGATCGGCCGGACACCGGCGAGCCTTCGCTGGGCCTCAGCGGTCAGCGCACCGATCTGGCCAGCGATGGTCGCCGAGGATTCGCTCATCAGCCCGAAAACCTCTAGCGACGTCCCCGCGTAGCTCTCCGTCCAGAGGAGGTCCTCCGTCTCTCGTGCGTCGATGAGTCGCACCGAGATCTGCACATTGTCACCGATCTTGACGAGGGAGCCTCGCACGAGCGCATCGACGCCGAGTTGGCCCGCGATCTGCACCGCCGGGGCGTCTGACTCTTCGAACTCCATCGCGGACTCGCGGCCTGAGACCCGGAGCGGGAGCTTTCCCAGGTTCGTCGTCAGCATCTCGGTCATCGCCAGCGCGATGTAGTCCTGTTCGGTGTCCCCGCTGAGATTCTGGAACGGCAGGACGGCGAGAGAGTTGATCGGTCCTGCATCCGAGGAGCCAGTCGGGCCTGACGCGATGGGAGACATTCCCGCGGCCCAGAGGCCGGCGATTCCCGCGGTGACGATGGCCGCAAGGGCGAAGCCCCACCAAGAGCGTTCCACAGTGGTCCGGGCATGCGCCACGGGGAGGAGGTCCGCTCGGAGCCTCAGCATATCCTGGTATCTGCTGCCGGGATCCCGCTCCAAGCAGCGCCGGAGCAGCGTACGGAGTCGCGAGGGCGTGGCCGAGGGTAGGGCTCCCCAGTCCGGATCGGCGGTGAGGATCGCGGCCACGCTCGCGGCCGCAGTGCCGCCCGTGAACGGACCCCGACCCGAGAGGCACTCGAACAGCAAGCAGCCAAATGACCAGATGTCCGAGCGATGATCGATGGCTTCTCCTCGCAGCTGCTCGGGGCTCATGTACGGCGTGGTGCCGAGCGTGGTGCCCGTGCCCGTCAGGGCGATCGACGCCCTGGAAGCTCCCTCGGCCTTCAGCACCTTCGCGATCCCAAAGTCGAGCACCTTGATGCGGCCGCCTTCGTGCGAGACCATGACGTTGGCTGGCTTCAGGTCGCGGTGGACGATGCCCGCGTCGTGCGCGGCTTTCAGCGCATCCGCCACCTGCCGGCCGATCTCGACCACCTCGGGAGCCGCGATCGGGCCCCGCGCCAGCCGGGCTCTGAGCGACTCTCCCTCCACCAATTCCAGGACGAGGAATCGGATTCCGCGGTGCTCTTCGATGTTGTAGATGGACGCGATGTTGGGGTGATTGAGCGACGCGAGCAGCTTCGCTTCTCGCTCGAGCCTCGCAACGCGTTCCGGAACGGCGGCCACAGCCGCTGGTATGATCTTGATCGCGACGTGGCGGTCGAGCCGGGTATCCCGGGCACGATACACCTCACCCATGCCGCCTGCACCGAGCTCCCGCTCAATGGCGTAGCGGCCCTCAAGGGCAGTGTTCAGGCGAGCGACGACGTCGGACATGGGCAGGGTCTCGGCACACTCGGCAGTGGCTCACATGTATAGGGCATGCTGGCCTGACTTGCACAGAGTCTCGGGGATGAGCGTGCGCCTCGAGCTCCCCTCAGTACGACCGATTTCTCGTCAGCTCCCCTGACCCAACCTGAGCTTTTCGGGCCCCAGTTGGGGTCTCATTGGCCCTTTCCGGCCCGAAACTCACCGACACGAAAAAGCCGGAAGCCCTTGCCTTCCACGGACTCCCGGCCAGTGCCCCGCCAGGGACTCGAACCCCGAACCTACTGGTTTAGGAGTTGTCTTCGGGGCTTTTGTTCGCCTTCGTTGGGGCTCCAGGCCACTGTTCCCATACGGCTCCGAACTTCGCGGCTTCCGTTGGCTTGGTCAGTTGCACGGCCCAACTGCGAGCAAGACTGCGAGCAGGCAGACGGGACCCTCAGTTTGGCACGAGCCGCTTCAGCTCCTCATTGAAGTTCTCCACCACGATCAGTCGGACCGCCCGATCCACGCTTCGGCTTCTAACGGACATGAAGCCGCTCCCGTCAGGGGCAACGTCCCAACGCGCGAGATCCCCCGATGGAAAGAGCACCCGCCGTTCGCCGGTGGCGAACGTAGGCCCGTCTAGGACTTCCACGGCGATCATTTCGGGTCCGGGGCCCCGATAGAACAGCGTCCGACCGTCGACGCTCCACTGGGGTCGCCCGCCGCCGTCCGTGGACACGACCCAGCGCGCGTCGTTCACGTTCGGGAACGGGCGCACGTAGACCTCCCCTTGGCTCGTCACGTCGGAGGAGTACGCCAACCAACGCCCGTCCGGCGACAGCGCCGGGTCTACCTCGTTGGCAGACGTGCCCGCCACGAGCTCAACGGGATCCTCCCCTGACGAGGGTCTGAAGCCGAGGATGTCCGTCGTCGTTCCGAGCAGCTGGAACACGATCCACTCGCCGTCGGCGGAGAAGGACGACTGTACGATGTCGCCCTCGTGGTCGAACAAGAGCTCGGCCGGCGCGCTTCCGTCGGCACGCTTCCTGTACAGGTCCAAGCCCCCCATGCGATTGGAAGAGAACACGACGAATTGGCCATCAGGAGTCCACGTCGGATCGATGTTCTGAGACCCCTCGAACGTGAGCTTGGCCAACGGCCCCTGATCGAGCTCCTTCACCCACAACTGCCGACTGCCGCCTTCGTCGATCGAAATGGCCAATTGGGTTCCGTCCGGCGAAATGGCGATCGGAGAGAAGTTGGCCGTGAAGTTGGCCGTCCATCCGGGGTCGACCTCTCGGATCGTTCCGTCGAACGAAACCCACACCAGGTCCTGGGGCTCGACGAGTTCGACCCCGGTCCGATAGACGAGGGTGCCCGACCCGGAGAGCGACAGGTCCGCCTCCGGGTTCGTGTCGACCACCACGCCGTCCAACATGGGTACGGAGGGCCCGGTGAGCGTCAGCCTCTCTTCGTCGAACGGCGCGGCGAGCAACAGGCCGTCTTCCCGCACGTAGACGAGATGGCCGGTTGGCGAGTACTGCGCGTAGACGCCCTGTACCAGCACTTCATGATCTCCAGCCGCCAGGTCCAGCACTGCGATTGCCGCAGGGTCGTCGGCGTACCTGACCGTCATGAGAACGCCACGAGAGCTCGGAAGGGCCTGTGGCCATCGATGCCCCAGTTCCCCCCCTGCCGTGTCGACGACGGATACCTGCTCCGGGACTCCCGCTCCTGTCGCCAGGACGCGGGCCAACCCTCGTCTCAAAGGCAGAAAGTAGACGTATCCGTCGGTTCCCCAGCTCCCCCCGCCGCGACCGACGCCTGTGGCGAGAGTCAGCGGAGGCTCGCCGCGGAGTGACGCGACCTTGAGATCGCGGTCGGCGGTCACGAACCCGATGCTCTGGCCATCCGGTGAAAAGAACGGCTGCCACGCTCCCTCGGTCCCTGCCAATCGATCGGCACTCAGCTGGTCTCGATTTCGAAGCCAGAGCTGCAGGCCGTCGCGCGCCTCGTTGCGTCCAACATAGGCCAGCCGGGATCCGTCCGGAGACAACGCCACGCCACTGCCCCACGTCTGAAGCGCCTCCTGCTCTTCCGGCAAATCGATGGCGTACCGGACGACTCTGGCCGCGGTTCCAGGCTGCCGCGCGAAGGTCGACCAAACGAGCGCGACACCGAGGATCGCCGCGACGGCGGTCGCGGCAACCGACAGCGGATTCCAGAGGCTGGTTGGCGCCGCCGATGCAGCTTCTGCTCCCCCGTGTCGGAACCCCGCATCGCCCAGCGCACCCGCGAACTCACTCGCCGTCCTGAACCGATCCGCCGGTACCTTCTCCAGCGCCCTGCGGATCGCTCCATCGACGTTCGCGGGCACGGTCCGTCTAGTCTTCGTCGCCGAGACCGGCTCCGCCTGGATGATCTTGCCGAGGATCGCCTGCGGGGTGCTGCCCGTGTACGGCGGCTCACCCACGAGCATCTCGTACAGCACGCAGCCGAGCGCATAGATGTCCGTCGCCGGTCCG
>JBDHGI010000351.1:0-3967 GCA_039589955.1 Gemmatimonadota bacterium | reverse complement strand
GCTGGCCAGGGCGTCCATGCTGGCGCTCTTCGGTGCGGTGCTCCTCGTGGTGTTGATGGCCACGGCCAATCTGGCCGGCCTCGTTTTGGCCAGGGGCGCAACGCGGGTGCGTGAAGCAGCCGTGAGGGCTTCCCTCGGCGCCGCCCGTTCCCGCCTCGTGCGGCAGTTCATGACCGAGAGCATGATCCTCGCCCTGGTGGGGGGCGCAGCGGGCGTCGCCCTCGCGGGATTCGGTGTGAATGTCCTGGGTAGGTGGCTCTCGAACGCCCTGGGCACCACCGGCGGAAGAGAGCTGCAATACCTGAACCCGGAGGCCCTGGGCATCGATTGGACCGTGGTGGCCTTCGCCGGCATCCTCACCGCCTGCGTGGGCGTTGCCTTCGGCCTCCTTCCTGCCTGGCAGGGCTCCCGCGCCGACCCGAGCACAACCATGCGGGGAGGGCGGACCCAGACGCTGGGGAGCCGGTGGTCGGCGCTGCCGCTCGGGAGAAACGGCCTCATCGTCGTCCAGGTCGCGCTGGCCATGGTGCTCCTCACCGGCGCGACCGTAATGATGAACGGCCTGCGCAGCATGCAGGACGTTTCCCTGGGATACGACCGGGAGAACCTCTTCACGGCCCTGTACAGCCTCAGCCCCACCGACGAGCTGGCCGGGATCGAGCCGGGGGGGTTCCATGCCGCGTTTCTTGAGCGCATCCGCGCGATACCCGGTGTGGACCACGCCACTCTGGGCGAGGTGCCCATGGGCGGTCCCACCTGGCGGAATCTGGTGCTGAGCTCCGAGGGCCGTCCGGACCTCACGCCCGCCACCCACAGTTGGGTGCGGATCCAGCCGGTCGCGGACGGACACTTCGAGGCCCTGGGAGTCGAGCTGGTGGCCGGCCGGGGCATCGAGGCCACCGATGACGTCGACTCCCAACCCGTGGTCGTCCTCAACGAGCTGGCCGCGCAGGAGTACTTTCCCGACGGCGGCTCCATCGGGCGCAGCATCCGCATCGCCTGGCCGGAGTTCGAGATCGAGGGCGCCCAAGTCGTGGGCATCGCGAAGGACGTGCAACTGGACGAGGTGGGCGCGCCCGCGGAGCGGCAGGCGTACGTGTCCATCCGTCAGGCGCCGAGGTTGGGCACCGGCGTCATGATCCGGAGCACCCGGAACACCGCCGACCTCGCTCAGACCGTCCGGGGCACCTTGGCAGCGATGAACTCCAACACGGCCCTCACTTCGGTCATGTCCATGGAGAGCCGCCTGGCCACCGTCACGGCTCGCCCCCGGGTCGTCACCGCGGTCCTGGGGATCTTCGGATCGGTGGCGTTGTTCCTCGTCGCCGCCGGCCTCTACGGCACCATCGCGTTCACCGTGGTCCGACGGACCAGGGAGTTGGGTCTGAGGCTGTCACTCGGAGCAGAGGGCTCCGCGGTCCTCGGGCTGGTGCTCCGGCAGAGCCTCACGGTCACGCTGCTGGGCCTGGGGCTGGGCGTGGCGGGTGCGCTCCTCCTCGCCCGAGCGCTGGAGGGCGTGGCCTACGGCAACGAGTCGTTGACGCTGGTGGATCTCCTGGCCTCCAGCGCGGTGCTCTTCGCCGTGGCCCTGGCGGCGGCCTGGATTCCGGCCCGGCGAGCGCTCTCCATCGATCCCATGGTGGCGCTGCGCACGGACTGACGATCCTGGTCCGTCGGCGGTAGAGGGCTCCGACGACGGAGACGCAGACGATGGCCGCGGCATCGGAGGGGCTCACCTCCTTCCCCCGAAGACCGTTCCGGCGCACCGGTTCCTGGCGATGTGCTGCATCATCTCGATCCTCGGCTCGAGCTCGAACATGGCCCTCCTCGCTAAGGTCTCGTGTCGACGGGTCCGATCTTCGTTTCTTGGCCCGCGAGGACAGTGTACCCCAGGGGTGTGACAGCCTCCGAGTCCATCTTCACCGCCCGCCCTCCCTCACCCAACCTCGTACACCCGCACGCCGGGGCACCCGGCCCAGACGGCGTAGCGCCCATCGGGGCTGATGTCCCCCAGGTCGATGCAGCAGCGATCGGGAACGGTGCTCCAGATCTCCTGCCCCGACGGCACGTCCCAGACCCGGAGCGCCGAATCCACGCCGACGGTCAGCGCCCGTTGCCCGGATGCGGAGAACCCCACGTGCCGGATCCGCGGCGCGCCTTCGTACCGTCCGAGGATGGGATGCATGGCCCCGTGGCCAACGAAGGTTCCCGTTTGCCGGCCGGTCCCCGCCGACCACAGGCGGATCACCTCCCCGTCGCCGGCGGCCAGATGCCTCGAGTCCGGCGTGAAGGCGATGGCGCCAATACCCCCGGCAAACGACAGAGCCGCCGGCATGTCGTCGGGACGGTCCACTCCCGTGGGCCGCGGATCGTGCGGGGCCTCGACGGACAGGCGCTCGCCTCGGGTCTCGACGTCCCACAGCTTGCGGCGACTACATCGAGCGCGTCCGGCCCCACTACTTCCTGCACGGGCATCAGCTCGTGGACCAGACCACGCTGATCGGGGCAACGATTGTCGTGAGGGTGTATGGGGAGACGGTACTGGATCTGGATATCCCTGTGACCTGATCAACCCAACTCTTGGAGTCGCATGCCGCGGCACCCCGCCCAGATCACCCGGCGCTCATCGGTCGAGAGCATCAGCCCCCGGCCCGCTCCTTCACCTCCTCGAGCCAGTTCTCGATCAGCACGAGCGGTGCACGCTCCTCGAGTCCGACGCCCCGCGACCGGACCAGGATGAACTGCTCGTCATCCGGAGTGATGTCGTAGGCCGTGGAGAGCGGACTCACGTAGGATCCGGCGGGCAGATCGAAGAGTGCGCTCCGCTCGGTGACCCGGAACGCCGAGCCCGCCTCCACGGTCGCAGACATCATCTGGCCGTCGCTGGAGATGTAGAAGATCTCACGCCCGTGGTGCGCCCACAGGGGGCTGTTACCTCCCCCCCGTGAGACGACCGTCCGGCCCGACGTGACGTCGGGGAACGGCCGCACGTACACCTCCCATTGGCCGGACTCCTCCGATGCGTACGCGAGCCAACGGCCGTCGGGAGAGAGCTTGGGCGCCACCGCGTCGTACTCCGACGTCAGGAGCTCCACCTCGGCGGAGTCCCCACCCATGTGATAGGCGACGATGTTCCGCGAGCCCTGCTCGCCCTGCCTTCCCCCTGCGCGGGCAACCATCCACTCGTCGTCGGGCGTCCAGGTGAGCTCCCACAGGCTCCGCTCGCCGGCCAGGACCGGGCGGACCTCGTCCGCTCCGTCGGCCCTGCGCACGTAGAGGTCACTGACGCCGTCCCGTCGACGGCCGAGGAAGTAGATGAGCTCGCCGTCCCTGGACCAATAGGGCCGGGCATCCTCCGCCGGGTCGTCGGTGAGGCGGAGCAGAGGTCCGTCATCGAGCTCCTTCACCCAGATGTCGTCACCCTCCACCGTGTTGAGCGCGATGGCGAGCCGGCTTCCGTCGGGCGAGAGCGTCCAGCCCCGGTTGCGGGCTGACTGCATGCGCCACGCCGGATCGACGGGACGCACGGTGCCGTCCCGGGTGACCCACACGACCTCCTGGTTCGGGCCGAGCCCCCCGGACGACCCGGTCATCATCAGAACGAAGCCGTCGGCGGTGATGTCCAGGTCGGGTGTGAATCCGTCGATCTTGACTCCCTCGAGCACGGGAAACGCGGGTCCGGTGGATTCCAGGGACCCGAGGTCGAAGGGGAGCGCGAACACAGCCCCATCGGTCGGACGAACACGACGTGCCCCGAGTGCAGGTACCACCCCCGGAGCGCCCCGGTCACGACGAGCTTGGACTCGCCGGTGTCCAGGTCGTGGACCCAGAGCTCTTGCGCCGCCACGCAGTTGGCGTCACAGGAGGTGTAGAGGAACCCCCGCTTCGAAGGAAGGGACGATGGAGCGAAGTGGTAGCGACCAGACTCCCGTGTCGTCACGAGCTCCGAGGCGCCACCCGATGCGGA
>JBDHGI010000350.1:0-6124 GCA_039589955.1 Gemmatimonadota bacterium | reverse complement strand
GATTCGGAGAGGGTGGTGCGCACACCGGATCCCTTCACCGGGATCACGTTGCGCTGCCCTTGCTCCTCCGATTTCGAACGCCCACTCGGGTGTCTGTCCATCTCACCGGGGGAGTGGCTGGCAAGCTCACCGTCCGTTGCAGGCAGGTCGACGTGCCCGGGGTGGGCCACGTGCCGTGCGACGATCCCGTCATGGGTGCCGCGTGGAAGCGCCTCGACGTGGCGGGCATCATGGGAGCGGGACTGTCCGTGCCATGGGGGCACCGCTCGCTGGCCACCGATCTGCGCGTCTCGTGGGGGCTTCGCGACCTCGACGGCGGCCTCTTCATTCCCGGGAGCGCGCGGAGCCTGTCGGTGGGGATATCCGTCGCGATTCTCTCACCATGGCTCGCCTCGGACCGGGGAGGTGGCACGTGAGCCGCCGCTGTCGGGCCTCGTGGGCTGTCCCGGTCCTGGCGCTCATGGGCGCGGCGTCCTGTGACGGCAATGCCGTCTGGCCGGAGCTCTCCGAGCTGGCGGTGCCGGCGGCACTGGACGACGGCTTGGCCGTGGGAGCACCTGCGGCCGAGGGCTTCGACCCCCTGGTGCTGGGCCTCCTGGACGAGAGACTCCGATCGAGGGACATCGGCGAGGTGGACGCGCTTCTCCTCGCCCGTAACGGCGTGCTGGTCTACGAGGGGTACTTCACACCCCAGACCGGAAGGGACCGTCGCCATTTCCTCGCCTCCGCCACCAAGTCGGTCGCCTCCATGGTGGTGGGAGTAGCCGCCCAACAGGGCCTGGTCGGGACGTGGGACCAGCCCATCGACGGCTTCTTCCCGGAGGCGGCGGATCTCTTCGCCGACGAACCGCGCAAGAAGAGCATCACCCTCCGCCACGTCCTCACCATGACCGCGGGATTGGGGTGGGACACGAAGGACGTCACCGACCGTGACCGGGACGACATCCACATCAAGACGGCTCCCGACGCCGTACGCTACGTCCTCGAGAAGCCCGTGATCGAAGAGCCGGGAGCGCGGTTCTTCTACAACAGCGGGTGCTCCATGCTGCTCACGGGGCTCATCCCCAACGTGAGCGGCCTGGAAGCGGACGAGTTTGCCCGGCAGCACCTGTTCGGGCCCATGGGCATCGAGGACTGGCTCTGGCAGACCACCGACGACGGGACGGCGCGGGGCCAGGACGGACTCTACCTGCGTGGCCGGGACCTTCTCAAGCTCGGACAGCTGTACCTGAACGGTGGCCGTTGGAACGGGGAGCAGCTCGTATCGGAGTCCTGGATCGAGGCTTCGTTCCGGCCCTGGACGGACACGGATTGGGGCTACTCCCATTACGGGTTCCAGTGGTGGACGCTCCCCCTGGATCGGCCCGGTCGCGACGTGGTGCCCGACGGCGTGATCTTCGCCTCGGGATATGGTGGCCAGAAGCTGTTCGTGATCCCCGAGCTCGACCTCGCCGCCGTCTTCTTCGGCTGTACCGCCGATGACAACGGCGGGATCAGCTACGAGTGCGGCGACGCCGACGTGGTCCCCGAGCTCGTCATGTGGAACTTCGTCCTGCGGGCGCTGGATGGGGTGTGAGGTGGCGGGGGCTCGGCCCCTCCGTCGGCGTTCGGCCGCGACGCGCGCGTGTGGGACGCTGCTGCTCGTCGCCGGGCTGTCGACTCCGGTCCACGCCCGGCAGGACTGGGCCGCCATTCCCGTGGCAACGACCCACGTCCGCGGGAGCGTCCACGCCGTGTTCGGAACGGGAGCGAACCAGGCCGTTTCGGTGGAAGGCGACGGCCTCCTGGTGGTGGACGCCGGATACGCCGAGCTGGGCGACCGGCTCCTGGCCGCGATCCAGCAGCTCGGTGCCACCGAAGCGAGCCTCTCTCCCCGCTACCTGGTGAACACGCACTGGCACTTCGACCACACCGGCGCCAACGCCGTCTACGTGGAGGCCGGCGCCACGGTCGTGGCCCACGAGGAGACGGCGTCCTTGATGGCCGCCGATCAGACGATGCCGGCCCTGGGCGGATTGAACGTCCCCGCAACGCCCTCGGAGGCACGGCCCGCCCTCGTGTTCTCGTCACGCATGGCGATCCCGTGGGGCGCGGGAGTCGTGGAGGTCTTCCACGCGCCGTCGGCACACTCCGCGGGCGACGCGGTGGTCTACTTCAGGGATGCCGACGTCGTGCACATGGGCGATCTCTTCTTCAGCGGCATGTACCCCTTCATCGACGTGGATCACGGGGGCACCCTGGAAGGACTCGTCACCGCCCTCGAGGACATCCTGTCACGCACCGGACCATCCACCCTGTACATCCCGGGCCACGGCCCTCTCGGTGACCGGGCCGGCCTCGAGGACTACACGGCCATGCTGCGCACCGTCCACGAACGGATCTCGCCGATGATCGGGCGCGGGCTGACGCGGGCCGAGGTGATCGGGGCCAAGCTCACCGCCGACCTGGACGCTCGGTGGAGCCGAGGAGGAGGGTTCAACGATCCCGACGCGTGGGTGGGCCTCGTCTACGACGGCTACGTCCCCCCTATCCATGGACCGTGACCCGTCCTAGCATGGCCTCCATGGACAACATCACCATCTACGCTGCCGGGGAGATCCACTCCGATTGGCGAAACGTGCTTCGTTCGGCCCTGGAGGCCCGGGGCGTGCGTGCCCGGGTCGTGGGCCCCCAGGAGGTGCACGAGCGCTCCGACTCGGTCGGCGAGGACATCCTGGGTGAGCAGCCAGGCCCCGGGTACCGGGACCTCATGGGAGCGAGATTCAACACGCTTCGGACCCGGATTCTGCTGCGTCGCGCCGACGTCGTGGTCGCCTACTTCGGGCCGAAGTACCGACAGTGGAACACGGCGGCGGATGCGGGGACGGCGGTCGCTTCGGGGCTGCCCCTGGTGCTGGTCCGCGACCCCGAGCTCATCCACGCCCTCAAGGAGCTCGACGCTCTGGCGACGGTCACCGTGGAGACGCTGGAGCAGGCCGCCCACGCTATCGCCTACGTCTTCGAGTGACGAGCCTCGCCACCGGCGCCTCCGGCACGCGGTGACCCGCGCCTCCGCTCCGCCTACCTTTAGGCAGCCCGGGCGCGCAGGGCAGACGCGTGCCGGGAAGGAAAGGAGCGGAACCATGCAGACCTACATTCTCATGACCAAGCTCTCCCCCGAGGTGTCGAAGCAGGTCGGCGACCGGGAGAAGCTGGGCAGGGCCTGGATGCAGCAGGTGAAGGAGAAGTGCCCCGAAGTGAAGTTCAAGGACCACTACGCGCTCCTGGGGCGGTACGATTTCCTCGATATCTACGAGGCGCCCGACGAGGAGACGGCGGCGAAGGTCTCCCTCATCAGCATGTCCAACGGAGCGCTCCAGGCCGAGAGCTGGCTCGCGATTCCCTACAAGCGGTTTCTGGAGCTGACCGAGGAGATCTGAGGCCGGCAGGGGAGGCGGTCCTCAAGGGGCGTCCCCATCGCACGGCGCGGGATCACCGCATCGCGACTCTGCTGGATGATCCCCCACGACGCGTTCTCGTGTTCTCCGTGGTGGAAGACTCGCCATCCCGGCAGAGCGCTCGACGCGCCCGGGAGGCATGAAGCCATTGGAGTGCTCACCTGGGCAAGGGAACATGCAGATGCAGATGCAGACGGAAGCCGAAGCGTTCGCCTGTCTGGCGGTCCTGATGGCGGCCGCAGACGGAGTCGGGACCTTGGACGAGGGTCACTACCTCTTCGACACGATGGCGCGCCTACCGGTCTTCGAGGGCCTGGACGGCACCGGCTTCACGGCGGTGCTCTCCGAAGCCAACCGCCGGGTCTTTTCGGCCGACCGCGTCGACGACGGCCGCGTCACCGACGACGGCATCTCCAGCCTCCTGACCCAGGTCCGCGAGACGTTGTCTCCCGAGCTGCGGAGACAGGCTGCCCAGATGGCCCTGGAGGGGAGGAAGAGGTGCTCATGGACCGCATCCGCCAGGAGCTGCTTCTCGGGGCCTGAGCCCGGTCGGCTCGGGTCGGAGGCGCGTCAGCCTCCTTCCTTCGGGAGCACCGTCCGGGCCTCCAGGTTCGCCTCGATCTCTCCGCGGGTCCGCCAGGGAGTCCGCATCTCCTGGCGGGCGAACAGGGCGAGCTGATCCCCGTTGTGGGACGAGTGTGGCTGGGTGGCGTTCCCATAGGCGAGCAGCACCCGGGCCTCGACGCCGGCAGGGCCGAACTCCATCACCGAGTAGTAGGTGTCCCCACCGACCATCACCCGGGTGCCGTCGTCCAGCTCCCGGAAGCCGGCCACGCGGAAGATCCCGTGGGGCCCTCCGGGCCCACCGGATACCGGAACGTCGAAGCCGTTGCGCCTCGCCCGATGGACGTCGCCCCAGGCGACGTCCAGTGCGCCCCTTCGCGCCCGCACGTCGGCGGCCGCCTCGGCCAGCAGCCGGACGGCCTCGGCTTCGTCGGCGATTCCGTCGGGTGTGTCCGCCGGCGCCTGGGCGGACCACGGCATCCCCCAGCTCGACTCCGAGCGGAGCCAACGCGTGAGCCACGCCTCGAAGAGAAGGCCGCCGCGGCTGTCCGCGTCCACCGTGCGGTCCCACGCCGCCAGCACGTCCACCGCCTCGCGCGTTACGGCGTCGTCCGACGCACGAGCCGCGTCGAGAAGCTCGTCCAGGATCCGGTCGGCCATCTCCACGACCGTGGAGTGCTTGTATCGGACCACCTCGTCGAACGTGATGGAGGCGTCGGCCCTGAGCATGTTGGCGCTCCGTTGGGGACGGGCGGCCATCCCCGTCGGGGCCATGTAGGCCGGATAGTCGCCGGCCGTCAGGGTCTGAGGCACCGTGGATGTCCACGGCGGATCGTTCGCGTTCTGCAGCCATCCCACCTCGGGGTCGAGCACCCGGGGGAGGTCCGCGTATGCGTGGTACCCGGTCCAGAGCGTGGACGGGTCGCTGCCGTCCACGGCGCCCCACCAGGTCTCCACGTCGCCCATGGAGCGCCGGGGAACCGCGCCGTTGAACACGTAGAGGATGTGCCCGTCAGCATCGGCGTACATGACGTTGAACATGGGGATCTGGAGTCGGGACAGCGCGGTCTCGAACTCCCGCAGGTTCCTGGCCCGGGCCATGTCCCACCACTGACCCGCGACCCCCGGCCTCTCCAGGCCGGCCACCCGCAGGGCGACGGCGCGGCTCATATCCTCCGCCACGACCGGGCCGTGGACCGACGAGCGCACGGTCAGGGCTTCCTCTCTGGAGGACCCGTCCGCCTGCTTCACCAGGATGCGCTCCTCCCGCTCGGCGAAGTCCCGGATCTCGTCTCCGAAGCGATACCCCTCGCCCTCCAGCTCCAGCGCAAACAGGTCGGCACCGTCGTAGGTGTTGACGGTGTGGGACCAGCCCAGCCGATCGTTGAATCCGATGGCGATGCCCGGCACCCCCACCAACGTGGTGCCGTAGGCGTCCACGCCCGGTCCCACCATGTGGACCTCCCAGAAGAGGAAGAGCCCCTCCCAGGGCAGGTGGGGGTTCGCCACGAGCATGGCGTTTCCGCTGGCCGAGCGCTCCGGACCGATTGCCCACGTGTTCGAGCCGACCTCATCCGCCGGCCTACCGCCCGACGGAGCTTCCAGCGCCATGGGACCCTGGGCCACACCGGTACGAAGCGCGTTGCGGGCTTGCCGGACGACGCCGGGTCCGGTCACGAAGGTGAAGTGGACGACCCGGTTCCCGTGAGCCAGGACGTCTGCAGCCGTCACGGGCAGGACGACCTCGACCTCGTCGTCGATGAGCTCTGGGTTGGCTTCGGCGTAGGCGTTGATCCCGTCCGCGAAAGCCTCGAGGTTCCGCCGCATCTGCTCCGACTCCTCGGCCAACCACTCCGCTCCCCGCCCGGGCACGCCCATCGTCCGGAGGAACCGGTCCGAATCCAGATACTCCTCGCCCCAGTACTCGGCGGCTCTCCCCCGCGCCTCACCATACAGCCTCAGGATCAGGTCACCGTGGCTCTCCATCTGTGCCCATCCGGCCCCGCGGAAGAGCTCCTCCTCGGTGGTGCCGTAGATGTGGGGAACGCCCCACCGGTCCCAGAGGATCTCGTCAGAGGTGGGAGCTTCGACGGCTCGGGAGCAGGCGCTGGCGAAGCCAGCGA
>JBDHGI010000349.1:0-4003 GCA_039589955.1 Gemmatimonadota bacterium | reverse complement strand
CATCCGGCACACCGGTACTCGTAGATGGACTCGCCGGCGAGCGCCGACCCGGGAAGCTCGGGTGGGTAAGCGAGCAATGGCACGAAGGCGAGGGTCTCGTGCAGACACTCCGGCTTCAATACGGGTGAGACGTACCGGGCGTGGGGGTGCGTCTCATCCGTTCCGACAAGCTCTCCGCGGAACCACCCCTCGATCCGCTCCGTGTCTGCCCTCGCGAAGTCGAGGGTGTGAAACGTCGGAGGTGGTGACAAGCCGGGCGCCACGGCTGGTCCGTCCCCGCGGCCGGCGGGGCCGTGGCAGGACCAGCAGATGGTCTCGTACAGGAGACGCCCTGTCTCTTGATCCGCCGTGAGTCGGATTGCGGACGTTGTGTCCTCCGAGTCCATCGTTTCGGTGCTCGTTCCGCTCCCACCGCATCCACACACCACCGCCCCGAATACGACCACGAATAGGATGAGGTCTTTCATGCGAACCTCCGGGAATCGGCAAGCGATCACGCCACCTTTCAGCAGCTCATGGCCCCGCCAAGTCCCCTGGACGCGCGTCGGTCCACGGTGGGGCAATCTTGATCAGGACGAAGAGAACAAGGAAAGGCAGAAGCATGAGCGCTCCCGCGCTCAATAGGCCCTCTAAGCCGAACAGGTCCAGTCGGTATACGGTCAGGCCACGCAGGCTCTTGGAGAACAGCTGTCCCCCGATTACGACATTCCACCTGATACTGAAGATCCCGATCAGGACCAGGCCCGCACTCCCGAAATAGGCGAGTCGCTTGAGCTCGTCGGTGGCCTTGACTAGGCCCCCTCGCCAGAGTGCGGGCGATAGGATTCCCAAGGTGACCATGGGAACCAACGTGCCCAGGAGGATCTGGAGGACAATCAGGCTGATGAACAAGCGGCTGGAGATCATCTGGGAGAGGATCGCGATGGACTCCTCCGACTCGTAGAGTCGGTGGATGAAGTCGAGCATTTCGAGTGAGAAATCGATGACCATGGCATAGAACAAGAAGACTGCCAACTTGTCCATGCACTTCATGTCCACCGCCCGCAAGCGCACCATGGTGATGATCATATACAGCATGAGCACCAGAGCGATGCCGGACACCATGGCCGAGAACAAGAAGACGACTGGCATCAAGACACTGCTCCACCAGGGATTCGCCTTCACCGAGCCGAAGATGAAGCCGACGTACCCATGGAGCAGGAACGCCGAAGGAATGCCGATGATCGTGACCCACCGCCCCGCGATCTCGTCGAACCGCGTCGCCTTCTCCGAGATGTCAGTCGCCCCGAGTGTGAGCGCGTAGTAGAACCATCGCTTCGGCCCCCGAGATGATCTGGCCCAAAGCACGAAATCCTCGCGGTAATCGAACCAGATCTCGAGAAGCAGCACGACGGTCAGATACCACAGGTAGACGAAGCCGAACATGGCCATCGCCGATCTCGGATTGGGCGTAAGGAAGATCTGGAAGGCTCTCTCCGGATGGCCCAGATGTGCCTGTAGCGGGAGCGGCGCCACGATCAGGAACGCCAGAGCGGTGAGCAGGGCCAGGCGGTAGGTCGGTTCGACCTCCTTCACGTGGAAGACCCGCGCTAGCGAAGCCAAGATGAACGCCCCCGCGACGAGGCCCGTGAGGTACGGGTAAAGCACCACCAGGAGGCTCCACTGGAGCTCGAACTCGTTGGGATAGACGTAGCCTTGCATGGGCTACCTCACTTCTCCGTCGAGGTGGGCGTAGTAGACCTTCGGTTTCGTGTTCAGGTGGGGCTTGAGTACCTGGATCTCATTGAACCTCATGAAGCGCGCCAGCGGTGTGGCCCGACCCTCGATCTCTCCGAACAACCGGGCCCCCGTGGGGCATACCTCGACGCATGCGGGAACGAGTCCCTTACCAAGACGGTGGTAACACCACGTGCATTTCGCCGCCACGTGATCCTCGGGGTGCATCCACCGGGCCCCGTAGGGGCAGGCCTGCACACAATAGCCGCATCCGATGCAGTACTCCTCGTCTACGAGGACAACGCCGTCTTCGGTCGTGAAAGTCGCTCCCACCGGGCACACCTGCACACAGGGAGCCTCCGCACAGTGATTGCAGAGCTTCGGGACGAAGAAAGCTCTCCGAATGCCGGCCTCGCTCACGGTTTCGGGGAAGCCCTCGATCCCCCCGTTTGGGCTGTCCACGACCACTTGATCATCCGTCTGGATGACATAACGCTCCACCCACGTGTTGAAGTAGTGGGGCTCACGAGGAACGTCGTTTTCGGTCTTACATGCGTCCACGCAACGCCCGCATCCGATGCACATGCTGACGTCGACCCCCATCCCGTAGGCACGCTGGGGCGCTTCTTCATCCGCCTGCCCGTCGAGCTGTTCGGTGACGGCTGGCAGGCTGACCACACCGAGGAGCACAGGGCAGGCGAGGCTGCGCAGCTCATTGAGGAACTCGCGTCGATCGACGTTGCCCCTTTTGTGCTCTCCGGGATTCGGGTCCTTTGGAGTGGCTTCGGGCATCAAGGCCCTCCCGTCTCTGGGTAGTGGGGGTAGTGACACTGCCAACACGGATACCCATCCCCGTGATCACCGAGGTCGACCCGTGGAACTCGCTCTGATCCGGGTGCTTCCTCCGCATGGCACCCGCCGCAGAAGTCCCTTGTCACCGGCTTCGTGGGAGCGGAGTCCTTCGGCGCGATCTTGTGCTCGTCCGGCGTCTCGTGGCACACCGTGCACGGCAAGATCGCGTGATGCGATACGGCCTTTTGGCGCGCGATCTGGCCGTGGCACGCGCTGCATTGTTCGGGCGCAACGGGAGGCTCGGGCTCGTGGGGATCGTGGCACTCGACACAGGGTGCGCGTGGGTTGTGAGCCACGGGGTCGATCTGTGGGAAGCCAGAAGGACGTGCGGCGTCGTACGAATGGCATATGGGGCAGAGACCCCGTTCGCGGGGCGCCGCAGGCTTGACGCTGCCCGGGGCGTTCACGTGGTCCATGGCTGGACCGTGGCATACCTCACATGACAGACCCCCATGATGACCTTCGAGACGTCGCTGGTCGATGGAACGATGGCAAACCGCACATCGTTGATGTCCGGCGTACTTGATTCCCCGGGCAGCGATCGAATCCACGGCCAGTGCCCGATAGTGCCCGAGATCGCCGAACGTATCCGGGACAAGAGCGCTTCTCGCGATGATGAACCCGACCGTTGCGACGCCAAACACCAACACGAGGCGCAGCACCTGTTGCGGGATTCTGAGCGAGGGTATGGAGGGGGCCATGATGCTCCTGCCTCAGGAGTGGACTGTTACCTGGTGCCCCCCGGCGGGCCTTTCGGGAGGCGGCTCCTGTGGGCGGAGACCGGAGCCTCGGGCTCGCGGGCCCTGTTCTGGGCCTCGGGGGCTTGATCGCACGGGGGAGGAGCTCCACAGGCACTGAGGACCATCGATGAAGCCCTCCCGCGATCAGGTGAAGACACGCTCGCGCTCGGCGCCGAGCGGCTCGCTGGGGAGGGTGATCCACCAACGGCGCAGCCGTGGTGGCAGGCCCACGTTTCGTGGCAGCTTTCGGCCTGAGATTATTGCCTCCTCGCAGAGCATGCAAGGAGGGGGGATGCACCCCGAGCCGAGATCGGTCCCCTGCTCGCACCTGCGTCCGCGCGGGCACTGGACCAGGGAGTCGTCGTCTTCGTCGGGCAGTGCGGGATCGCCTCCATCCGAGGCGTCCCGGGGAATCGAGCACGGTGAGGAATCGAGCGACGTGCCGGAACATGCAGATCGTCATATCTTTAATAAGATGGGCCGATGATTGATCGGGTCCCACCGTAGCCTGATTCGGGAAGGAACTCCGGCCGGATCGGCCGGGACCGGTCGCCTATACGTTCGACCGGCCTGACGAATCAGGGCCGACGACACATACCCACTCGTTCGAAGGAGTGCTCCGGCTATGACGGTACGTTCACGGATTCTCGCCGCTTCCGCGGGTCTGGCGGTGGCAGCGGCCTTGGCAGTGCAGG
>JBDHGI010000348.1:0-4005 GCA_039589955.1 Gemmatimonadota bacterium | reverse complement strand
GATTCGGTGAGTATCAACGACGCGGGACCTCCGACGCTCCAGTCCTCGTCCCGGAAGGAGCGGCCACCCACCATCCGAGCGCGCAGCAGCTCCAGCCAGCCCGGCGTCACCGGGACGATATAGGCCCTGATTCGCTCGTCGTCGGGCGCCGTCGGGAGGCGCACCCGACCCATCATCCCGGGACCGAAGGGGCCGTAGGGATCGGCGGCGGCGCCGCGGACTTCCGGCTGGGTGCCGGCCGCCGCGAGGAGATCACGGTGGAGGACGTCCAGCTCCGCAGGCTCCAGGCCCCGGGGGATGTCCACGGTGAGCGCCACGATCCCCTCCGTGTCGAGCCCCAGGTCGACGGCGTGGAGGTTCCTCATGGTGCGCAGGAGCAGGAGCGCGCCCACCACCAACGCCAGGCCCAGCGAGAGCTGGAGCACCGAGAGGGCGGAGCGGACGCGGGCGAGGCGCCCGGTCTCCCGGGGGCTCGAGCTCCTGAGCGACGCGGCCAGGTCGACTCGCCCGGCCAGGAGCGCGGGCACCGTGCCGAAGAGCGCGGCCGTGACGACTCCGGCGGCGGCCCCGAAGAGGGCCACACGCCCGTCGAGGGCCAGCCCGTCGAAGGCGGGCATGCGCATGAGGCTGGCCCCCTTGAAGGGCAGGGCGACGAGCCAGCCGACGCCGATTCCCGCGAGCGTGCCCAGGAGCCCGATGACCAGGCTTAGCGCGAGCTGCTGCCGCGCGATGCGACCCGTGGACGCGCCCAGGGCCCTGAGGGTGGCCACCGCCCCGCGCCGCTTCACGTTCCGGAACAGGAGGAGGTTGGCGACGTTGGCGCACGCGAGGATCAGGACGAGCCCCACGACGATGGCCAGCATGCGCAGGGACGAGTAGGTGGCCGCCCGTACCAGGGGGGGGACGTGGAGCCCCTCGAAGATCCAGGGCCGGAGGTCGGCCAGGTAGGGACCGCTCTCGTTGCCCGCCTCGATCAGGCGCTGGAGGATCTCGCTCACCTGGGACAGGACGGCATCCGTCCCGACGCCGGGCCTGGGCCGCAGGACGATGTCGTCGTGCATGACCGATTCCCGGTCGACGAGCCTCTCCCGGGTGAACCCCACCAGGGGAACGAGGGCGCCGTAGGGCAGCCACGCGTCCACCCCGACCCCGCGCTCGGCGCCGGCGAAGCCGCCTCCCGCCACCCCCACCACGGTGACCGTCCGGCCGTTCATTCGGATCGAGCTGCCCGGAGCGTCGGCCACCGATCCGAACAGCCGCGCCGCCAGCTCCTCGCTCAGGACGACCTTCAGCGGGTCCGAGTCGAGGTCGGTCTCGGCGGCGCTCAGCAGCCGGCCGGCGGCCGGCCACGCCCGCAGGGTCTCGAAGTAGTCCCCGTAGACTGTGCTCCCCCTGGCGCTGACGGGTCGGGCGTCGCCCACCGCCACCTTGAGGCCCACGTAGCCGAAGGAGGCCATCCCTTCGAGGAGGGTGGCCGAGCGCCGCAACTCGTCGAAGTCGAGGGTGGCGAGGCCGTGGCCCTGGGTGCGCTCGGGCTCCTGGACCGACCGGAGCTGGAAGTACGCGGCCCCGGCCCCGTCTCCCACGCCCGGGAGGGGCCGGAGCAGGATCTGGTCGGCCATCCCGAATACCGCAGCGGAGGTCCCCACCCCCAGGGCCAGGGTGGCAACCGCCAGGGCGACGAAGCTCCTTTCGCTCCGCACCGAGCGCAGGGCGAGCCTGAGGTCGGCGAGGAAGTCGAGCCCCGGGCCGCCCCTGGGCGGACGGCCGCCCGCGCCGGGGCCTGCATCACCGGGGCCCGCGGCGCCAGAGCCCGCCCCTGGCAGGAGTCGCGGTCCGCCGGTCCCGCCGCGCCGGCCCGAGCGAAGACCCGCGAAGACGGACCCGAGGGCATCGAGGGAGTACGTCAGCGCTGCGGCCGCGCGTCCCCGGCGCTCGGCCCGCCGCCGGAATATCTCCTCCAGGTCGCCCAGCACGAACTCCCGGTGGCGGGCCCGGAGCAGGAGCCGCGCCAGGAGCCTGAGGGGCAGGGGAGGGCGGGGGCTCACGGAGCTTCCCCGGCCAGAGCGTCCAGGCGGCCTCCCGTGCCCGAGGCCAGGTCGCGGATCCCCTCGATCCACTGCCGGGCCTCCCGCGCCCCCTCGGGCAGCAGGCGGTACACCTTGCGACGCCGACCCCCGCGCTCCGGCGTGGAGTCGCCGATCCACGCCTCGACGCACCCCTTCTCCTGCAGGCGGTCCAGGACCGTGTACAGGGCGCCTGGCGAGACCCGCCGTCCCGCCCGCTCCTCCAGCTCCAGCGCGATGGCCGCGCCGTGCCCCTCGCCGTCGAGGCGGGCGAGGCTGAGGAGGACCATCTGCTCCAGCTCTCCGAGCGCCATGTCGTGGTCATCCCTACGGGTAGCGATGCGATCACTACACAGTAGGCATCGCAGAGCGGATCGGCAACGGTCGAGGAGCGTCGACGCGGTGGCGCTGACCCCTGCGGCCTCCCCGCTCCACAGGGCGGGCCTCAGGGGTTGGGCTCGCCCCCGCCTGCGATGAGCCGGTGCACGTCGGCGGCCACTGCCTCCAGAGACGGGTCGTGGACGTACATCATGTGCCCCGCCTCGTAGTAGGTCATCCTCACCCGGTCCATGGTGATGCCGTGGCGGGCGAAGGTGTACTCGGCGTCGAAGAAGGGCGTGGCGTAGTCGTAGTAGCCGGAGGCCACCAGGACCCGGAACTCCGGATTGTAGCTCATGGCCCACGCCAGGTCCGGCGCGGTGTTCACGTACCGGGGCTCGCCGCCCTGGGCCAGCGTCCGGTCCCAGACCCAGCCACGTCCCACGTCGCGCCCCGAGACGTAGTAGGGACGATCCAGGGTGACGCCCAGCTCGTCGTGGAAGTACTGATGGAGGAGGGCGCTATAGGCCGCGGAGATGGCGGCGCTGGCGGCGTCGAAGGTCGGGCGCTCGGCGATGTCGTCGATCTCGTCGGCGGCGTAGCGCCCGTCCAGGCGACCCAGCGCCAGGCCCTTGTCGCGGAGCAGCTCCTTGAGGAATCGGCCTGCCTGCACCCGGAGGCGGGAACGGCGCACGTACTCGAGGTCGAGGCCGGTGTACGCCGCATACGCGCGGGCCACCGCTTCGGCGTCGGCCTCGCCCAGGCCGCTGCCCCGGTAGAGGGCGGGAAGATAGGTGTCCATCGTGAACGCCCGCACCTCGTCGAGGAAGCCCTCCAGCGTCCGGCCGGTCCGGTCCACCTTCCCGTGGTACCACGCCGTGGCGGCCATGGTGGGGAGGTACGTCACGAAGGACGTGAGGTTGTCGGCCACGTACGGGCTGCTGCCCTGGTAGTCGAGGGCCTGGGAGATGAGGATCACCCCGTTCACTCCCAGGGGCTCGGGGCCCCGCATGAGCTCGGGCAGGAGCGCCGCCGCCCGGGTGGTGCCGAAGCTCTCGCCGGCGATGAAGAGGGGCGCGTTCCACCGCCCGTGCTTGCGCACCCACTCCCGGATGAGGGCCGCGACGGTGCGGGCGTCCTCTCGGAGGCCGTAGACGTCCTCGGCCTTGCCGTCACCCACGAGCCGGCTGAAGCCCGTGCCCGCCGGGTCGATGAACACCAGGTCGGTGATGTCCAGCGGGCTGAGGGGATTGTCGACGAGGGAATACGGCGGCGAGCCCGCGTGCCCGGCGTCGGACGGGACGTCGGCGCGCTTGGGTCCGAAGAGGCCCAGGTGGAGCCAGACCGACGAGGAGCCCGGACCCCCGTTGAACACGAAGGTGACCGGCCGGGACATGGGGTCGTCGACCCCCTCCTTCACATACGAGGTGGTGAACAGGCTGACGTACGGCGTGCCCTCGTCGCGCTTCAGCTGGATGTCGCCCACCACGGCCCTGTAGGCGATCCGCTGGCCGTTGAAGGTGCCGACGTGGGTGGTCTCGAAGGACACCGGGTCCGGGATGGGCAGGGTGTCCGGCCGAGCGGGTGATTCCGCGACCTCCTGAGGGGCCGCGGGGAGCGC
>JBDHGI010000347.1:0-4047 GCA_039589955.1 Gemmatimonadota bacterium | reverse complement strand
CAAGCACGGGAGCCGCCGGAGTAGCGGTGGTGGGCGCCGTAATGGGTGCCCAGGACCCCGGAAAGTCGGCACGGGCTCTACTGGAAGCGGTCGCCTCTTGACCCCGATAGGGATGGCCCCGGACGGAGCGTGAGTCCGTCCGGGGGCCGGCGGTGGACGATGATCGGGCCTAATGCATCCGTCCCGGTCCGTGGGGACGCCCCTGGGCCCTGCCGAGGTTGCCGATCCGGTACATCACCCTGAGCATCACGTATCGCCCCAGGGTCTCGGCGCGCCTCTCCTGGATGTAGCTCGGCCCGTTGGTGTACGTGACGCCCTTGTTCTGGTCCAGGAGGTCGAAGCCCACGAGCGCGACCTCCACTCGGTCGCTCATGGCCAGCTTGGCCAGGGACGCATTCAGCATGGCCACGTTCCGGTCCCCCGCCCCGAAGACATCGTCGTCGTAGAGGCGGTAGTTCAGGGAGGTCTGGAGGGTCCATCCCTGTCCGAAGCGGACGCGCCCGTTGCCGTAGAAGGTCCGATCCAGGTAGGCCTGGTTCAGCTCCTCGTTGAGCGTGTAGGCGACGTTGTTGAAGGCGAAGCGGGCGCCAGCGCGCAGGTCGAAGATGTCCTTGTCCCGATTGTCGACGCTGGCGTCGACGGTGTTCCGCCACACCCTGCTGTTGTTCTCCTGCTCGTTCAGAAGCTCGACCCCCCGGATGTGGCCCAGGCTGTACTCCACGTTGATCCGGGCGCCGATGGGGCGGATGGGGCGGCCGTATGAAAGCCCTCCATTGGCGGACCAGCTATGATCCACGTTTACCGGCCGCACGGTCTGGAGGGCCCGGTCGTCGTACGCCCGGGAGTTGACGATCTCGTTGTCGGTATACGTGAACCGGAGGTACGTGAAGAGGTTCACGAAGGAGAACTGGTCGAAGAACCGGTAGTCCGCGTTGAGGAAGTGGGAGTATTCCGGAGTCAGGTTAGGATTCCCTATGTAGATCCGCGTGGGGTTGGTGTTGTCGGCGAAGGGCTGCAGCTGCGTCATGGACGGTTCCCGGGTCGACGTGCGGTACCGGAAGCTGAGCGTCTTGGAGTCGTTGAGCTGAACCCGCACGTTGGCCGACGGGAGGACATGGGTGTAGCCGTTTTCGATGAGCTCGTCCCGGTCCCGGATGGTGCCCTCGAGGTTCGAGCTCTGAACCTCCAGCCCCACCGTGAGGCGGCTGGCATCGCTGTTCCGGCTCAGGCGCACGCCACCCTCGAGGTAGGAGTACAGGCGCTCGAGACCGGAGCTGAGCTCGTTGTTCAGGACGGGCACCCCCGTCCCGATGTCGTAGACGGAGTTGTCGCGGTCCTCTTCGACGGACCGGTGTTCCCCGAAGACCTCCAGCACCGAGCTCCCACCCAGAGGTTGGGTGAGGGAGAGGCGCTCGGACAGGGAAAGGGTCCGCTCGGTCCGAGTCTGCTCCTGGAAGACACTGTCCGTCACGAGGGCGCCGTCTCGGTCCAGGGCCCGGGTAGTGGTTTCCAGGTCCCCCACCGTCTCCGGCTCCTGCAACCTGGCCTGTGCCTCCAATACGACCGCTCTCCCGCTTTCGGAAAGGCGCTTGCGCCACGTGAGTCGTGCGGTCCCCCCGAGGTCGCTCTCCTCCACCAGACTGGAGCTCGTACCCTCGTTGCGGAGGCTGCCCTCCAGGGTGGCCGTCCGGTTCCAGGCCAGGCTGCTCAGCGTCGAGGACCCGATGTCCAGGTTGCCCCGGAGCCGGACGTCGTGCCCTTCGGAGACGGCGTAATGGGCGTTCACGTCCAGGCGATGCGTGAGGTTCTCCGTGACCTGGTCCTGCGTCGCGTCTTCCAGCGCCGACACCGCCGCGCCCAGAAGCTGCTGCTGCTGGGTGATCTCCTTCTGCGTGTTGTCCAGGGTCGTGAAGAAGTAGCTGGTGCGGATCCAGCGGTCCTCGGCGAAGTCGTGGCTGGCGTTCACGCCGAGCGCGAGCGTCTCGGTGAAGCCGTCGCTCCGGCCGCCTCCGAGGCCGCCCCGCCCCCCGCCGTGACCACCGCCGCCACCGGCGCTGAAGCTGGCGACGTCACCCCATCGGAAGCCCGCTTCATTCACGTTGTTCGCCCCCCCCAGCAGGGCGAGCTGGGTCGTGGGGGAGAAGCGGTTGAAGTTCACTGACTCGTTGTATCGCGTACGCCCGTCGGGCTGCGACTCCACCACGGCGGAGGGCTCCAGGCCGCCTCCCAGACCGCCCACCACGTGGCCGAAGGTGCCCCGCCGCGCGTCTTCCCGGAGCTCCAGGTTGATGGTCCGCTCCTCCTGGCCGTCGGCGATGCCCGTGAACTCCGCCATGTCCGATTCTTTGTCGTAGACCTGGACCCGCTCCACGGCCTCAGCCGGAAGGTTGCGCGTGGCGATGGTGGGATCACTGCCGAAGAACTCCTTTCCGTCCACCAAGACGTTCCGGACTTCCTCTCCCTGCGCTCGAATGGTGCCGTCGCTGTCGACCTCGATGCCCGGCAACCGGGCGAGGAGCTCCTCCACGGTGGCGTTGGGCCGTACCTCGAAGGCCAGGGCGTTGTAGTCCAACGTGTCCCGACGACTCACGAAGGGCACGTGGTCCACGCTCACGATGAGCTCCTCCATCTCCACCGCCAGGACCTGAATGGCGATCGATCCGACCTCCACATCCGAAGGGCCTACGGTGAGCTCGTTCCGCACCGTCTGGTGGCCCACCATGGTCACCTGGAGAATGTACGCTCCCACGGGCACCCGCCGGAGCGTGAACCTGCCGTCGCCGTCGGTGAGGGAGAACTTCGTCAGGATAGAGTCGGGCAGGGCCAGAACCACCACCATCGCTCCTTCGACGCCGCCGCCTGCGGAGTCCGCGACGATGCCCCGGACGTCGTGGGTCTCCTGGGCACCGGCCGGAAGGAGCGAGGGCAGCGTGAACATGGTCAGAGCGAATGCCGCCCGTGCCAGGGCTTTCATGGTCCGCCTCCCACAGTTCGGAGCTCTTCCAGCTTCTCTGCCACGATCTCCTCGTACCGCTCCCTGCTCACCGTCTCACCCTCCGTGGGCCGCACGATGACGCCCTCGGCTACGGCCGTCAGCGATACGGCGGTGGCGCTGTATTGCTCCCGTCCATCGTCCACCGAGACCACGAGGATCATGCCGGGCAGCCCACCGTACGTGCCGGGCCCGGCAGGGACCAGGATCTCAGGCGTGAACCAGGCCTCGATGCGCGTGCTGTCCTGCACGGCGGTGGCCTTCTGGACGACGTAGCCGAGGAACTCCGCCTGCTCACCCGTGAGGCGCCACGCGTACTCCGGACGTTGGTCCTCGATGAGGAAGGTCCGTCCCAGGAACTCCCGCGCCTCCACGATGGTGCCTTCGCCGTACCGGACGTGGGCTTCCACGAGGGTTTCCCGATCGCGGCGTGACGCCGAGCTCATGCGCATCCGTACGATCATGCCCGCCCGTCGATCCATGCCCCCGGGCGGACGATCCATGGCGCCGGGTCGCCGTCCCTGAGCCGCATCTCCAGGCACCTGCTTCATGAGGGATTCGCTCCCATTGAACAGGAGCACCACCTGGCTGACCCGCTCGGAAGGAAAGCCCCCGCCTCCGCCTCGCGCCTCCATGCGGGCACGAAGCTCGTCGGGAAGCTCGAAGTCGAGCTTGACCGAGTGTTGGAAGGCGACGGTGCCCTCCTGGGCGCCGAGCGCTCCGGGAAGGAGGAAGAGCAGGCCCAACGTCAAGCGCCGGAGCATGGCCGATGCCTCTGCGTGGAAGTACACACCATATGGGGACCCCTCGGCGGACGGTTTTGTTAGATCCTGGCTCTTGCCACTCTTCGCGGGTTGTGCCGCGCCGGTGCCCCCCGCGGGCGTGAGGGGGGGGATCGCGAAGGGCGCGGCGGCAAGCGGGCCGCGCCACGCCCGGCGCACACGCACGAAGGCCCCAGGACCTTTTGTGGACCTGGGGCCTTGCGTGAGATGAGTCGGCGGCGACGTACTCTCCCACCGGGCGACCCCGGCAGTACCATCCGCGCAGTGGGGCTT
>JBDHGI010000346.1:0-4048 GCA_039589955.1 Gemmatimonadota bacterium | reverse complement strand
GTCCTGGAGGCCTACGTCCTGGCGCGGGCGGGCGATACCGTCGGAGCGCACCGGGTCCTTCAGGAGCTGGATCGTACGGGCCAGCTGGCTAACCAGGCGCTGGTCTACGCCGCGCTGGGCGAGGAGGACGCCATGTACGAGCTGTTCGAGCGGGCCATCGACGCCCGCGAGCCCGAGGCCCTCTGGTATCTCAATGCCCACCCGGCCCTGCGCCAGTGGCGGCTCGAGCCCCGGTACCAGGAGCTGCTCGCGCGCATGGGCCTTCCGGAGGAGCTACGGCGATGAGGGGTGGGCCCCAGCCGCGACCATGATCCGACCCAGTCCCGAGCTCCGGCGGTTCGAGCTGGAGCAGGCCCGTGCCGGCGACATCCCATACACCCGCGCGCTGGAGATCTTCACCGCGCTGTGGGTGGAAGCGCGGTCGCTGCGCCCCGACTTCCCGGGGCCATGGGAGGAGGATATCGAACCCGACCTGGCTGTGGCGCGGGCGCTGAATGACCGGCCCCCGCTCCCCTGACTTCGCTGGGCTGCTGGTCCGATCAACCCTGCTCGCCTGCCCAGGGCAACCTGAGTCTCAGCATGAGCCCTCCGGTGATCACGAACCTTGGGCCGGTGCTCACCTTTCCGGTGACGTCGGCGATGCCGGGGGTGATGACCAGGCTGCCCCCGAAGGGCATGATGGACGCGCCCACATACCCGTCGTCCCCCTGCCAGCTGGCCAGCAGCATCAGCGGCCGGGCCACCTGGAGGGCCACGGTGCCGATGGGATTGAAGTGGTCCGTGTTGCCCTCGAGCCAATCCTCCTCGGACACGAAGCGGCCGTCGCCCGCGCCCCCCGACAGGGCGAAGGCGGGGAACCAGCCCTCGCCGTCCCCGAGGGGGAGCCACACGCTCACGGTGGCGTAGCGGCTCTCGCCGCTGTCGGGCGTGCCCCGGGTGATGGCGTTCTCCCAGCCCACGGTCAGCAGGAAGTCGCCCGGGAGATACCGGTAGACCTCGAAGCTCAGCCCCATCCGCTTGAAGAAGCCCGAGCGGATGGTGGAGTACAGCATGAGGTCCCCCTGGACTCCGATCCACCGGTAGGGATCGCCGAAGCCCATGCCCACCATGCCCACCCCGTCGTGGTCCCCCCGCACGTAGCGGGTGAAGCGGGTGTACGCCGCCCCGGCATACAGGTTCAGGTAGCCGCTGCCGGCGCCCCGACCGAGGCCCGCCGCGAGATCCCCGGCGGGCACGACGAGCACGCCCGCGGACTGCTCCACGGTGGGTACCGGGAGCCGGTAATCGTCACGGAGGCTGTCCGCGGCCGTGACCTGGGCCCCCAACGCAGCGGGGAGCGCCCATGCGACGCAGGCACTGACCCACAGCCGCGGGAGGAGCCCGCGGCCGAAGACACGAGGCACGGTCTGCTCCCGGAAGGCGCTGCTACGCGCCCGCCGCGCTAAGCGCCTCTTCTACCAGCCTGCCCAGGAACGCGTGAACTACCAGGAATTCCGGGGCGGGCCGCTCGAGGAACGTCTCCGAGCTCGCGTCCAGGAAGGCGTTGAAGGCCTCGCTGGCGGGCGGCAGATACTCGTCGCCGTAGGGCAGCGCCTGCAACGCCTCGACCAGCGCGACGGCCTCGCTCCAGGCCTCCTCGTTGCCCGCTGGCGATAGCGCCTCGGCGAGCTCCGTCTCCTCCGCCGGCGCACCCTCCACCACGGCCCGATAGAGCCGTTGCTGGGCCTCGGCAGGCACGGGGGTGGCCGTGGAGAGGCTCCCGTCTTCGACCTCCATCACGAGCTGCACCAGCATGGCCGATTGCTGCCCGTTTCCGTGGTTGTTCCCCATGATGTCGTACTTCAGGAACTGCCCCGGCGGGCAGGGGCGCATCTCCTTGGGACACGGCTCACCCGGTGGGGGCCTATCATGCTTCCACCACGGGGGCCCCGGCGGCACGTCGTGCTTGACGTAGTGGCCGGGAGGCGTGCCGTCTTTGCCCACACCCTGGGCCGCGACGGGTTGAGGAGCCAGGAGGATGACCAGGCCGCCCGCGACGATCGCAAGCAGGACGAGGCCAGCGAGCCCGAAACTACGCTCCACAGTCTTCATGGGAAGCTCGAGCAGTGGGGAGGATTGGCTGCCAACAAGACAACATACGCCACGACATCCGTGCCCGCCAGATCCGCCCTCCCCCTCGCTGCGGGTTTGCCGCGCGCTTGACGCCGCTCCGGCAATCTGCACGGTAGTGCTCCGCGGGCCGTTCGGCCGATCGGTGCCGACCGGCGCCCGCGGCGAAGAAAAGCCTTGCGATCCGCAGGACCCGCTTGAAGGTTGCAGCGTCCACAGACGGGCCGCCCCCCCTCGTGGTGTCACCCGTCAAAGCGAAGCCCAGACCAGGGCGCCCGAGCAATCGTGGCGCCGTTGTCGGCGTATCCTCACCCGAACGTCGGGCAGTCGGGTGGGGGTGTTGTCACACCCTGTCGCGAAGTTGTGCCCTGACCTAGAATCACCGTCCCCCCAACGCGTGAGTCCTCCGATGCGTGACCGAGACTGCCGACCCTCCCCTCCGGTCTCTGGAAGGGAGGCGTGAGCCGTGCGGCCCGCCCGATGTGAGGTCCTGGTCGTCGGCGCCGGCCCCGCCGGGAGCCACGCCGCCGCTCGCCTGGCCGGAGCGGGTCACGACGTCCTCCTGATCGACGGCAACCGCGAGCCCGGCGAGAACGTCGCCTGCTCCGGAATCGTGGGAAGCGAGGCCTTCGAGAACCTCGATCTCCCCAAAGGGTCGGTGCGGGCCTCCCTCGGCTCCGCCTGCTTCTACTCGCCCTCCCGGGTGACGGTGAGCTACGAGCCCGCGGAGCCCCTGGCCCGCGTCGTCGACCGGTGTGCTTTCGATGGGGCGCTGGCACGGCGGGCCCAGGATGCGGGAGCCGAGCTCCGCAGGGAGTGCAAGGCCCTGTCCGTCGAGGTGACCCGCAGGGGCGTCACCGTCGACATCTTGAACGGAGGGAGAGGCTCGGTGGAGGCCAAGGCCGTGCTGCTGGCCACCGGCCACCGGCAGAACCTCCACGGTGCCGCCGGGCTGGCCAGCCACTCCGACTACACCGTGGGGATCGGCGCCGAGGTCCCCTTCGACGACCTCACCGCCGCGGAGCTCTACTTCGGGAACGGGGTGGCTCCGGGCTATTTCGCCTGGGCTGTCCCCGCGGGCCCGGGCAAGGCCCGCCTGGGGGTCCTGGCCGACCGCAACGCCCGGGCCCTGTTCGAGAAGTTCCTCGGGAGCGATGAGATCCGACCCCGCCTGAAGCTGGAGGATTGGCGTGAGGCCCTGGCCCTGGCACGGGGTCGGGCCCTGGGCCAGGGCGTGGTGGACCCGAGCTTCGGCGAGCGCGTCCTGGGTGTGGGTGAAGCGGTGGGGCAGATCAAGACCACCACCATGGGGGGAATCTACTACGGGCTGCTCGGCGCCGAGGTCGCCTCGGAGATCCTGAGCGAGGGTCTCGCGCGCGACCGATTGGGGGCGGGGCACCTGGCCCGCTACCAGAAGGTCTGGACCCGGAAGCTCGGCGGAGAGATCGAGGCGGGCATCGAGTTCCAGCGGGTGGCGCAGGGCATGACCGACCCCCAGATTGATCGCCTCTTCGAATCCCTCAACAACGGGTTGGCGGATACGGTGCGGCAAGTGGTCAGATTCGACTGGCACCGGCCGGCCCTGGACGTGCTCATGAAGAAGGCGCTGCGCCGCCTGCTCCGGAGGCAGGGATGAGGACCGGCCGGAAAGGGAAGGGGCCGTGAGCGAGCACCTGCCCGATCAGCACCGGGGCGCGGCTCCCGTCCAGTCCTACGGCGAAGTGGGACAGACCTACGGCGTCCCTTCCCGGTCCCCACACCGACGGCCTCCCCACCCCGACGACGAGATCGGGCTGGACGACCTGCTCCGCTTCGCGCGCCGGCAGTGGTGGGTGATCCTGCTGACGTTCGTGGTGGTGGTGGCGGGCACGGCGATCTACAGTTGGATGACCACACCGGTGTGGGAGTCGTCGGCCCTCATCCGCGTCGGCGCCGAGGG
>JBDHGI010000345.1:0-4079 GCA_039589955.1 Gemmatimonadota bacterium | reverse complement strand
GCCACGCTCGTGGGTTCGAAAGCCCTGGAAGAGAGAGCCCGAACGCTGCTCCCGGACTATCCGGACAGCCCGCTAAACGGAACGAGCGTGACCATCATGGCCATCGAAGACGCGGCCCTGGAAGACGATCCGCTGGCCATGACCATCGTGGGCGAGGCGGCTCACAATCTGGGCACGGCGGTCGCCGGAGTGCTCAACCTGATGAACCCCGCAACGGTCATCCTCGGCGGGAGCCTGTCGCGCCTGGGTGAGCGACTGTTGGTTCCCCTTCGCGAGTCCGTGCTGCGCCGTACGTTGGTGAGCTCAGTAGCCGCCTCCGAGATCCGTACCTCGGAGCCGGGGGCCCAGGCGATCGCCGTGGGTGCGGCCACCCTCGTACTGGACGACGCACTGGAGGACCCGCGAGCATTCCCGGGTATGCGGACCGTGTGACGGAGAAGAGAACACCAGACGCTACGAGACAGCCTCCGCGGACCGGATCGCGGCCCGCCTCCGGGCGGGCCCGGCGGCCAGGGAGCGGGGCCCCTGCGGGGACCCCGCGAGTCTCACGTCAGTATCCCGGGTTCTGCGTGATCGCCGGGTTCTTCTGGATCTCCTCCCCGGGGATGGGCAGACGCATGTGGTTGGCGTCGAGGTTGCCCAGCTGCGCCGCGATGGGGTCTCTCTCCAGGAACTGGGAGATGAAGTAGCTCTCTCCGCGCTGGACCATGTCGAACCAGCGCTTCAGCTCGTAGGAGAGCTCCCAGGAACGCTCCTGGTAGATCACGTCCCGCATGGACGTCTGATCCAGCGCCCCGACGTCCGAAGGCTCCGCCCGGCTCTCGCTACCGGTGCCCTGGCGTGCCCGGGCCCGGATCACGTTGACGGCCGCGGCTGCCGCACCCGGGTTTCCGAGCTCGTTCTGGGCCTCGGCCAGGATGAGATAGGCCTCGGCGAACCGGTAGAGGGGGATGTTGGTGTCCCCGCCGCCCCAGAAGTCCTGGCCCCGATCGGTCGGGATGAACTTCTTGACGTGGGGGTAGCCGTCGGGGAACCCGTTGTCGGCATCGGTGGGCGAGAAGGCGACGGGGCTCGCGCAGTCCACCGGCTGATCGGCAGGGCAGCCCTGGGTCCAGAAGGTGGCTTCCTTCCGGTAGTCGCCGTCGATGTACCCGCCATAGATCTCGGGCGTGGGCACCACCACGGCCCAACCTCCACCGGCACCCAGGTTGCGGGGCCAGAAATGGGCGCCGTAGAGGCTCGCCTGCCACCAACCACCGCCGCCGACCGACTGCACGGCGAAGATCTCTTCGGGCCGGAACATGGCCCCGGGGGTGTGGATGTTGGCGTAGTCCGCCTCCAGGGCATACACACCGGAGTTGATGACTTGCTGGGCCGCGTCGGCCACGGCCTGCCAGTCGGAGGCGGATTGCGTGATGACGTTGGCCCGCCAGCGGTAGGCGTCGGCCAGGAGCATGAGAGCCGCGCCCCTGGTGGCACGCCCGAGCTCCGAGCCGCTGCGGGTCTCAGGGAGCCCGGCCACGGCGTCCGTGGCGTCCTGGATGATCTGGGCCAGAACCTCCTCCTCGCTGGCCCGTGGCTGGTCCACCTGGATCTGCTCGTCCTCGGACAGGTACAGCGGCACTCCACCGTACGCCCGCACGAGCCAGAAGTAGTGGAAGGCCCGCATGAACTTGCCCTCGGCCTCGAGCCTCGTCTTCTGGGCCGGATCGTCGAACTCCACGCCGTCGAGCTTGTCCAGCACCTGGTGGGCCCGGAGGATGTTCCAGTAGAGTGTCTTCCACGGCTGGACGGCATCCCGGCTGGCCGTGGTCCAGTTCAGGAACTCGGGCGCCTGCGTCTCGACGTTGGGCTCGTCCGGGTGGAAGCGCCCCTCGTCCGCGGCCAGCTCGAAGGTCCACACGTACTGGACCTTGAACATGTTCCAGTCGTGGAACAGGCTGTACATGGCCACCGCCGCGGCCTCCAGGTCGTCGGCCGACTTGTAGTACGTGTCCGACGTGATGAACCCCTCGGGATCCTCCACGAGGAGGTCCTCGCAGGCGGTGGTCGCCACCGCCAGCGCCAGGAGCAGGGTCGTTGATCTGATCTTCATGGATCTCGTCCTGTTTGAATTGGCCGTCGGCGGCGTCAGAAGGTGATGCTCACACCGAAGTTCCACACGCGCGCCCTGGGATAGGCGCCGACATCGAGGCCCCGGGCGGAAGGCGACCCGTTGAGGCTGTTCACCTCGGGGTCGAATCCCGTGTAGTCCGTGAGCGTGAAGAGGTTCTGGCCGGTCACGTAGACCCGAGCGGAGCGAGCGCCCTGCAGGAGGCTCTCGGGCAGCTGATAGCCCAGCGTCAGGGACGAGAGCCGCAGGTACGTTCCGTCCTCGACGAGGGTGGAGTAGAGAAGCGTGCGCCGGTTGGCGTTGGCACGCGGAATGTCGGTGTTGGTGTTCTCCGGCGTCCAGCGGTCGAGCACTTCCGCACGCTCGTTCAGCTGGCCCGAGGCGTTCATGAGGAACGCGTTGGACGCGTTCACCACGTCGTTGCCCACCGAGAAGCTCATGAAGGCGTCGAGGCCGAACGGTCCGTAGCTGAAGCTGTTGTTGAATCCGCCATAGAAGTCCGGATCGGCGTACCCGACGATCGTGCGGTCGTCGGGGGTGATCTTGCCGTCGCCGTTCACGTCCTCGATGTGCAGCTCGCCGGGGACGCAGTCCAGCGTGGGACGCGGATCCGTGAGATCGCAGATGTCGCCGGTCTGCCAGAGCCCGAGGACATTGTAACCGTAGATGGAGCCCAGGGGCTCACCGGGCTTGATGAGGTGGCTGTTACCGCCTACGGCCCAGCCCCAGCGGTCTCCGCCGGTCTCGATGAAGTCGCGGTCGTCGATGGACACGACCTCGTTCCGGTTGGCCGCCAGGTTCAGCGTCGAGGTCCAGGTGAACTTGCTGCTCTGCAGGTTCACGGTGTTGAGGGCCAGCTCCAGGCCCTTGTTCTTCACCGAGCCCACGTTACGGAGCTGGTCGGCGAATCCGCTGGTCCAGGGCATGTTCACGATGAGCAGCAGGTCCTCGGTGTTGGCCGTGTAGGCATCGGCGGACACGGAGACCCGGTTGTCGAAGAAGGACATGTCCAGGCCCAGGTTGACCTGGCTGGTGCTCTCCCACCGCAGGTCGGGGTTCGGAGACCGGGAGCCGGGGGCGAAGGCGATGGTGTTGACGGCGCCGATGGCGTTCTCGGTCACCTCCATGCCGGCCAGGGAGTTGTAGGGCCCTACCGCCTGGTTCCCGGTGAGTCCGTAGCTGAGGCGGAGCTTGAGATCGTCGAAGAAGCCCTGGTCAGCCATGAAGTCCTCGTCGATGACGCGCCAAGCCAGCGCCGCCGATGGGAAGAAGGCCCACTTGTTGTTCTCGCCGAAGACGCTGGAACCGTCGTACCGCCCCGTCACGGTCAGGAGGTACTTGTCGAACAAGTTGTAGTTGGCCCTCGCGAGGTACGAGAGAAGCGTCCAGGCGCTTCCGCCGGAGGACACCGTCGGCCGCTGTGCGCCGGCCTGTACGGAGTTCCACATGGGATCCTCCACCAGGAAGTCGGCGGCGCCGATGTTCGTGAAGCCGTAGTCGTTGGTCTGGTAGGTGAAACCACCCATGAAGGTGAGGTCCCCGGGACCGACGCCGCTTCTCTCGAAGTTCAGCAGCGTCTCGTTGAGGATCTCCAGGGAGTTGCCCTGCCAGATATTGGCGGATCCGTTGGTGAGCGAGCCCTGATAGATGTAGCTGGGGGCGTACCGCGGGTTGAATGCATTCCAATTGTTCACGCCGAAGCGGTTGGAGATCCGCAGGTCGTCGGTGAGGCCCAGCTCCGCGAACACGCTCCCGACCATCCGGGTCTCGTTCCGCCGCTCGATGAGCTCGTTCACCGTGGCCACCGGGTTGTTCATGAACTCGCCCAGGACGGAGCGCATGATGTAGGTGCCGTCCTCGTTGTAGACGGGGACCGCCGGGTCGTAGACCATGGCGGCCAGCATGCCCCTGGAATCGCCGGCCAGCGAGCTGTTCTCCACCTCGGAGATGTCGTGCTTGATGCGGG
>JBDHGI010000344.1:0-4085 GCA_039589955.1 Gemmatimonadota bacterium | reverse complement strand
CGAACAGGTCCCCTCGCCGGTGTCCGTCGACGAGATCGCGCGCCTGAACCGCGGGGCTCCCGACACCCTCGTCCCCGCGGGAACGAGGCTCAAGCGGGTCGTGGGACAGCCGTGGCCCTGACCTTCCCCCGACGGTGCGGCGACGTCGACGGGGATTGGCCTGGAACTTGAGTATTCTAGGAGGCGGAACGCGGCCCTGCTGCCATTGTGGCAGCATGTGACCGATCGGATCAGACGAAAACGCCTGGTAGACAAGAGATGCTCAGTGCAGAACGACTGACGGTCAAGGCGGCAGAGGCCCTCCAGGTCGCGGCCGCCGAGGCCCGCCGACGCCAGAATCCGGAGATCCACGGGGTGCACCTCCTGGATGCCTTGCTGTCGCAGGAGGAGGGGATCGTGGTCCCGGTCCTGCAGAAGCTGGAGATCCCGGTAGGGCTGGTTCAGAGCCGCGCCAGGGAGGCCCTGGACCGGATGGCGCGGGTGGAGGGAGGCTCCGAGCCCAACCTCTCCCGCGATCTGCGAACGGCGCTGGACGGGGCCGAGGACGTCTCCCGGGAGCTCGGCGACGAGTACGTGTCCACGGAGCACCTGTTGGTGGGTCTGTCGGCAGAGAAGAACGACGCCGGACGCATCCTCCGCGACGCGGGGGCCAGCGTCTCGGAGGTCACGGCGGCGCTGGCGTCCGTGCGCGGGGCGCACCGGGTGACCGACGACACGCCGGAGGACTCCTATCGGGCCCTCGCGCGCTTCAGTCGGGACCTCACCGAGCAGGCACGGCGGGGGAAGCTCGACCCCGTCATCGGTCGGGACGAGGAGATCCGGCGCGTGATCAAGGTCCTGGCGCGCCGGACCAAGAACAATCCGGTCATCATCGGTGAGCCCGGGGTCGGCAAGACGGCCATCGTCGAAGGGCTGGCACAGCGCATGGTCGAAGGGGACGTCCCCACGTCCCTGGCCAACAAGAAGCTGCTGCAGCTCGACATCTCCGCCGTGCTCGCCGGCGCCAAGTACCGCGGGGAGTTCGAGGAGAGGATGAAGGCGGTGCTCAAGGAGATCACCGAGGCCGAGGGACGCTACGTGATCTTCATCGACGAGATGCACACCATCGTCGGGGCGGGCGCCGCCGAGGGTGCCGTGGACGCCGGCAACATGCTGAAGCCGGCCCTGGCCCGGGGGGAGCTACGGGTCGTCGGCGCCACGACGCTGGACGAGTACCGCAAGCGCGTGGAGAAGGACCCGGCGCTGGAGCGCCGATTCCAGCCCGTGTACGTGGCTCCGCCGTCGGTGGAGGACACGGTGGCCATCCTGAGGGGCCTCAAAGAGCGCTACGAGGTCCACCACGGCGTCCGCATCACGGACGACGCCATCATCGCCGCCGCCAGGTTGAGCGACCGGTACGTCGGAGGTCGGTTCCTCCCGGACAAGGCCATCGACCTCATCGACGAGGCCGGGAGCCGATTGCGGATCGAGATCGACTCGCTTCCCCAGGAGATCGACGAGGTCGAGCGGCGGATCACCCAGCTCGAGATCGAGCGTCAGGCTCTGCAGAAGGAGACGGTGGCATCCGCCTTGGAGCGCCGGGACGCCATAGAGTCGGAGCTAGCGGAGCTCAGGGAGAAGAGCCAGGGGATGAAGGCCCGCTGGCAGGCCGAGAAGGACGTGATCGTCAGGATCCAGGAGGTGCGCGCACGGGTGGACGAGCTCCGGGTCGAGGCCGACCGCGCCACCCGCACCGGTGACCTGAACCGGGCGGCGGAGATCAACTACGGAGAGATCCCCGAGGCGGCCAAGCAGCTCCAAGAGCTCACCGACCGACTGTCGGAGCTCCAGAAGACACAGAAGTACCTCAGGGAGGAGGTGGAGGCGGACGACATCGCCGAGGTCGTCGCCGAGTGGACGGGAATCCCCGTGAAGCGGCTGCTGGCGTCGGAACGGAAGCGCCTGGCCCATCTGGAGGAGCACCTGAGTGAGCGGGTCATCGGACAGACCGAGGCCGTCACGGCGGTGTCCAACGCGGTCCGGCGCGCCCGCGCGGGGCTTCAGGACCCCAACCGCCCGGTCGGGTCGTTCATCTTCCTCGGTCCCACCGGAGTGGGGAAGACCGAGACCGCTCGCGCCCTGGCGGAGTTCCTGTTCGACGACGAGCGGGCCATGGTCCGCATCGACATGTCGGAGTACATGGAGAAGCACGCCGTCGCCAGGCTGATCGGCGCGCCTCCCGGCTACGTGGGGTACGACGAGGGAGGCCAGCTCACCGAGGCGGTGCGTCGGCGTCCCCACGCGGTGGTTCTCTTCGACGAGATCGAGAAAGCCCATCCGGAGGTCTTCAACGTGCTCCTGCAGATCCTCGACGACGGACGCCTCACCGACGCACAGGGCCGGACCGTGGACTTCCGCAACGTCGTGGTCATCATGACGTCCAACATCGGCAGCCAGTTCATCCTCGAGGCGACGGGGTCGGGGGATCCCGAGTCCGTGGAACGGGAGGTGCGAGCGCAGCTGCACCACCACTTCCGGCCGGAGTTCCTGAACCGGGTGGACGACATCGTCGTGTTCCGGACGCTGGGCGAGGAGGAGCTCCGCCACATCGTGCGCCTCCAGCTGGGCCGCGTGAGCCGGCTGGCGGAGGATCTGGGTGTGAGCCTGGAGGTGACCGAGGAGGCGATGACCTTCCTGGCCCGGGAGGGGTTCGACCCGGCCTTCGGAGCGCGCCCCCTGAAGAGGGCCATCCAACGCTTCGTTCAGGATCCGCTGGCGCTCTACCTGCTCGACGAAGAGGTGGCCGCCGGGACCCGGATCGTGGTTCGGCCGGCCGCGGACGGGAAGCGGCTCGCCTTCGAGCCGGTGTCGCCCGCGGTCCTGGCTTCGGCGGAGGGCTCCCCCACCGCCTGAGCGGCGGTGGGCTTCCTCGCGGGAGGGGATTTGCCGAGATTCGTGCTTTCGAAGCCAGCCGCCTGGCGGCGGGAGAGATGATGACCGCACGAAACACCCCCACGCGTCGGTGGGCCCTCCTCACAATCGTGAGCTTCGCGGTGGCGACTGCCGCCTGCACCACCGTGGCCTACCCGGGACCGGGGGCCGGCGTGGTGGCTCAGCTTTCGGTGGAGCGGTTCCTGCAGGCCGCCAACGCTCGCGACATCGAGTCCATGGGCCGGCTCTTCGGGACCACCGACGGGCCCATCCTGGACACGGGGAGCACCGTCGGGTGCGCCTTCAAGAAGATCGGATCCTTGTTCGGCGGCACCGCATGCCGCAAGCGTGAAGAGGTTGAGGTCCAACTGGACGCGATCGCGCGGCTCCTCCGTCACGAAGACTACCGGATCACCCGGGAGCAGGCTGTGGCGGGTCGACTCAGGGAGGCCACGGAGGTGTTCGTGGATCTCACGATCCAGGGAGAGGTAGTGCCCGAGGTGTCCTTCGTCGTGGTACAGACGTCCGGTGGACGGTGGCTCGTGGAAGAGGTGGACCTGGAGCGGGTGATGGACGGGTCCCGCAGGAGGAACCCCAGGGGATTCGGGAGGTAGGCAGGACGTCGCCGAGGACAGGGAAGTCAATCCGGATGCTGGACGAGCTCCACCAGAATGCCCCCCGTGCTCCGGGGATGGAGAAACGCGACGAGGTGGCCTCCGGCCCCGGGGCGGGGCTCGGAGTCGATGAGCTCGATATCGGCCTCGGCCAGCAAGCGCAGGTCTTCGGCAAGGTCCTTGCTGAGATAGGCGATGTGGTGAAGGCCGGGCCCGCGGCGCTCGATGAAGCGGCCGACGGTGGTGTCGGCAGCGAGGGGCTCGATGAGCTCCACCTGGCCGCAGAAGGAAACCCGGACGCCCTGGCCGGAGACGGTCTCCGGCTCGGAGCAGGGGGTTCCCGCGAGCCGCTCGTACAGGGCGGCGGCCCCGTCGATGGAAGGAACCGCGATGGCCACGTGGTGGAGTGGACGGCCGTCGGGGGAGAAGACGTTCATGGAGGTCCTGCGCGGCGTTGGGTGCGGGACAAGGCGCTCGAGGCATCGTAGGCCTGGTGCCGATACGCGACAAGGAGAGGGCAGATGGCAATGAGCAACACGATCCTCGAGGTCAACGACGAGA
>JBDHGI010000343.1:0-4327 GCA_039589955.1 Gemmatimonadota bacterium | reverse complement strand
GGCAACAGCGCGTTCGGCGAGAACTACGGCTTCCAGCTGTACCCGAAGGCCGACATGGCGTACAACCTGCCGGCGGACATGCTGCCGGAGATGTTCTCGAGCGTGAAGCTGCGCGCGGCCGTCGGCATGGCCGGGAAGGCGCCGGGCGCGTTCGCCCAGTTCCAGACCTACACGCCGAACACGGTGCTGGAGGATCTGGCGGGCGTGCGCCCGAGCAACCCGGGCAACGCGGACCTGGAGCCGGAGAACAAGCTCGAGTACGAGATCGGGACCGATATCGGCCTGTTCGACAACCGGATGGGCATCGACTTCACGTACTGGGACGCCAAGACGAAGAACGCGCTGCTGGGCATCGCGCTGCCGCCGAGCGAGGGCTTCTCGTCGTCGCAGCAGCGGAACGTGGGCGAGATCCTGAACCGTGGCATCGAGCTGTCGGTGAGTGGGACGGTGCTGGACCGGAGCGACTTCCGGTGGAACCTGACCGCCAACTACGAGTGGAACCACAACGAGATCCTGGATCTCGGTGAGACGGCGGTGGCGGACTCTCTGCCCGTCATGAACACGAACTGCACCCAGGCGGAGTTCGACGCCACGGGCTGCATCATGGGCTGGGACCACTACATGCGCCTGGGTGGGTTCTGGGAGACGCTGCCCATCAGCGAGAGAATCTCCCGGGGCGTGATCGGGTGGAACCCCGACACCCGCAGGCACATCCGCTCGACCTACTCCTACTTCCAGGGGAAGTACTTCCCGGACCAGATGGCGTCGCTGAACAGTGACTTCTCCATCGGTCAGAACCTGCGTGTGGCGGTGCAGGTTCGTGGCGAGTGGGGCGCCGTCATGGGCAACTCCGACCGGGCCTACGGCGTGCGCCAGCTGGCGTACGACGAGATCACGGCGTTCATGGGCTCGAACGGCGATGCGACTCCGGTGAGCGACTCCATCCGGAACTTCCACACGCTGGCGACGCCCACCGACAGTCGTGACCACATCCGCCTGCAGGAAGTGTCGCTGTCGTACCAGCTGCCGGAGACCCTGAACGGCTGGCTGGGCCTGCAGCGCTCGAGCATCACGCTGGCCGGGTACAACCTGATGTGGTGGGACGACTGCCACTGCCCGGACCCGAACCAGCTGTACCAGGGCGGGTCGAGCTTCGGCACGTCGCCGTTCCTCGGGCTCCCGCAGCCGAGACGGTTCCTCCTCTCGTTCCGAACGAGGTTCTAGCGACGAGGAACGAGGATCATCCCGAGACTTGGATAACGGAGGAATCGACAGATGTTGCGAATGAACGGAATGCGTGGCGTGGTGAGCGCCGGGTTGATCGCCCTCGCACTGGGTGCGTGTGACGATCTCCTGACGGTGTCCGACCCGCAGCGCTACACGGCGTCCGACCTGGACAACGCGCTGCCCGCCGTGGCGAACGGCGTGGAGGGCGCGCTGCACGAGGTGATGGACACGTACGTGGTGTACCAGTCGCTGCTGAGCGACGTGTATCAGCATACGGGCACGTGGTCGGGCTATGACGAGACGGACCACAGCCGCTTCCAGTACGGCACAAGCCAGATGGACAACACCCACAATGCGTGGCTCAGAGCGCAGTGGTTCGCGGTGAGCGCCGAGGATCGGATCACCAGGGTGCTGGAGGGTGCGGCGGCCAACGATCCGATGATGGCCCAGGTGCACATGTCGGCGGGCCTGACGGATCTGTACATCGGTATGGCGGTGTGCGAGTCGCCCATCGAGGCGTCGGGCGCGGCGATGTCGGACCAGCAGGTGCTGCAGTCGGCGGTGGAGAAGCTGACGCGTGCGATGGCGACGGCGCAGGCGGCCGGAACGCCGGAGTACGGGTATGCGGCGCAGGCGGGTCGAGCCCGGGCGAAGCTGCTGCTGGGCGACTACGCCGGTGCGGCGGCGGACGCCGCGGCGATCCCCGACGGGTTCTCGTACGACGCGGTGTTCAACCAGCAGTCGTCGAATTGGGTCGTGACGGTGACCACCGCCACGTACAACGAGGCCGCGGGCCTCATGCACAAGTGGTGGGATCAGGTCGCCCATACCGATGGCGCCGGCTACATGCTCGATCCGTGGACCGGCGAGGAGGACACGCGGATCCCGGTGTACTTCGAGAACGAGGTGGCGACGGACAACGAGACGCCGCACTACAGCCAGTGGAAGTACCAGACGGAGCCCGACGACATCCCGATGGTGCACTCCGACGGCATGCGCCTGATCCAGGCGGAGGCGGCGTGGAGGAGCGGGGACGAGGCGGGTGCCCGTACCATCCTGAACAACCTGCGGGCCACCGCGGGGCTGTCGCCCCTGCCGGCCGGCGGCAGCATGCAGGACTACATCCTGTCCGAGCGGTTCGCCGAGATGTTCATGGAGGGGATGCGGATGGTCGACCTGTACCGGTTCGGCATCGTGGCGGAGACGTTCAACGACCTGAGCGACCCGCTCCGCCCCGGCGCGGGCCGGATCACGAAGTTCTCCATGACAGACACGGAGGCCACCTACAACGCGCTGATCGATGACGATCTCGCGCAGCGGTGCCTGCCTACGTCGTGACCAAGCAGTAGCAGGACGGGAGGGGAGGCGGCGCCCAGGCGCCGTCCTCCCGATCCGGAAGCGAGTGTCCGGCGCGGTCGCCCACCTGGGTGGCCGCGCCGGTTTTCGGACGGTGGGGGGAGAGGCCGGACTACGTCGGGTAACGCGGTAACCCGTGGGCTCGTAGATCTGTGGTGAGGACCTGGACGAGAACGGTGCACCGAGGGGGCTGACCATGAGAGGCCTTGCAGTGGCCTTGGCTGTAGCCCTGACCATGGTGGCGTGGCCACCGGAGGAGGCGGAGGCCCAGCGGGGTGGCCGCCCGCCGGATGGCGTGGTCACGGGCCTGGTAGTGGACGCCGATACCCAGCGGCCCCTGGAGGGCGCGGAGGTGGGCCTGGCGGGCACCGAGCTGCGGGCGGTAACCGACGACGAAGGACGGTTCCGGCTGGCCGGCGTGGCGGGAGGGAGCTACACGCTCTGGGCGCGCCGCCTCGGCTACCTGGAGCGCTCCGACTCCCTGCGGGTGCCCCCGCGCGCCCTGGTGGACGTCACCGTCGCCATGTCCACCGACCCCATCGAGCTGGAGGAGCTGGTGGTGGTGGTGCGCTCGCCGGTCCTGGCCCGGCACGGGTTCTACACCCGTCAGGAGCAGGGGTACGGGGGCCACTTCATCGACCGGGCCGAGATCGACCGCCGCCGGCCCCAGTCGGTGACAGACATCTTCAAGAATGTGCCGGGGGTCCGTGTGGTGTACGGGGGGATCTACGGGTCGAAAGTGTTCATCAACCAGCGTGTGACCTTCGACGACGCGAACCTGCCTGGTTGCGAGCCCCTGCTCTGGCTCGACGGGATCCGCTCGACCATGACGATCTACGACCTCATGCGGGCCGAGGAGATCGAGGGCATCGAGATCTACGCCGGAGGCAGCGCGCCGGGGAAGTTCAACCACCTCTGCGGCACCGTCGTGATCTGGACCAGGGTGCCCATCCGGTAGACCCCCGCTTCTCCCGGAAGGTCCCCCCCTCGCATTCGTAACGGGAGACCCCTGCCCCACTGAACGTCAGCCCCCGCGCAGTGGCCCACCTGGGTGACGGCCAGGCCTCCTCGTGTCCGTCAGAGAGAACGCAAGAAGCGCAGGAGGGCCTCCCTGGAATCCTCGTCCAGGGCCCGGAAGGCGCTCCGCGAGGCGGCGCCCTCACGCCCGTGGAGCAGAATGGCTGCCTCCAGGCTCTGGGCACGGCGGTTGTGGAGGAACTGGGTGCGATGGCGGAGCCCTACCAGGCGACTGGTCATCCACTCCGATGGCGCGGCCCCGGGGCCGCATACGTCTGCGAGGTCTTCACCCAGATCGTGGAGGAGCAGGTCGGAATAGATGCGGAAGCGCTTCCGATCCAGGGAGGGAATCTCGCTCGGGCCCGTGACCATGGTGGGGACGTGGCACACGGCGCAGCCGACCTCCTCGAAGACGCGCCCACCGGTTCGAATCACGGCCCGGTCCTCCGGGCTCTCGGGGACCTCGGGTCGCGTCGGCGCCAGGAAGCGGACGTAGGCGGTCAGGAGGTCGATCTGGTCCTCATCGACCTCGGGCTCGTCCCGGGGGTCCACGCCGCCGGGGAGCGGAGCGCCATTGGGTAGCTGCTCCGAGGGATGTGCGGTGCTCGTGAGCCCCAGCTCGACGTTCAGCGCCTCCGTGACGAAAGCTCCCAGGGTTCCGTGCTGGCCCTTGGCCCCGAAGCGCCCCACCCCGCCCTCGGAGCCGTGGCCGACGCGCCCGGTGACG
>JBDHGI010000342.1:0-4135 GCA_039589955.1 Gemmatimonadota bacterium | reverse complement strand
AGACGTCGGGTGAGCAGAAGCTGGACGGGCGGAGCGACCAGTACGCCCTGGGCTGCGTGCTGTACGAGATGCTGACGGGGCAGCCGCCTCACCAGGGTCCGAACCTGGCGGCCATCGTCGCGAAGATGATGGCGGGCCCGGCTCAGAGCGTGCGCACGCTGCGGAGCGACGTGCCGGAGGCCGTGGCGCGGGCGCTGGCCGTCGCCCTGGAGCGGAAGCCCGAAGATCGCCACGCCACGGTCGCGGAGTTCGGGGCGGCGCTGGCCGGAGGGGCAGCTCCCAAGCCGAACCGTCGTTGGTCCGTGTGGGCCGCAACGGCGGCGATGGCCGCCGTGATCCCAGTGGCCTGGTACGTCGGCGCGAGCCGATCCGGTGCCTCCGGCGCCTCGGACGGGGATGGGCTGAACCCGAACCTGGTCGCGGTCCTGCCAGTCACGGTGCAGGGCAGTGCGGAGCTGGAGTACCTTGAAGCGGGGATGGCTGATCTGCTCGCCATGGCGTTGGACGGAGCAGGCGAGCTGGCGACGGCGGATTCGTGGGCGATCCTCGGCCTCGTGGAGCGCGAGGCGCCGCCTGGCCCGCTGGATCCCGAGATCGCGCGCGACATCGCCGCACGCTTCGGTGCCGGCAGATTCGTCCTCGCCCGTCTCCTGGAGGCGGGTGGGCGGATACGCGTGATGGCGTCTCTCTACGACGCCAAAGGCGAGCCCGAAACGAGGGCGGACTGGGAGGTGGAGGACGAGGAGCAGATCCCCGAGCTCGTGGACGAGGTGGCTCGCCAGCTGCTTGCGAAGAGCGCGGGTCAAGCCGGTGATCAGCTCACCGGAATCGGGGCGGTCACCACTCAATCCCTCGACGCCCTGAAGGCCTACCTCCGCGGGGAAGAGCTCTTCCGCTTGGGTGTGGCTGACCCGGATATGGCCCTGGCCGCCGTGGCCGAGTATCGAAGGGCCGTGGCCGCGGACACGACATTCGCGTTGGCCTACTTCCGGATGTCGTTTCTCAACATTCTCACCTCGGTTAATCTCGGCGTCGCACCCCGAGACGCGGCGGAGAGGGCCCGACGATTCAGCGATCGTCTGCCACCCGGGGAGCAGCGACTGCTCGAGTGCTACTATGCCAATCTGGTGCGGAGAGATGAAAGAGAGGCCGAGCGCCTTTGCAGGGAATTGACGGAGCTTGAGCCGCACAATGCGGATGCCTGGTATATGCTGGGCGGGACGCGGAAGGAGCTCGGCCTCCGGCGAGGTCGCCCCATCGCCGATGCGCGGGACGCGTTCGATCAAGCGTTGGAGCTTGAGCCGACGTACATGAGGTATCAGCTCCTCCTCCAACGGAACTGGCTGGCTGACATCGAGGAGGACTTCGTCGGCGCGGTGGAGTACCTGCAGCGAGCCGTGGAGATGCATCCGCAGGCTTCTGAATCTCGTAACTACCGGCTGGTGCTGGATGCCTTTCACGGAGACGAGAGCGCCCTCGATCGGTTGGTCTTCCGGGGCTGGGGAGACACCTACCTCTGGGCGACGCGCACCTGGAAGCGCGAAGACAGGGAAGCGACCGTCGAGATCCTCCGGGGAACGACGGCCCCACACCTAACGAGCAACCAACGGGCGCAGGGCCATCTGATGATCGCGCAGGAGGAGCTCGCGGCCGGGCGCCTAACGGCTGCGCGGGAGGAGCTGGCGGAGGCACAATCCCTCGATCCCGATGCGTCCATGATCTCGAGGGCGTACCTGCTCCTCAGCCCCTATCTGGAGGTGACCACTGGTGATCTCAGCGTCGTGCGAGACGAGGTCGCCGGTTGGAGTCCCGCCGCGCCGGCCGACCGGGTCTGGCGGCTCTATCTTCTCGGCCTGCTGGACGAGCGTATGGGTGATCCGGCCGGAGCGGAGCGGTACGCCTCGGATCTGCAGGCCTACGCCACTGGGCTGAACACTGAAGATGTGGCAAGCGCCACGGCCCTGGCGGAGGATCTCGCACTCTACCTGCGGGCTCGGCTCGCTTGCCGGGCGGAGCAGTACGAGGAGGCCTGGACCCTGCTGCAGCAGACCGAGCCTCAACGGTGGTGGCCCACCCTCGACTGGAGGTCGCACCGGCTGCAGCTCTACGAGCGCTGGCTGACGGCGGAGGTCCTCGTGGCTCGCGACCGACGCGAGGACGCGCTGCATTGGCTTGCGGGTTTCGGCATGCCCGGCGAGCGCAGCTACATGGGCATCCGCCACTTCAGGATGGGGGAGATCTACGAGGAGTTGGGCAACGCGGAGAAAGCGGCGCACCACTATGGCCGGTTCGTCACCTACTGGAGGGACGCCGACCCCGAGCTTCAATGGCGGGTCCAGGAGGCGCGGCAGAGGATCGAAGCTCTGTCAGTTGAGCGCTGACCTCAGGCGCGACCCTCGATAGGCACAGGGCTGCCTCCACTGCTACCGGGTGATCACCTGGATGGCGCCGTGGGCGTTCCCCACCCCCCACCGAGTGGTGGCTTCCGCTGTGCCGACGAAGCGAATCGACGCGATGTCGAATGCGTTCAAGCCTCTGAGCTTCTCGATCCCCCCGAGACGGAAGTCGTCGAGGTAGACGGCCAGGACCTCCGAGGGATGCTGGCCTATGACGTTCGGCGGACGGAGTACCAGCCAATGGGGGCGAAGCAGGCGTACGGCTTCATAGGCGTCCACCGCGAGAACTTCATGGATCTCCTCGGCCGTGATCATGGAACCGCGCGGCGCGAGGGCAGGCTCCGGAGTTGGGGGATGGGCTCGCCACGAGAGGGGAAACGACATCCCCGCTGTGAAGCCCGCCGCCCCGGCTGCCGCCGCCCACAGCGGTCGATTGATCGAGGGCTGGCCCGGGCCGTCGTCCCAGTCCCCCCGAACGACCTGGGACGCGAAGAACCCCAGACCGGCGCCGAGAACGCCTCCTGCCAGAGCCGTCAGGACCCGATTCGGCCACAAGGGGAGATCCGAGCCGGCTCTTTGGGGCCGGGCCACCTGCGACGGTATCCCGGGGCCTTGCAGGCTACCCGTCCGAGCCGCCAGCAGCGAGCTCTCGGGCGGCTCCGTGACCGCCGACTCATGGGTCACCCTAGCGGTCGCGCACCCGAGCGCGCCCAGGACTCCCAGCCCCAAGGCGAGGACCTGTAGCGTCCGGCAGACTGGCTTGTGGCTCATGGCTCCTCCGGCAAGGTCTGTCGTTAACACGGACGGCTCTCCGGCGATTCCTTTGCCGGTGCGTGGGAGGAGTCTGAGGGAGACCCCTGACTTCAGTCTGAGCCGGCTCGAACCGGGCTCTGATCTTCGGGATATCCAGTCGCCAAGAGGTGTTGGCGCCAAAGGCTTTGTGAGGACCTGAGGACGCGGATCCGAGCTCGAATTGGTGCCCAGGTCGGGCGTCATCCGGGTCGAAGACTCGTGCAAGCCGCCGCCCCGCACCGTATTCTGAAGGCACGGTTCCTCGCTCCATGAGGTCCCATGAGTAGCCCCAACCGGCCCGACCGCATCCGCGCCCTTTTCGAGGCGGTGGTGGGTCTGGATCCCGAGGAACGCGCCGCACACCTCGCCGAAGCCCGCGGGGACGACGGGGAGCTGCGCCGTGAGGTGGAGTCCTTGTTGGAGGCCGAGGACGCCCGGGGCTCCGGCGTGCGGCGTGCGCTGGAGGGCTTGCAGCCATCGGAAGAGGCGGACCGGAAGAGCTCTGCACCGTCCGGACCCGACGAGATCCCGGCGGCGCTCCAACCCGCCCTGGCCGATCGCTACACCTTGGTGCGGGAGATCGGACGCGGCGGCATGGCCACCGTCTACCTGGCCGACGACCTGAAGCATCCGCGACAGGTGGCCATCAAGGTGATGGACCCGGACCTGTCCGAGGCGCTGGGGGCCGGTCGGTTCCTGGGCGAGATCGAGACGGCCTCGAGCCTGACCCACCCGCACATCCTGCCGCTCTACGACTCGGGCGAGGCGGAGGGCCTGCTGTACTATGTGATGCCGTACGTGGAGGGCGAGTCGCTACGGCATCGGCTGAAGCGGGAGAAGCGGCTACCGGTGGAGGACGCGGTCCGCATCGCCCGGGAGGTCGCGGGCGCGCTCCAGTACGCCCACGACCGGGGCGTGATCCACCGGGACGTGAAGCCCGCCAACAT
>JBDHGI010000341.1:0-4217 GCA_039589955.1 Gemmatimonadota bacterium | reverse complement strand
ATGAAGTCAGAGATCCTGGAGTCCGATCGCATCACCCCAGTCGCGTCGCTCTGCAACGCGGCATGGGGCTCCTACGCGCTCTTGACCCAAAGGGGCCTGATAGGTGTTATGTGGCAGAGGGGCAAAGAGGCCTGATCATTCTTGAGCCGGTGCCGCCTCGGGGGTACTAGCGGACTGCAATAATCATCTGTCACAGTCCGCTGGGCGGGGAGGTGCCTACGCCTGCCCTGGCAGCGGGGCGCCGATCAGGTCAACTTGCCACCGGCAGCTGCCCAGGGCCTTCCTCCGAATCCTCAACCACATGGGGGTGTCCCGTGAGAGACACCGACGAGATGCTGGCCGCGGCGCGGTTCGACGACAAGCTGAGGACGTACTGGTACCTCCAGTTCGTGCTGATTCTCTTCGCCACGGTGGTGGGAATCGTGATCCTGCCGATCTGGCTACTCGGCTGGGGTCAGTGGTACGTGCGCCGCAACTTCGAGATGCTCATGTGCGAGCTGCACGAGCGCACACTCGTGGTGAAGCGTGGGATCTTCTTCAGGGTGGAGAAGACGATACCGCTGGACAAGATTCAGGACCTGACCGTGAAGGAGGGTCCACTCCTGCGCTGGCTCGGCTTGAGATCGCTGAAGATCGAGACGGCCGGGCAGGGGACCCCCGGGGCCTCGGAGGCACATCTCATCGGCATCGTGGATCCCATAGAGTTCCGCGACAGGGTGCTGCAGCAGAGGGACGCGATCTCCGGGGCAGTCGCCTTGCCACCGAGTAGCGACGAAGAAACCGACGGCGTGGTGGAGCTGCTCACCGAGATTCGTGACCTGCTGAGCCGGATGGCCTCGCAGGCCTAGGTGTCGCAACCAGGGAGGTTGTTCACGAGTTGGGTGAGGCGTCGCTGCAGCTCCTGCATTGAGAACCGGTAGAAGCCAATGGACATTCTGATCTGCAGCTCACACAAACATCGCCTGATCGCTGAGATGATCTGCACTCGGCTGGACGAGCGTAATGTGGCATGCGAGATCTTGTGCGATCCGAGAGTCGACGAGCACCTGACAGGGGAGCCGTGGGCTGCCGTAAAGACGGCGGCAAGCGAAGGACCGTCGTCGGTATCGCCTCCACGCATTCTCTCGCACGGTGGGGGCATGCCGCAACCGCCAGGACCTGGCGGGCGACGTGGCCCCGGCTGGTGGCGGGGGCAGCGTCGGGCGATGGTGCCCTCAATGGGCATTATCCCGAGCGGCGCCCCTTTTTATAGGCGGCAGAAATGGTTGCCCATGGGCAACGGACGCGCCTCACATATCCCGACGGTTCGGGGGTGGAACCAAAGTGGAACCACCCCCCCGTCGAGGAAGTCGAGGGGCGGGTGGAGGCGCCCGGAGAACCAACGATCGGGCGGTTCATGTTCTACGTGAAGTCTGTGCCGCGCGCGGTTTCGGCTACGTGCAAGGACTCGGCGCCATCTTCGTCGTGCTCGTCTTAGTGGTCTTCACGCTCATCCAGGTGTTCGGGGGCGGACTAGGCTGAAGCGCGCGGCACGGACCTCACGTAGCACATGAACCGCCGTACCCCCCGGTCGCAGAACACGGGGGCGGGTGGACGCGTCAGCGCCCGAGCTTCCTTTGGGCGAGGATCGCATAGCTGTTGGGCAACCTACTCTTCAGTTCCTCCGGCCAGTTCGGAAACTGGTCCCAGAACAAGACGGGGAATTCACGGAACAGCCTGATGTCCAGTCCCACCTGAATTAGTGCGTCGATGACCTCTCCCGGTGGCCAGTGCCTTTCAAGCATCCGGGGTCGGACAGTACCAAGTTCTCTTCGCACGATGCTCGCTGGGAAGCCGGGGTCCTCTCTTGGCTCAAGGTCGAAGTATCCAACGTGGCCTCGAAGCCGCACGTCCGTAGACTCTCGGTCCCAGAGGGATGCCAGCGGATGACCTTCGAAGACGAAGACGTGAGCACCGGGCCTGAGGAGGCCCGCTACGGACTGCGCCCAAGCCTCGAGATCGAGGACCCAAGGCAGCGACCCACGGCCCGTGTACACGAGGTCTGCGCTCCCGTGGAGATGCTTCGGCAGCTGGGTCACGTCGTAACAGAGGAAGGAGGCGGAGTTGGCTCCAACCGCCTCTGCCTTTGCCTTGGCCTGGGTGATCATCTCGCCGCTAATATCCACGCCAACCACCGAGCTGGCTCCTGCGTTAAGAAGGCCCAGCGCATCCAGACCGTGCGAACATTGCAGTTGCACGACGTGCGCCCCGGGCAGGAGCTCTCGGAGTATCTCGGCCTCGGGTTGGAGCAGGTTGTGCTGACCCGAGCGCAGGAAGGCAATGTGATCCTGGAATTCAGCCTTGTACTTGACCCTCGCGACCACGTCCCAGGCTTGCGCCGTTTCCCGATAATCCGGACGGGGACCCATCAACATACCTCCCTACCCGCACATGCAGGATCTGCCTAGCTCATCCTCAGCCACTTCGTCTCGCACCAAGTCTTGCTCGCAGCGCGGCTGGATGCCAGTGGGTCACTAGGGCCCGGTGGGGCGCGCCGCTTGGGAGCGGGCCCTTCGTCGGGCTCCACGTCCAAACCGCCGCTCGTGACGCAGTCCGCGGATATCCCACGGGTCGATGTAGCCCATCGGTGCCCCTGAAGAACAGCCGACCCACGATAAGGCCGGCCGTCTCGCGTGGGGATGGCTGGATGGGCGGTTCCTTCATGCCACCCTTTCGTGCGGGCAGGATGCAGGAGTTTCGCCGCAGGAAAGGCCGGGGAGTCCCCCACATCGGAGCGGCCTACCTCGGGGCTAACATAGTGCCGGCACTGCTGTGGCCCCCTGCCCGCCGTTACCCCCCTGCCCATTGGCGGGCCCTGACGCACCAGACTGATTCGGACACCAACGGCGCAACCACCATCGGTGGGCCTGTGCCGAGACCATACCTGCCCGTGGCCATGCGCTTCGCACGATTCCGCACAAGTCGGTTGCACCTCTGTTGATGCCACCGTTAGTATCGCGCTCCGTCAGCCTACGACTCCAATGGAGGCGCACGATCCCCTCATCCTCGCTGTTGCAGCCGATCCTCCTGGCGGTGCTCGGCCTAGCCTCCGCTACCTCCGCCCGAGCCCAGGTCGTCGAGGGCCACGTGCGGGAGGCCACGTCGGGACGCCTGATTCCCGACGCTCAGGTGTCTTTCCTGGATGACAAGGGGGCCGTCGTGGCCGACGCGGTCACCGACATCGGCGGGCGCTTCTTGGTCGAGGTGCAGGCATCGGGACCGCTCACCATCCACATCTCCCGGGACGGGTACTACGGGGTGAGCGAAGTCGTGGACGTGGACCAGGCAGCGACCCAGGGCGTGGGGGTACGCCTCACTCCGATCCAGACGTCCCCCGACTCGATCGTCGTGTATGTCGGCACGCCTTCCCTTCCTCCCCTGGACTCCCTGGGGTTCTACGACCGCGCACGCGCCGGAAAGGGCATCTTCTACACGTATTTCGACTTCTTGGAGATGCAGGATGTCTTCACCGTTCAGCAACTCCTGCGTCTCATGGCCACGCGGTGGCGGTACGGCGGCCGCGTCAGCGGGGCGACAGGCCGTGCGAGACCCTGCACCGGCCCCATCCTGATCGATGGTTCGATATCGAATACCCTCACCACACGTGCCCGAAGAGAGGGGATTCCGCTCTCCTCTGTCGAAGCCATCGAGGTGTACACCCAGGCCGAGGTGCCACCCCAATTCCGGGATATCTGGCCAACAGTAGAAAGATCCAGCTGTGGCCTGGTGGTATTGTGGACACGGAGCTGGACCCCTCTCCCTGCGTGAGCCAGGGACCTGGCACCGGCCTGACAGCACCCCCCACTCCGAGAACCAGACGCGACAGCGTCGCGCCGCTCGCCCGCAGTCCAGCCCACGCACGCGGTACGGACCTCACGTAGAGCCTTAAGCCCCCCCGGTCGCAGATATCCGGGGGGCCGGTGGAGACGCAGAACTGTACCCCCCCGCAAAGTCTGCCTCACGGCGACCCTGCCGCCAGAAAGAAGAGGCTCTTCACCTGTTTGCGTCCGTGGTCGACGTAGGGCAGATACGGGCGGAGGCGAGAGCGGAGGTATAGCGCAAGAGTGGACATGACGGATCCTTGGGGGAGTTGAGCGCAACTCATCCCCACCCAAGGACCCGACGATGTCCACGAGCCTATTGTACCATGCATTCGGCGTGCACGGCTACGTGCATAC
>JBDHGI010000340.1:0-4225 GCA_039589955.1 Gemmatimonadota bacterium | reverse complement strand
TCCCTCGTCGTGAACGATGTCCTTCCTCGCTCCGAGCTTGGAGTTGTGTTCGGTGAGGCCGGCTACTCGGTCGTCATCGATCGCGGGCCGGGGGAGGTTGTGTTCCACTCCGAGACAGGATCTGGTCGGCGCACCTTCTGGCCCATGGACGGGCTGGGCGATTGGAGACTCGACGCCGGGCAGAGGGCCACCCTTGAGGGGGTTCTCTCCTATTCAGAGGACGGTGTGGACCGCGTGGCCTCGTACGTGAGCCTCGTGGATCCTCCGTGGACTGTTCTCGCGTCGGCCTCGCTCGACGAGTTTGTCGCCCCGTTCGCCCGCACCGGATCCGTCGCCTTTCTGGTCGTGGTCCTCCTGACGGTGACGATCTCTTTGGCCTTCGTCCTCCTCACACGACGGGCGACCGCCTCGCTTCTCAGGCTCTCGGAGGTCGCCGACGAAGTATCCCGAGGGAAGCTGGACCCAGTCCTTCCCTCGGCGGGGCATGATGAGGTGGGCAGGCTGTCGGCAGCCTTCGCCACAATGGTGAGGCAGGTGCGCGTGATGCTACGTCGAGTGGAGGAGAGCCGACAAATGTCGGCGGTTGGGGAGTTCACTGCCCAGCTCTCCCATGAGATCCGGAATCCCCTGACGGCGATCAAGCTCAACCTCCAGCGGCTCGACCGGGGCGTGGAGAGCTCCAGGATCCCGCGGGAGTATGCCAAGCCAGTAAGTCTGTGCCTAAGAGAAGTGAAGCGTCTCGACGGGACGGTTCGAGGCGTACTGCGGGTCGGGCGCACGCGACCTCTGCGGCGCGAGTCCGTGTCGGTTCACGACGTCTTGCGGTCGGCTCTGGAAGTCCTCGCTCCCCAGATGGAGGATCAGGCGGTTCGCGTCGAGACTGATTTCTCCGCGCGTGATGATTGGGTGCTCGGTGACCGGGAGCAGCTTGAGGGAGCGTTCCTCAACCTGTTCCTGAATGCAGTGGAGGCGATGAGCCGCGGTGGAAGGCTGCGTGTCTCGACGGACTCACAAGGTCCTGCCGGTGAAGAGGCGTCGGACGCCGAGGAGGTTTCTCACGCAGGTCCACAGATCAGGGTGGAGGTCGGCGACGATGGACCGGGGATCCCTGAGGGACACGAGGAACGAGTCTTCGATCCCTTCTTCACCTCGAAGGAGGGCGGTTCCGGGTTCGGACTCCCCTTGGCGCTTCGGGTTATGGAAGAGCACTCGGGTACCCTGACCCTTCGTGCACAGAACGATGCGAAACCGGGTGCCACGTTCGACGTTCTGCTTCCGTTGACGACGGAGGGGTCCGGGTGACGATGAAGCGAATCCTGGTGGTCGACGACGACCCCTCGGTGCGGGAGACGCTCGAAGACCACCTATCAGCCTCGGGATACGAGGTCCGAGCGGTCGGCAGCGCCGAGGAAGCTCTCCGCTGCTGGGCCGGGTTCGAGCCCGGGCTGGTCATCACAGACATCCGCATGGAGGGAACGAGCGGACTCGATCTTCTGAATAGGCTGAGGAGCACGAACGATGACGTGGATGCGATCGTCATCACGGCCTTCGAGGACATGGAGACCGCCGTGGCGGCGATGAAGGCCGGCGCCTACGACTATCTCGTCAAGCCTTTGGACCTGGACGAGATCGATGTCGTGGTGGAGCGCTGCTTTCGCGATCGGTCCATGCGCCGGAGGATCAGGCACCTCTCCCTGGAGGCTTCGAGCGAGCACTCCATGGATCGCCTCGTAGGCCGTGACCCTGCGATGGTCTCCATCTACAAGCTCATCGGCATGCTCGCGGAGAACCGCACCACCGTGCTCGTGACGGGTGAGACGGGAACCGGCAAGGAGCGCGTCGCGAGGGCCATCCACTTCAACTCCTCCCAGGCGCACGAGCCGTTCATGGCCGTCAACTGCACGGCCCTCACCGAGACCCTTCTCGAGTCGGAGCTCTTCGGCCACGTGCGAGGTGCGTTCACCGGGGCCGTGCAGAGCCGAAAGGGCTTCTTCGAGTTGGCCGGAACGGGTACGATCTTCCTGGACGAGGTGGGCAGCACGGGCGGGGACTTCCAGGGCAAGCTGCTCCGAATCCTCGAGGACCGGGAGTTCTATCCGGTCGGTGGGGAGAAGCCGCGGACCACCGAGGCGAGGGTCATGGCGGCCTCCCAACGGCCGCTGGAAGAGTTGGTGGAGGCCGGCACGTTCAGGGAGGACCTTCTCTTCCGGCTGAAGGTCGTGGAGATACGGGTCCCTCCTCTGCGGGCCCGACGAGGGGACGTTCCGCTGCTGGTCCGATACCTGCTCGACAAGATCTCGCGTGAGCTCCACCGGGAGGTCATCGAGGTCTCGGACGACGCGCTCGAGAAGCTCATCGCGTACGACTGGCCAGGGAACGTGCGGGAGCTGGAGCACGCGCTCACGCGCGCCGTCGTCCTGGCCCGGGGTCCGATCATCGGCATGGAGCATCTGGCGTTGGACGGACCTGGTTCGCGCGAAGCTCATGAGCAGCGAGCCGAAGTCCCGCGATCCATGGCGGAGGCGGAAGCGGCGCACGTGCGTCAGATATTGGCGGAGACGGGAGGAAACAAGCGAAAGGCTGCCCGCGTGCTCGAAGTCTCGCGGGCCCGGTTGGATCGTATGATTGAGCGACACGGGCTCTCGGGGTGAGCGGATCAACGGGAGGCGGCCTCGAAACGCTGTCGCTGTGGCCTCGAAACGAGGCCGACAACGGATCGGCGACGAACCGTCTACCCGACCTAAGTGATTCAATGTCAGGAAGTTGTGGAACGTTAACCGAGCGGCACGACGAGTGCAGAGGTGTTCGGCTGACGCCGGGCCGGTGTTCTGGCCGGTGAGCGGCGCGCCCAAGACCCCAGTTCTCTGGAGGACCGCCATGTCGGACGCCCAGACCGCCATCACTCGATTCGACCAGGCCCTGCACCACGCGGCGAGGCGGCTCGGACTCTGCCTCTTGGTCGCGTCCTACCTTTGCGGTGCTGCACCGATGGCTGAGGCCCAATCCGCTCCGCAGGATCTGCCAGCCATCGAGGTGACCTACACGCGGATTGTCACCGTGCACGATGGCGACGCGTGGGGAGGCGACATCTCGCCGGACGGGAGATGGGTCGCGTTCATGAAGAACATCGGACAGGGTGTCAGCCATATCTGGATGGTCTCGTCCGAGGGCGGGGAACCCTTTCCCGTCACCTCGGGCCCGACGTACGACGACGGAGTGAAGTGGTTCCCCGGCGGCGACAGGATCGCCTATCGGTCGGGCGACCGCATCGCGAGTCTCGCGATCGATCCCCGGACGGGTCGACCGATCGGCGGTCCTCAGAGGGTCACCCTGGAATCGAGCAACGCCTACTTCTGCATTTCACCCGATGGCCGGTGGATCGCGTACACACCCCGGAACCAGGAGGGGGACCGGGTGATTCGAGTGGTGCCCTCCATCGGAGGCGCGGCCCGGACGCTGACCGAGGCGAACACGAGCGGCTGCTCGTGGACCCCGGACGGGGAGGGAATCTACTTCAAGACGGGCCGCCTCGAGTCTCCTCACCAGGCGCTGATGAGGGTCGGGATCGACGGTGGCCCCCCAGACACCGTGTTCACGCATCCAGGTACCTTCAGCACGGAGCTGGTTGCCGGTAGGGTCCTCCTCTTCCTTCAGAGCCGCAGCAACACCCCCGTCACCGGGCCGGAGATCGTGGCCACGCTGGATGGCCAGCCACTGGGCTCATTGAAGCTGATGGACGGGATGGGCGGCATGGACTTCTCCCGGGACGGCCGCACGATGGTCTCCCACCTGTACGAGAGTGTCAATCCTATCCGGGTTCTTTCCTTGACCGACGGAGAGCCTCGCACGGTCAACGAAGCCGACTCGAGGCTCGTCGGATGGGCCCCGGACAGTGACGGGCTGCTCTTCCAGACGATCGTGGATGGTCGGCGGGGTGTCTTTCACCAAGGCGTGTCCGGGGGAGCCATGACCGAGGTCCGGTTCCCTGAGCAGCCGGTCGGCTTCGATGTCACGGACCTGGGGCAACCCGTTCCGCACAACCTCGTCCTGTCGGGTGACGGAGGGAGCCTGCTCTATGCCGCTCCGGGTGACGACCCCTCGATGACCACGCTCAAGGTCCTGGACATGACTCAGGGCCGGACCCGGGTCCTGACCGACCGAAACCTGGTCGCTGGCGCCTTCATGTCCGAGCGGGTCTTCGGGCCCGGCGGGACGGGGAATCGAA
>JBDHGI010000339.1:0-4494 GCA_039589955.1 Gemmatimonadota bacterium | reverse complement strand
AGAGGCTGCGCTAGACCGGAGAGGGATCATGAGAGACGTAGCTCGCTGGGTCACCGGGCTGGCCGCGGCGTTCCTGGCGGCGTGCGCCCCCGCCGGGCCCGCCGTGGACGTGGAGGCCGAGACCGAGGCCCTCAGGGCGGCGGCCCAGGCCTACCACGATGCCGCCGCCACCTCGGACACGGAGGCGATCGTGGCGCTGTACGCTTCGGACGGAGTCATGTACGCGCCCGACACCCCGACCATCGAGGGCATGGATGGGATTCGGGATCGAGCTGGATCTGGAGGAGGTCGTGGTGTCCTCGTCGGGCGACCTCGGCTATACGCTGGGGATCGGTGAGATCACCATGGAGGGCCCCGACGGCGAGCCGGTTGTGGAGACCATCCGCGACTTCCACGTGTGGCGGAAGGACGCCGCCGGCGAGTGGAAGCTCGCGGTGGACATCTGGAACTCTCCGGAACCGCCCCCGGAGGGCTGAAGTGGCCGAGGGCCGCTGGGAGCGCCCGGCGGCCCTCAGTCGTATCGGACCTTCTTGCCCGTGAGGTCCCGGTGCCAGTCACCTGGTGTGAACGCCGTGGCCGGGCACACGGGGCCGTCCACGCAGGTCCGCTCTCCCGTGGAGATGGAGCACTTGCCGCAGATCCCGATCCCACAGCTGGTGTACCGCTCGACCACATGGTAGATGTCGTCCCGCGGGGCATGCTTCCGCTCCACGGTATCCAGGGCGCGCATGGCCAGCTCGGGCCCACAGTTGACGAAGACCGGCCGGTCCAGGCCCTCCTCGGCGAGGCTCTGGTCCACCAGCTCGTGGATCAGGCCGTGGAACCCGTGGGATCCGTCGTCGGTGGAGGCCGACACGTCGCACAGCTTCCTGAAGGAATCCAGGTACGGAAGCTCCGCCGCCGTTCGTCCCCCGATGAAGACCCGCTTCGGACCCTGATGGATCTGGGCCGCATGGTGGATGGGCGCGATGCCCACACCGGCGCCCACGAGCACCACCAGCCGGTCCTCGGGGAGCGAGAATCTGCTTCCGTAGGGCCCCCGCACGCGCGCCACGTCGTTCTCCTTGAGCCGACACGCCTTGGCGGTCATGGGGCCCACGTCGCGGACGAGGACCTCGAGCCCACTCTCGTTGGCCGCCACCGAGAAGGGCTTGGAGTCCGAGTTGCTCACCTTCACGAAGACGAACTGGCCGACGTGGACGGGGCCCTCCAGCCGCTCGCGGAACTTGATGACCTTGACCGCGTCGCTGTAGTGCTCGACCTCCCGGACGACGAAGGGCCGGTACTCCATGAGCATCCGGCTCATGGTCAGGCCGGTGGCAACGTCCGTACCATGGGCGAGGTCCCTCTCGAGCTGGGCGAAGTAGGCCCGGATCTCCTCCGAGTCGAGTCCCCCCAACGCCGTACCGATGGCGTAGAACAGCGTGGGGTCGATGGCCTCGAGCCGACGGATGTCGCCGGCGCCGCGGATGCCGCCCATGGCGATGAGTGGCACGTCCACCACCCGACGCATCCGCCGGATGGAGTCCACCGTGACCGGGAAGATCTGCGCCCCGGAGAGCCCCCCGAACATGTTGCTGAGCTCCGGATTCGGCCCGCCCAGGGTGTTGATGGCCGAGAGCGCGTCGGCACCACCCTCCACGGCCGCCACGGCGATCTCCTCGAGGCCCTGTACCCCCGCGTTGAGCTTCACGATGATGGGCTTCTTCGTTGCTGCCCGGGTGGCGGCGGTTATGGTTCGCACGCTGTCGGGATCCGAGCCGATGAGGATGCCCCCCTTGTCGGCGTGCGGACAGGAAACGTTGATCTCATATCCGTCCGCGATGTCCCCGGCCCGCTCGAACGCGTCCACCGAATGGGCGAACTTCTCCCCGGTGCTCTCCCCGATCTGGGCCATGAGGAACACATCCGGGGGCGTGGCGTCCCTCAGGTCCCGGAAGCCCTCCACCGTGGCTTCCAGCCCGGGGTTCGTGTAGCCCACCGCGTTCCAGAGGGAGTCCGGGGTGGGCTGCGCCAGGATGTCCTCCCGATTGCCAGCCCGGGGCTCGATGGTCGTGCTCTTGCCCTGGTAGAAGCCGAACTGGGGCACGTGCCGGAACATCCACTTGGCCACGTCGCTGTTGGTGGTGATGACGCCCGAGGGGAAGCCGAACCGGCCCCGGATCTCTTTGCCCAGAAGGTTGTGCATACCGCCTCGATCCCTCAGAGGACGCGCGCGATGTCCGTCAGGACTTCCATGGCCGCTTTCGGTCTGTCGGGCGCTGCCGTGATGGCCCGGCCCACCACGAGCAGCGACGAGCCCGCGGTCACGGCCCGCCCTGGAGACAGCACCCGCTTCTGATCCTCTCCCGCGGGCGTCGTCGTCCCCTTGATCCCGGGAGTGACGAAGAGGAAGTCCGATGCCAGCTGCCCCCTGAGAGCGTGGAGGTCGGCCGCCGAGCAGACGATGCCGTCCAGCCCCGCCGACTGCGTGAGCCTGGCCAGCCGGAGCACCTGGTCTTCCACGCTCCCCGGCACCCCCATCTCGCCGTTGAGGGCCTCACGGTCGACGCTGGTCAAGACCGTCACGGCGATGACCTTCGGCGCAGGGCCTCCCGTCCTCGCCTCCTCCACGCCCTCGCGCGCCGCGGCCATCATCGCCGAGCCCCCGGACGCGTGCACGTTGAAGAGGGCGACGCCCAGCTCCGCCGCGGCCCGGGCGGCCCCGCGCACGGTGTTGGGAATATCGTGGTACTTGAGGTCCAGGAAGACCCCGGAGCCTCGGTCCCGGACCAGCGATACCACCTCCGGCCCGAACCGGGTGAAGGACTCCTTGCCCACCTTGAACAGCCCCACGTACGGGCCCAGCTCCTCGACCGTGCGCTGCACTCCTTCCAGGGTGTGCAGCCCGTCCAGCGGGAGGCACACCATCTCGCGGGCCGCCCGCTGTGTCGACGTCAGCCCCGCCATGTCAGGAGTCCTTGGGGAAGCCGTGCGCCTCGCCCCAGCCGAAGGGATCCGCTCGCCAGTCCTCCAGCAGGCCGATCTGGCCCTCGGACAGGAATCCGCCGGCGCGGGCCACGTCCATCAGGACGGGAAAGGTCAGGAGCGAGGCGTGAGCGCAGGGGGGCTCGAGCGCGGCGAACTGCCGAGCCGCCTTCTGCAGGCCGTAGCTGAAGATGGACAGGCACCAACCGCAGCGCCCGTTGGCCTCCCTCACCGCCTCCACGGCCCGGGCGGAGCTGCCACCGGTCGAGACGAGGTCCTCGATGACCACCACGGTCCGGCCTCCGAGGTCGGAGTCGGCGTCGAGCCCCTCGATGCGGTTCCTGAGGCCGTGCGCCTTGGGCTTGTCCCGGATGTAGATATAGGGCAGGGACAGCAGATCGGCGAGGAGGGCCCCGTGGGGAATCCCCGCCGTGGCCGTGCCCGCCACCACCTCCGGGAAGATCTTCTCCCGGTCGACGATGTCGGCCAACCCCCGGGCGATGGTCCTCCTGGCATCGGGGTGAAAGAGAAACATCCGATTGTCGTTGTAGATGGGCATCCGGTACCCGGAAGCCCACCTGAAGGGCTGGTCGGGGTCGAGCTTGATGGCCCCGATCTTCAGCCCCTGCTCCGCGATCCTTCTTCCGACGTCGTCGATGGTAGTCTCGTCCCAGGGGAGGGCCTGTGGGGAATCACGCTGGCCGGAATCATAGAGGGGGGGCAGGGGGTGTCAACCCGGTGGCGCCGCCGTCTCGGGTGCGGCTGGCGACCGCCGCGCGCGGCCGGTTGCTGGGACGCCCCGGATGGAGGCGCCACCGCCCGGTCTTGACTCCAGCAGACCGCTCCGGAGCCTCTGGGAAGGCCCTCCGGGAGGCCCCGAGAAGCGGCGGGATTCGGGGGTTGATAGCCCTCCAACCCCGGGTTACCTTTCAAAGCTCGATCCGAGATGGCCGCCTCTGTGATACGGAGGCGGCTGTTCCGCGTCATGGTGAGCGCGGGGCTTTGTTGGGCTCGGGAGAGTACCGACGTGGAGTCGGGGTCTCAGAGACGGTGGGGTACCGAAGCGGTCAAACGGGACAGACTGTAAATCTGTTGGCAATGCCTTCGGAGGTTCGAATCCTCCCCCCACCATGCCTTCTCCGGTGGGATGGAGAGGGGCAGTGATTGCGGGAGTAGCTCAGTTGGCTAGAGCATCAGCCTTCCAAGCTGAGGGTCGCGGGTTCGAGTCCCGTCTCCCGCTTGCCGGACGGTCCGGTAGGTGGCCGCTCTGGTAGCTCAGTGGTAGAGCGCGTCCTTGGTAAGGACGAGGTCGCGGGTTCAATCCCCGCCCAGAGCTTTTTTTGCAGGAGAAGCACCGCGCTGGAGCGAATGACACCATGGCCCGGGGCCTGTCGCCCTGCGCCGAAAGCCTGAACGAGCGAAGAGGATAGCGATGGGCAAGGCGAAGTTCGAGCGGACGAAGCCGCACGTGAACGTGGGAACGATCGGGCACGTGGACCACGGGAAGACGACGCTGACGGCAGCGAT
>JBDHGI010000338.1:0-4260 GCA_039589955.1 Gemmatimonadota bacterium | reverse complement strand
CATTTGCGCATACTTTGTGTATCTGTCAGAATGCCACCGGGTCCGCGGCGCGCCCTCGTGTCCACCGACCCGACCCGGCGCCAGCGTCGCCACATGGGCAGGTGGTGATCGCATATTCCCCGGGCGGCTGTCCTTCGCAACTGTCCAACCCGTCGCCGAAGGCGACGGCCCACTCGAACGCGACCAACGATGCCTGACCGAGACGAGCGCCTGCGTTGGCTGTGCAGTCTCCTCCACTACTCCGTGGCGCCTCTGGAGCGTGCCGAGATCGGGGGCCTGCTGTCGATCTTCGATCGCCGCAACGTCGCCCGCTACATCCGCGAGAGCACGGACATGGGTTGGGTGCGGTTCTCGTTGTGGCCCCCCCGCGAGCCAGGCCTGAGCGATGCGCTGTCGAATGCGCTGGGCCTGCAGGCGACCGTCGTGAGTGGTCCGGTGCATCGCCGGCTCAGGGACGACGTAGCCGCGGCCGAACATGCCTACCGCCTCGGTCTGAAGCGCGTCCTGGGCGGAGCGGCGGCCCACGTATTCGTGGAGCGCCTGGCCGATGTCGCATCGTCGGCCTCCGAGGGCGATCGCTCCTCCGGCGCGCCCCGGGTGGGTGTGTCCGGAGGCGAGACGCTCTACCATCTGGTCGAGGCGCTCTACGCCTCGCGAGATCTGCCGGAGACGCCGTTCGAGGTCATTCCCGTCAGCCGAAGCCTTCCGCCCGACCGGAACAGCCTACGCCTGTCGGGGGGCGAGCTGGCCAGCCTCCTCGTCGACCGCGTCGAGGGGGCGACGGCTCCCGACCTCCCATTCCTGCGCTTCGTGCCCGAAAAGACCGATGTCGATCCTGACGCGCGGGAGGTGACACAGGATCTGGAGAGGAAGCTCCAGGCCCGGTACGCGCAGCTCGACGTCGTGCTCACCGGGATCGGCGGGACCCACGGCCGCACGCTGACCCGCTTCGGGCGTGCCCTCGGCGGTCGGCCGACGCCTCCCAACCTCGTAGGCCAGATCTTCGGGTTGCCCCTGGACCGCGAGGTCGCCGACGGGTCACCGGCAACGCTGTGGGAGACCGGTATCGGCTACGCGGCGCTGGACGCCCTTCGCGCCCGCGCCGAGCGGGCCCCGGGGGAGGGTCGCGCGGGTCCGCACATCGTGGCTGTCGCGGGCGGACGGGAGAAGGTGCCGGCGATCCTCTCGGCCGCCGGCCTCCGCCGCTCGGGCGCCTCCTTCGAACACGCGGCCGAGCCGCTCGTCACCGAGCTCGTCACCGACCGTGATACCGCTGAGGTCCTCCTAGAGGCATTGGACGTCTCCTGTGACGTCCGCCCCCCGGGCCGCGAGGCGCTGCGGCGTTGGGTGGCCGGCTACCTGTCGCTCATCCATGCGGAGGGGCTCACGCACGAAGAGATCCGTGACGAGCTCGAGCAGCGCGAGCTGTCGGACAAGAAGGGGGACACGTCGCGGCGCCTGGAGGCGGCTGCGCTCGTGCGCGCGTCGGTCACGACCCCCGGCCGGGGGCGCGGCGAGCACACGCCCATCACGATCCACAACACGGCGCCCCGCTTCGCCCGCTACGAGGTGGTCCTGACAGAGCGCCTGCGCATCGACGTGCACGTGGCCCCGGGCGGGGGCCTCGACCGCGTCGCCGAGGCGGCGTCGGACTATTTCTCGGCGGCGCTCGCGGAGCGTCTTCAGGAGCTCGACAAGGCCAGTCGTGCGGCGGCAGATTCGGAGAAGCCGACCCTCCGCATCGGCATCGCCGGCGGTAGGACGCTGCAGGCGTTCGTCGACCGGTGGCCAGGGGCCGACTTCACCTCCGAATCCGATCCGACCGTCGAGATCTACCCGTTCGTCTACAAGGTTCCGGAGGACGTTCCCTCCGACGCGAGCCTGGCCGACCTCCTCACGCGGCGGCTCCGGGGGTCACGGTCGTACGAGATCCTGCGTGATCACCCGCTCGACGACAGCGAGCGAGAGGCCATCCTTCGCATCCCCTACGTGAGGCGGTACCTGAAGGCCGCCCGCTGCGTCGACTTCGCCCTGCTGGGCATTGGGAGCTTCCCTCCAGACGAAGGCGACGCCGCCTTCGGGGGTGACGGGGCCGTCCGGGGTGCGCCGGCGTGGGGCGGAGAGGCCCGAGCGGTCGCCCACGTCTGCTGGCGGAACATCGCCCGCGACGGGCGCGCCCTTCCGCTCGTCGGGCCTCGGCCGGTGGGCGTCGCGCTCGAGGATCTCAGCCGGATGTTCGTGAGGGCGGAGGTCGAGCGCTGGCGGCGGGTTCGGGTGCCCTCCTCCGACCTGAAGCAAGTGCGGAGCCTACACCGCCTGGTCGCGGTCGCTTCGGGGCTGGACAAGCTTCAGGCGCTGAAGGCGGTGCTGAGCCGAAACCTGCGACACGCGTCGGCGCCCGGCGACGCGACATCCGAGCACGAGAAGCTTTACCGTCGCAAGGAGGTCGATCCCGACATCACCATGGCCCCCTTCCTCAACGTCCTGATCGTGGACGAGCCGCTGGCCGAGGCCCTCGTGGAATCCGTGCGCGCGTGGGGGCCATCCGACATGGAGTGAGCCCGGCAAGACCCGCCCACGCGAAGGCCGCCCCGGGCCTGGGGGTTGACAAGCGAGCGAACCTCGCCATTATGTACTACAGGTTAGCGACTTGGGAACATCTGTAGTGTGGGAAAGGATGCGAGTCTCCCGGCAGGACGACGCATGAGACGCACGGAGCTTTGGGCGATGCCGGAGGGTGGATCGCCCGCGCGCGCAGAGGCCGAGGGCCTGCTCGCGATGTCCGAGCACGCCGCGGCGCCGGCCGGCCGCTCCGCGGCAGCCGTCGACCCGTGTACGCTCCTCCTGCCTCCGACCGAGCCGGAGGGCGGGCTCCGTGGGGCGGTGCCCTGATGGAGCTGGACGCCGTTCGCGTACGGAAGCACGCTGACGCCCTCGTCATGCAGCGTGCCCGGCTGGGACCGAGCATCACGCTGTCTCTCGCCGAGGCGCTCGACGTGGGAGTGCCCACGGTCTTCGTCGTCCGCGACGACGACCTCCCATTGCTCATCGACCTGCCAGACATCGTCGTCGACCGCGGAGTCAAGCAACCCTCGATCGAATTGGCGCGACGCCTTCTGGGTCATGACAGGATCCCGCTGGTCCGAGGCAGCTATCAGGCGGTGGGCAAGATTCGCACTGGCCTGAAGGCCCTTCTGTCGAAGGCGGAAGGGCGGGGAGAGGTCAATGTCTACCTGGTGAGCGCAGCCGCTACCGTGTTCGAGTCGCTCTGGCGTGACGCCCCCGAGCTCGATCCCCTGGACGGAGGTCCTCCGGCCCATCTCGCACCGCCTTCCACCGTAGAGGCTCCTGAGAGCGCACCGCTTCTCTACGATCTGATGGAGCGGCTTCCCGTGCCGGCGATGGTCCGCCAGACATACATGGGATCCTCCCCCAAGGTGGAGCTGGTTCGGCAGCTCTTGATTCGAGCCTCGAGACGCAAACACCCTGTCTTGATCCTCGGCGACACCGGGACGGGCAAGGAGCTGGTAGCCCGTCTCGTGCACGACTGCAGCTCACGGTCCGCTGAGGAGTACGTCACGGTCAACGCCGCCGCGATTCCCCGCGAGTTGTTCGAGTCCGAGCTGTTCGGTCACGAAAAGGGCGCCTTCAGCGGGGCGTTTCGACACCAACCAGGTCTGTGGGAGGCCGCCCACAAGGGCACGCTGTTCCTCGACGAGATCGGCGACCTCGCCCAGGACCATCAGGTCAAGATCCTGCGAGCTCTGGAGGAGGGCAGTATTCGACGCGTGGGAGGCACCGAGGCGATCCGCGTCGATGTCCGTGTCATCGCAGCCACGAACCGCGATCTGTACGCTCTCATGAAGGAAGGCACGTTCCGGGAGGACCTGTACTACCGTCTCCAGAATCATGTGATTCGAACGCCGGCCCTTCGGGATCACCCGGAGGATATCCCGGCACTCGCGCGGTCCTTCTGGAGGTCCATCACGGAAGACGACGCGAGTCAGCTTCCTGCCGACGTGGTCGACGGCCTCCGCTCCCATGAGTGGCCCGGCAACGTACGTCGGTTGCGGATCGTGCTCGAGAACCTGCATTCGTTGTTCGGAGCCGAGAGCCTCACCGTAGAGCACTTGCATGCGGTGTTGGACTTCCAGGACTGATCGGGGTGTCGCCCCCCCTACATGCTGATCTGATACGGGAACCAGCTGGCCACGGGCTTGCCGCCCTGGGTCGCGGGCCGGAACACCCACTCCGCCGCCT
>JBDHGI010000337.1:0-6339 GCA_039589955.1 Gemmatimonadota bacterium | reverse complement strand
CGTGGGGCGCCCCAAGAGCGCCACGTTCCGCACTGCCGACCTGGTGGGACTGGACACGCTGGCCCACGTCGCGGGCAACCTCTTCGAGGGGCTCACCGACGACCCGCACCGCGGTATGTTCGACCCGCCGGAGTTCATGAAGCGCATGATCGCGGAGGGTCGGCTGGGTGAGAAGTCGGGTGCGGGCTTCTACAAGAAGGTGCGGGGCGACTCGGGGAGCGAGATCCTCATGGTGGATCCGGCCACCCTGGAGTACGTGCCCCAGGGCAAGGTATCGTTCCCGTCCCTGGAGATGGGGCGCAACGTCGAGGACCTGCGCGCCCGCCTGCACGGGCTGGTGCGCTCCGACGACCTCGGCGGCGCGTTCCTGTGGAGCAACCTGTCCGCCACGCTGCGCTACACTGCCTCGTGCATCCCCGAGATCGCCGACGACGTGGTGAGCGTGGACCGGGCCATGCGCTGGGGATTCGGGTGGGATCTCGGTCCCTTCGAGGTCTGGGACGCCGTGGGGTTCCGGTGGGCGTGCGAGCGCATGATGGACGAGGGCCACGAGCTGGCCCCGCTGGCCCGTACGCTCTACGACTCGGGAGCCGAGGGATTCTACGCCCGCGAGGCCGGCGCCACAGGGTTCTTCGACGGCGCCGGGTTCCAGGCCGTGCCCACCAAGCCCGAGCTGGTGGTGATCGCGGACCTCAAGGACGCCGGGCGCGTGGTCTTCGAGACCGCCGACGCCTCGCTGGTGGACCTCGGGGACGACGTGGCCTGTCTGGAGTTCCACACGAAGATGAACACCATCGGGCCCGGGGTCATCGACATGATGGAGCGCTCCATCGACGAGGTGGAGAAGAGCTGGCGGGGCCTCGTGATCGGAAACGACGCGCCGCAGTTCTCCGCCGGGGCAAACCTTCTCCTGATTCTCAACGAGATCGACGACGACGGCTTCGACGAGGTGGCGTGGATGCTGGAGCGGTTCCAGCGGGTGAACCAGCGCATGCGCTTCTCTCACAGGCCGGTGGTGGTCGCTCCCCACGGGCTCACCCTCGCTGGCGGATGCGAGGTCACCTTCGCGGGCGATGCGGTGGTGGCGGCCCTGGAGACGTACATCGGCCTCGTGGAGGTGGGCGCTGGCTTGATCCCGGCGGGCGGCGGCTGCAAGGAGCTCCTCCTCCGCATCGACGAGGCGGCGCCACGGGATCTGGAGACCGACCTGTTCCCCTACGTGCGTAAAGCCTTCGAGACCATCGGCATGGCCAAGGTGGCCACCAGCGCCCACGAGGCGGTGGAGCTGGGCCTCATGCGCGCCACGGACCAGGTCACCGTCAACCGCGACCGGCTGCTCCACGACGCCAGGACCCTTGTGCTGGCCATGGACGCGGCGGGGTATGAGCCCCCGCTGCCCCGCGCCGACATCCGGGTTGTCGGGGAGCCGGGGCTGGCGGCTCTGCGGGTGGGCCTGGACCACATGGAGCGCGCCGGCTGGATCAGCGCGTACGACCGCGTGGTGGGCGACGCTCTGGCCTGGGTGCTCGCCGGCGGCGAGGTGAGCCCCTCGTCCAGGGTATCCGAGGACTACCTGCTGGAGCTGGAGAAGGAGGCCTTCCTCCGCCTGTGCGGAAACGTGAAGACGCAGGAGCGCATGGAGCACCTGCTCAAGACGGGCAAGCCCCTGAGGAACTGATCATGGAAAACGGCAACCAACCGGTCATCGTCAGCGCCGTCCGAACCGCGGTCGGTCGTGCCTTCAGGGGCACGCTGAGGGAGACCCGCCCCGACGACCTGGCCGCGGCGTGCTTCAATGCGGCCCTGGAGCGAGCGGGCGGATTCGACCCCGCGGCCCTCGACGACATCGTGCTCGGCTGCGCCATGCCCGAGGGTCCCCAGGGGCTCAACCTCGCGCGCCTCGCCCAGCTGCGGGCGGGCATCCCCCACGAGGTCCCCGCCCTGACCATCAACCGTTTCTGCTCGAGTGGCGTGCAGTCCATCGCCATGGCCGCGGACCGCATCGCCACGGGCCAGGCCGAGGCCATCCTGGCGGGTGGCGCCGAGTCCATGAGCATGGTGCCCATGTCGGGGGAGCGGTTCCTGCCCAACCCGGTCCTCGTGCGCGATCGGCCCGAGGCCTACATCTCCATGGGCCTCACCGCCGAGGAGGTGGCGGAGCGCTTCGACGTGTCCCGGGAGGACCAGGACGCCTTCGCCCTGGAGAGCCACCGCAAGGCCGTGGCTGCCCTGGATGCCGGGACGTTCGCGGACGAGGTCGTTCCCGTGGAGGTGACGTTCAAGTCGCCCGGCCCCCGCGGCGAGAGCGTCGAGACCACCCTCGCGTTCGACACCGACGAGGGGCCCCGACGGGACACGAGCCTCGAGGCGCTCGCCAAGCTCAAGCCGGTGTTCAAGCTGAAGGGCACCGTGACCGCCGGGAACTCGTCCCAGACGAGCGACGGCGCCGGCGCCGCCCTGGTGATGAGCCGGGCCCGCGCCGAGCAGCTGGGGCTGGAGATCCTCGCCGTGCTCCGGGGCTATCAGGTGGCGGGCGTGCCTCCCGAGATCATGGGCATCGGTCCGGTCGCCGCCATCCCCAGGGTGCTGGACCGGTGCGGGGTGGCCCAGGAGGACGTCGATCTCTTCGAGATCAACGAGGCGTTCGCGTCCCAGGCGCTGTACAGCGTGCGGGAGCTGGGCATCGACCCCGAAAAGGTCAACGTGCACGGAGGCGCCATAGCGCTGGGCCATCCTCTGGGCGCCACCGGCACCAAGCTCACGGCCACGCTGCTCCACGAGATGCGTCGGCGCGGCGCCCGCTACGGCGTGGTCTCCATGTGCATCGGCGGCGGCATGGGTGCCGCCGCCCTCTTCGAGCGTCTGTGACCGGGACAGGAGGTCCCCTGATGAGCACGACCCTGGACAAGAAGATCGTGAGCGGTGGGTTCCTGCTGGGTCCATCTGATCCGGCGGACGTCTTCGCTCCAGAGCGGTTCGGAGAGGAGGAGCGCATGCTCGCCGCCGAGGTGGAGAAGTTCGTGCGCGAGCAGGTGCTGCCCCGGTGGGAGGCCATCGACGATCACGAGGAGGGGCTCCTGGAGAGCCTGGTCCGGGAGTCCGGGGCCCTCGGCGTCTTCGCCGTGGACGTTCCCGAGGCCCTGGGCGGGCTGGGCGCGACCAAGAAGACTGCCATGCTCGTCGCCGAGAAGATCGGGCTCGGCGGCTCGTTCGCGCCCGCGGTCCTCGTGCAGACGGGAATCGGCGGCCTGCCCATCATCTACTTCGGCACCGAGGACCAGCGCGCCCGCTGGGTGGAGGGCATCACCAGCGGAGAGGTGCTCACCGCGTACGCGCTCACCGAGGCCGGCAGCGGCTCCGACGCCCTGGGCGCCCGCTCCACCGCGGTCCTCGACGAGGAGCGGGGCGTGTGGGTGCTGAACGGCTCCAAGCAGTTCATCACCAACGCGGGCTTCGCGGACCTGTTCATCGTCTTCGCAAAGGTGGACGGGGAGCACTTCACGGCGTTCATCGTGGAGCGCGACGCGCCCGGATTCGGCATCGGTCCGGAGGAGCACAAGCTGGGCCTCAAGGGCTCCTCCACCTGCGCCCTCTCCTTCGACGACACGCCGATTCCCCGGGACAACGTCCTCGGCGAGATCGGCCGGGGTCACAAGATCGCGTTCAACGTGCTGAACATCGGCCGGCTCAAGCTGAGCCCGGCGGTGCTGGGCGGCGCCAAGATCTCTCTGGCCACGGGAGCGAAGTACGCCAAGCAGCGCCGTCAGTTCGGAAGGCCCATCGCCGAGTTCCCCCTCATCCAGCAGAAGCTGGCGACAGCGTGCGCCCACACGTACTGCCAGGAGTCCGTCGTGTACCGCACCGCCGACGACATCGACCACCTCAGCGAAGCGCTGGCCGGCGAGGACCCGTGCGCCGGCGTGGTGGCGGCCCTCAGGGAGCTCTCCGTCGAGTGCTCCATCAACAAGGTGTACGGCAGCGAGGTGGTGGAGCTCGTCGCCGACGAGATGCTGCAGGTGCACGGGGGGTACGGCTTCGTGGCCGAGTACGCGGCGGAGCGCCACTACCGGGACGCGCGCATCAACCGGATCTGGGAGGGCACGTCGGAGATCAACCGGATGATCATCGCCGGCACGCTGCTCAAGCGGTCCATGAAGGGCGAGCTGGAGCTGCTGCCCGAGATCAAGCGCCTCACCGACGAGCTCATGAGCCGCTCGGGTCGCCGCGAGCCCCCCGAGGGTCCCTTCGGCCCGGAGCTCCNNGTGGAGCAGGCCCGCAAGCAGACGCTGTTCGCCGCGGGCGTGGCAGCCCAGAAGTACCTCCAGGACGTCGAGGACGAGCAGGAGGTGCTGGCGTGGATCGCCGACATGGTGATCCAGGTCTACGTCATGGAGTCGGCGGTCCTCAGGGCGGCGAACGCAGCGGAGCTGGTGGACGAGGAAGGCACCCGGGCACGCCGAGCCGCGGCGCGCATCGCCATCGAGACCGGCATGCCCGTCGTGGAGTCTGCGGCGCGCCTGACCCTCACCGCCAGCAGCGAGGGAGAGGAGCGACGCAGCGTCCTCTCCATGCACCGCAAGCTCACCCGCCGCGAGCCCTTCGACATGAAGGAGGAGGGGCGGGTTCTCGCCGCGGCGGTTCTGGAGGCCGAGGGCTACCCGTTCGAGTAGGGCTCGGGCGGTCCCGCGCCCTTCGCCCTCCTTCCCGCCTCAGCACCACGCCGGGCCTATCGGTCACTAGGTTGTAGGGACTTTTCCGCAATCAGCCGCTCCAGGCTCTTCGACGGAGCGAGCAGCCCGACAGGCGAGAGGGGGAGGGAGATGGACTCGAGAGGACGGACGGGGACGATATCCAGGATTGGCCGGCGCGCCGGAGGGCAGCCTCCCCCGCAGGGTCCGAGAAGCCCGTGGCGGCTCCGCGCTGGGGTCCTCGCGGTGCTCGCGGTTTCCGCCGCCGTCCCAGGCGGGCCGCTCGCGGCCCAAGGGCAGCGCACCGTCTTTCCCCTGACCCTCGAGAAGATGGTGGAGCTCGCGCTCAGCAGCAGCTACCAGATGCGCCAGCTCAACATGAGCATCGATCGCACCCGGCTGAACCTCCAGTCGCAGCGGGCGAGGCTCCGGTCGAGGGTGGACCTGGAGCTGTCGGCCCCCGACTTCCAGTCGATCTCGGAGACGAAGTGGAACTCGACGCTGCAGCGGAACGAGATCGTGCACGAGAACTCGCGTCGCTGGGAGGCGGAGCTCTCGATTCGTCAGCCCGTCATCCTCTTCGGCTATCCGACCAACGGATACCTGTCCCTCAACAACCGCGTCTACCGGTACGCGCAGATCGACGAGGTCGGCGAGAGGGATCTGCGCTACTACAACCGGTACTTCATCCGGTACACGCAGCCCCTCTTCCAGCCCAACGAGCTGAAAAACGACCTGGAGGAGGCGGAGCTCGACCTGGAGGACAGCCAGCTGAACTTCCACGGCGACGTCGTGGAGGCCGTGGACGACCTGTCGGACGACTACCTGGAGCTGTTCGAGGACGCCTACGGGGAGGTCATCAACCGGGTCCGCGTGGCGAACCTGGAGGCCGCGGTCGCGGCCGCCGAGGAGCTGGCGCGGACCGACAGCGCACGGGCCCTCGACCTTTCCCAGGCCCGGGTGGAGCTGGCGAACGCCCGCGAGCAGGTGCAGCAATCGCAGAGCCAGTTCCGGCTGAACGCCGCCAGCCTGAAGACGCGCCTCAATCTCTCGGAGACCGACTCCATCACTCTCGATCCGGTCATCACCGTGCGGCCGGTCTCCATCGACGTCGAGCAAGCGACCCGCTTCGCCCTGGAGCTGACGCCGCGGATGCGACGGCTGTCCATCAACCTGCGGGAGAGCGAGATCAACCTGGAGAACACGAAGGGCCGCGGGGGCTTCCGCATGGACGTGGCGCTCAGCTACGGGAGGGAGATGCAGGATCCCGCATGGCGTCAGATCTGGAACGAGCCGGTCAACACGTACACGGTGGACGTGAACGCGTACGTGCCCATCTGGGATTGGGGTCAGCGCAGCTCCCGCATCGCGGCCTCCCGCATCAGCGTCGACCAGACGCGGCTGCGCATCGAGGAGGCCGAAGCCGAGATCCGGTCGGACGTGCAGAATCAGGTGCGCAACGTGGAGGAGTTCGAGAGTCGGGTCATGGCGATGGAGGAGAATCTGAGCCTGGCCAGCGAGCTCTCCCAGTCCAGCCTCGAGCTCTACCGGGCCGGTTCCATCACCGTCCTGGACCTGCTGCAGAGCTTCCAGCGGGAGTGGCAGACCGCCGACAACTTCCTCGACGCGTACCTCGGGTGGCGGCGGGCGC
>JBDHGI010000336.1:0-4282 GCA_039589955.1 Gemmatimonadota bacterium | reverse complement strand
GGAGCGGATACACTGCTGTTGGGCGGCTACGGTCTGGTCGACCTGGAGTGGGGCGTCCACACACCCGTGGACGCCACGGCCTCGTACGAGATCGGATCGGTGACCAAGCAGTTCACGGCGGCTGCCGTGATGCAGCTGGTCGAGGAGGGGAAGCTGGATCTGGACACCGACATGTCCGAGTACCTCCCCGAGTTCGATTCCCAGGGTCAGGAGGTTCCGCTCCGACGCCTTCTGGATCACACGTCCGGCATCAAGGGATACACCGAGATGGCGGTCTTCGGGGAGCTCTCCATGAAAGATCTCCCCCGTGATACGCTGGTGTCCCTGGTGGAGAAGGAGGCGTTCGAGTTCGAGCCTGGCACGGCGCTGATCTACAACAACTCGGCGTACTTCTTCCTTGGGCTCATCATCGAGAGGGTGAGCGGCCAGTCGTACGAGGAGTACGTCGAGGAGCGTCTCTTCGCGCCCCTGGTGATGGCTGACTCCTACTACTGCTCTGAGAGCGCCATCCGGCCGGGCCGCGCCCACGGCTATGACGGGAGCCGGGAAGGGCTGGTACGAAAGCGGTACCTGGACCACGGCTGGCCCTACGCGGCGGGCTCCCTGTGCTCCACCGCGGGAGACCTCGTCCGATGGAATCAGGCCCTCCACGGTGGGGAGGTCCTGTCCGACGCCTCCTACAGGGAGATGATCACGCCGAGGCCTCTGGAGGACGGCACGCCCATCCGCTACGCCATGGGCCTGGGAATAGCCGATCGGGGAGGGCGGCGCGCCATCGTCCACGGCGGAGGCATCAACGGCTTCCTATCCGGCGGCTGGTACTATCCCGATGAGGACCTGATCATCGTCGTCCTCCAGAACTCCACGGGTCCCGTGGGGCCGGACGCCCTCGGCGACGCGCTGTCGGAGCTGGTGCTGGGCCCCCTGGCCGAGGTCGTGGCCAGCCCGTATGACGGGAGCCTGGACGAGCTCGCAGGGGAATACTCCGGCCCCGCCCGGGGCAGGCGCCTGACCGTGTCGGTCAGCCGGGACGGCGACCAGCTGGTTGTCACGGAGGACGGGGCCGAGGAGGTAATGCGCCCGATCCATGTGGGCGGCCTGACGTGGGAGAGCGGAGCGACCCGGCTCTGGTTCATCCGCGAAGGGGGGCGGGTCACCCAGCTACGCCTGGACCAGGGTGGCGGGCACTACGTGCTTCGGCGGACCGACCGGAGCTGATCCCTTCAAGCGGTCTGCCCGTCACCGCCCGAGGCCATCGAGTCGACCCTCTTGGCCAGGGGACGGAACATGAGACCGTAGAACATCTCCAGGTACCGACGGGTCTCCGCCCGCTCGAGAGAGGAGATGTGGCGCCAGAAACCGTAAATGCGTGACAGGCGGAGCAGCTGGTTCGCGTAGCGCTCCCAGGTGTAGTGTGAATGGACGCGTTCGATGGCGGCCTTGGACATGCGTGTCCAGGTCTCCGGATCCTCTTCACACTCCCTGAAGAAAGCCACCATAGTGGCAGCTGCGTCGCCGTCCGAGACCGTGTCGATATGGAAGCCGGAGATCCCGTCCTCGATGATCTCGAGGGGTCCACCGTAGCGCGTGGCGAAGACTGGGAGGCCCGAGCTCATTGCCTCCACGACGGTGAGGCCGAAGGCCTCGAAGAGGGCCGGTTGTACGAAGGCTCCGCGAGTGTCGGCGACGAAGCGATAGATGCCACCCACACGGTTCTTGTCGGTCTGCATCTCGATCCAGCGGACCGATGAATCGAGCCCGGGTCGGTCCATGAGCTCGTGCATTCGACGGACCTGCTCTCTCTCGTCGCGGTCATTGGACCGGTCGACGTCGAGGGTCCCCCCTACGAGCAGGAGGTTCGTCCGCTCCCGGAGCTCCTCGGAGTCGGCGTACCACTCCAGCAGACCCGACATGTTCTTGATGACGTCGAGTCGGGACATCGCGAAGAGGATGGGCTTGCCAGCGTCCGCGAATGTGCCGCGCGACAGTCCGTCGCCATCGCCAAAGACCATTGAGGTGATCTCGTCCTTCAACTCCGCCGGACGTCGCCATTCCTCGGAGTGCGGAAAAAACACCTCAGGGTCCGCCCCCGGGGACACGATGTTGAACTTGGGGTCGAAGCAGTCGATGCCCGCCACCACACGGTAGAGCCCCGGCAGGGTGAACGACTGGTAGCTCTCGTACTGCCCGACGCTCTCCTTCGTGCCCGCGATCTCCTGGTACGTGCTGGTGATGATGAAGTCCGCCGTGTTCATGGCGATGAGATCGGCGGTGAACTGGCAGGAGAAGTGGTATTCTTCCTCGAGATCACTCCATCGCAGGTCGGAGTCCTGGTACTTGGTCTTCTCCAGGGCGTGGGCAATGTTGCACTGTGTGACACCGAGCCGGTGTGCCAGGATGCTCGCCACGAGGTTCCCGTCCGAGTAGTTGCCCACCACGATGTCCGGCCGGTGCCCGATCTCCGCCAGGAGCTCTCGCTCGGCGTCCAAGGCGAAGCGCTCGAGGTAGGGCCAGACCTCGAATCGCGAGGTCCATTCCTGGACGATCTCTCCCTCGGACGTGCGAAACGGAATCCGCAAGATGCGCGCATTGCGCGTGCCGAGTATGTGCTCGACGGGCTGGTCACAACTGGTCCCGTCGGCTTCGGGAATCAGCCTGGTGACGACGAGGATGCGAGGGACGACCTCCAAGCCCTGCTCGCGGATGGAGTGATGCATCGCCCGCTCGAGAGCCCGCACCTGGTCCAGGATGTAGACCACCTGGCCTCCCGTGTCGGGCTTGCCCAACACGTTGGCCTGGCCGAAGAACCCGTGGGGAGAGAGTATGGCGATGGAGAAGATCATCGGGATCCTCTCCAGAAACGCCGCCAGCGTGTCCGCGTCGGGTCGGTCCAGCACGTCGAGCAGCAGTGCCATCGTCTCTCGGGCCCGCTGGGCCGTGCGACCCCAGCCCGGCTCGAAGCCGAGGTGCCGGAGGGACCAACTCCAGTCGCGCTCGGCGTCCTGCAACTGGTCCAACGCCTTCTTCAGGGCCTCGTACAGCTCGTCCGCGTTTCGGATGAGCTCGTTGAGCATCAGGCTCCGGCCGTCCACCTGGTGGACGCGGAGAAACTCGAAGAGGTGCTGAGGTCCCTCGTCTCCCAGGGCAGCCAAGCGAGCGGAGAGGTGTCGGTTGAGGAACTCGACACCGTGGCCGATCTCTTCGGGCTTCGTGAGCTTGGGAAAATCCCGCTCGAAGGGGCTCAGGTCTATCTCCAGGACGTAGCGCTCTCCGGGACCTCTCCCGTCGACGGAGCGCTCCTTGGCGGCGAGATATTCCGCCACCCCTATCTCCCGCACCTCCATCTCGTGCGTGTGGAGCTCCAGGTACCGCCATCGAGCGACGCGCTCCCTGACGGCCAGATAGAGAAGGGGATCCGCCGCCACTGCCTTCTGTGTGCGCCGCAACACCCACTCGACCTCGGTGTCGCGCAGACACTCGCCCACCGGCGTCGACGCAAAGGCGTCGTACTGATGGACGAGCTCGGCCCAGCCGAGAATGGGCCGGTCCAGGGCGTGGAGATGGCGGAAGAGCAAGTAGAGGGGCTCGCGGTGCTCGTGGAGGACGTCTGGGAGGGTCTCGATCAAGCTCGTTCCTCCTCCGGGACACGCACGGCGCCCAGGAAATCGTAGTGGTCGATACCTTCGAGAATCCCCCACGCGTGGGGGCGCTCGGCGAAGTAGATCCGGCGATGACCCCGGAGGAAGTCCAGCTCCGGGTCGTGGTTGCCCACCACGACGCCCAGGGTGTCGCCGGACAGCATCTCTGCGTCGTTTCCGGAGTCCCCGGCCACCAGGAGCCTCTCCGGCGGGAGATCCCACTTGAAGCAGAAGAACCGGATGGCGAGGCCCGGCGAAGCCCGCCCAGGAAGGACGTCCACATAGCGTTCGTGGTCGAGCAGCAATGTGACCTGAAGGCCGGCGTGGCGTAGGCGTCGACGAATGGCAGCCAGGGAGAGGCCCGAGTCGTCTTCCAGGCGGTACCGCAGTCTTGTGGGGACGGACGGACTGCCCCCGTCGTGCGTAAGGCCCGGGACGTCCGCCAGTGTCCGGACCACTGCGGCGGGCTCCCATCGGTGGTGGATCCGCCTCTCCCAGGAGCGGTCGCGCACGAGGCGCGGCCCGTAGTGTAGCTGGCCGCCGGACGCAGTGATGAGCACATCGGGGTCCGGAAGGTCCCACTCGGACAATATGGCTCGTGCGGCCTGCAGCGTGCGTCCGGTGGCAAGGACGATTCCGACACC
>JBDHGI010000335.1:0-5863 GCA_039589955.1 Gemmatimonadota bacterium | reverse complement strand
GAAGAAGGCTGCGCCCAAGAAGGCTGCCAAGAAGAAGGCCGCGCCCAAGAAGGCCGCCAAGAAGAAGGCTGCGCCCAAGAAGGCTGCCAAGAAGAAGGCTGCGCCCAAGAAGGCTGCCAAGAAGAAGAAGTGACCCCTCCCGAGGGTCCTCCTTCAGGTCGATGAGCCGGCGCCCGTCGGGCGCCGGCTCATCGGCATTCGGGTCAGCGGCCGGGCCTCAGAAGGCGGTGATGACGCCCGCGGTGAACCGCGTCCGATCCAGCTCGAAATCCCGGCTGATCTCCCCCATGAATCGCACGTTCCGCGCACGAATGTAGTGCGCACCGACCGCGACGGTTTCATAGCGGCCCAGATAGCCGACGCCCCGGGACTCTTCGCCCAGGCGCAGACGGAAGGATGGCCGGTTCGCCTCGATGCGGTTGTAGAGGCCCGTGAAATGCCACTTTCCGCCGGCCCCCTGGGGAGAGAAGATGAGCTCGCCCATGAATCCGTCCACCTGGGACTCATACGGATCGGAGGCGTCGGAGGAGCACCGGAAGTCCGCCGGGGAGCACTCGTCCAGGAAGAAGGGGTTCTCGTCGGTCCGATAGAGGTACTGCAGGTTAACCTCCACGTTCGAGCCAAGTGGAAGGGTGGCATCAGCGCCCCAGACCCTCAGCGAGCTCTCCAGGTCGTCCGCCTTCTCGGTGCCACCGTAGAAGAACCCGCCAACGCGTAGGGCTCCAAGGTCCTGGCTCAAACGAACCGCGAGGTTCTTGCCAGAGTCCCGATCGTAGTTCTTGTCGCTGCTCGCCTCTTCGAGACCGTGCCCATTCACCACCTCCACCACGATGTCGCCGTTCTCCCAGAGCGAAGTGGTGGCCAGGATGCCACGCTCATAGGCGAGGTCCGCTCGAACATCACCCACCCTCAACCGGTAGGGTTGATAGTCCTCGAACTCCAGACGCAGCTCTCGCTTGAACATGGGATCGGACACCTGGAACTGTCCGGCGATGACGTCGACCCCCGAGCCGAGCACGTCGTTGAACTGGAGGTAGGCATCCTCCAGCCCCGCGACCTCCCCACGCTCGCTCATGTAGAAGTACATGTAGTAGGCGATGTCGTCGGTGACCTGCCCTCCGCTCAAGAGCTTGATGCCCCATGGCGTCTTCAGGTCCGATGCCACCACGTCCCCGCCCCCCGAGAGCCCGGTCATGTAGGCATCCAGGCGCACCGCCAATGGGATATCCCGCAGCAGGTGCAGCAGCGGATCGCCCGTGGCGAGCGTGTCCATCGGTGTCTCCCCCCGAGCCAACATGAAGCCGTTTCCGGCGAAGGTCTCGCCGAAGGCCGTCAGCCGCGGCACCGGGGCATGGCAGAGGGCGCACGTGGCCCGGTATTTCCTGGCGAAGGCGGGGATGCCCTCGGCGGTCCGAGGAGTCAGAGGAACGAGGAGGAAGGCAGCGGTCAACCAGAGGATTCGTCCTCGCCGTCGAGTCGACATGGATATCTCCGCGTTGGGAGTGGTAGGAGTGGGGGCAGACTCCGAGCTGCAACCTGTCGACGTCGGGGGGCCGCCGCTGTCGGGAGAGGGTCGAATGATCGATGGGGATTTCCCCCACGGATCCACCGCGGTCCATGGGGCTTGACGGAACGTTGGGGAGCCCACCGTTTGAGAGCGCCGTGCGCTGTCGGAAGCAGTCCACCAAGACGCCGCGCCCACCATCCCGTCCATCCGCCCCCCTGAAAGGCAAACACCATGAGAACCTCGCTCCCAGCCCGGACCGGGCCTCTTCTCTTTCCGTTGATCCTGGGCTTGATCGTCGCGTCGGCCGGTGGAGGTGTCGCACCCGTTACCGTCGCGGCACAGGCCCCCCAGAAGCCCGCGCCGGTCGGCGGCCCGGGCTCGGCCAACTACGAGCTCGCTGCCCGCTTCGCGCCCTACAAGCTGCGGGAGATGGTCCACAGCACCATGGTGAGCCCCCGCTGGATCGAGGGCACGGAGCAGCTCTGGTACGAGTGGGAGAGCCCCGACGGGAAGTTCTTCTACCTGGTGGATCCGACCCGGGGCAGCAAGCGAGAGCTGTGGGACAACGACCGCATCGCCGCGGAGATCACCCGCATCACCCGCGATCCGTACGACGGCCAGCATCTGCCCATCCAGCGCATCCGCTTCATAGACGCGAACACCGTTCGCTTCGACGTGACTTCCTCCCAGGACGAGGAGGTCGAAGAGGAGGAGGTGGTGGAGGAGGAGCAGGAGCAGGAGGAGCGGCCCGGGCGGAGGCCCCGCCCCAAGAAGAAGGTCCACCACTTCGAGTACGACGTCCGCACCCAGACGCTGCGTGAGCTCGAGGATTACGAGGAGCCCGACAACCACCCCTCTTGGGCCAGCGTGTCGCCCGACGGGCAGACCATCGTCTACGCCAAACAGCACAACCTGTGGATGATGACCGCCGAGGAGTATGGGAAGGTCCTGGATGCTCGGCGCGGCAAGAGCGGCACCGAAGCGGACTCCGCCGAGATCGACCTGGACCTCGAGGAGACCCAGCTCACCGAGGACGGCGAGGAGTACTACAGCTACGCCGCCAACGCGTCCGGACGGGGCGAGACCAACAAGACGATGGTCGAGAACGCCGACAAACGGAAGCGGGCCTCCCTGGTGTGGTCCAAGGACTCCCGCCGCCTGGCCCTGGTACGGGATGATCAGCGCGAAGTGGGTTTCCTGTGGGTGATCCACACGACCGGCAACGAGCGACCGGAGCTGGAGACCTACAAGTACGACATGCCGGGTGAGGAGAACGTCACGCAGAACGAGATCGTCATCTACGATCTGGAATCCCGGTCCCAGGTAACCGTGCAGGACGACCCGTGGAAGGATCAGACCATGACGATCGCCACGGACCGTCAGTTCTTCTACCCCGACTCCGAGGAGCCCCGACGGGCCTTGTGGCTCTCCGACAGCTCGGACGAGCTCTGGTTCACCCGAGTGAGTCGCGACCGCCGCCGCACCGACGTCATGGTGGCCGATGCCTCCTCCGGCGGGATCCTGCGCACCGTCATCGAGGATCGCATGAACACCTATATGGAGGTGCGCGGCCTCGAGATGCTGGCCAACGGCGACGTCCTGTGGTGGTCGGAGCGGGACGGCTGGGCCCACATCTACCGGTACGGCTCCGACGGTACCCTCAAGGGCCGCCTCACCGAAGGGCCCTGGCACGTCACCGCCATCATGGGGGTGGACGAGACGCGAGGGCATGTCTTCCTGATGGGCAACGCCAGGGAGGAGGGAGAGGACCCTTACTACAACCACCTGTATCGGGTGAACCTGGACGGAAGCGGTCTGACGCTGCTCAACCCTGGCGACTTCGATCACCGCTCGTCCCTGAACGAGTCCACGCGGTACTTCGTGGACAACTACTCCCGGGTGAACACGGTGCCGGCCTCGGCGTTGTTCGACGCCACCGGCCGCAAGATCCTCGACCTGGAGGAAGCCGACTTCTCGGCCCTCACGGACGCCGGCTATCAGTTCCCCGAGCCGTACAAGATCGAATCAGCCGACGGCGTCACGGACATCTACGGTGTCATGTACAAGCCGTACGACTTCGACCCGAGCAAGAAGTACCCCATCGTCGAGTACGTCTATCCCGGCCCCCAGACCGAGTCGGTCTCCAAGTTCTGGTCCACCAACCCGTACGAGCAGGGCCTTGCCCAGTTCGGCTTCATCGTCATCACCGTGGGCAATCGGGGCGGCCATCCCAATCGCTCCAAGTGGTATCACAACTACGGCTATGGGAACCTGCGCGACTACGGACTGGCCGATAAGAAGGCGGCGGTGGAGCAGCTTGCCGACCGACACGACTTCATCGACCGGAACCGGGTGGGCATCTACGGCCACTCCGGCGGCGGCTTCATGTCCACCGCGGCCATGCTGGTCTACCCCGACTTCTTCAAGGTCGCCGTGTCCTCCTCGGGCAACCACAACAACGACGTCTACAACCGCTGGTGGTCCGAGACCCACCACGGCGTGAAGGAGGTGGTGAGCGACGAGGGCGAGGTCACCTTCGAGTACGACATCGCCAAGAACTCGGACCTGGCAGCGAACCTGAAGGGCCACCTGATGCTCACCACGGGCAACATCCGGGCGAACAAGCGCTTCGACTACTTCGTGTTCCCGGGCCAGCGGCACGGCTACGGGAACATGGGCGACTACTGGTTCTGGCTGCGAGCGGAGTACTTCGTGAAGCATCTGCTCGGCGACTACCGGTGGAGCGCGGACATCATCCCGTTGCAGGTGGAGCGGGCCAAGACGCGGTAGGCATCGGGAAGGGGTGGGGCACCCCCTCTCCGCGGCTACGCAGACCACTGCTGATGCCGCTTCGAGGGGGTACCCCACCCCTACCCTCACTTCGCCTGCCGGACTGCGCGGACCTCCGCTGACGTCGCTCCGAGGGGGACGATGCCCCACCTGCCCTACCCTCACTTCGCGTGCCGGACTGCGTGGACCTCCGCTGATGTCGCTCCGTGGGGGGCGATGCCCGCCTGCCCTACCGTCACTTCGCGGACCTGAGGGCGGACCACCGCAGTGCCGCTCCGGGGCGGGCATGTAACGATTCCGGCCTAGCCGCTGTCCCATCCGGAAGCCGGCATCGACGGCGAGGCACCAAGGGCGAGAGGAGGGGGCGATGGGGGAGGCGATCTGGAGGGATATCCGCCACGGAATCCGCGCGCTCGGGCGGGCGCCGGGCTATACGACGGCGACGATCCTGACGTTGGGCATCGCCCTGGGAGGGGCGGCTGCCGTCGCGGCCCTGGGTGAGTCGCTTCTGCGGCCCCTTCCCTACCCCGACCCGGACCGCCTCGTCGCCGTGTGGGAGGTGCGCGAGGGTAACCGAAGCTCCGTCGCCCCGGCCAACTACCTCGACTGGCGCCGTGAAGCCACCGCCTTCGAGGCCCTCGCCGCCCACGACATGCGCGACGCCACACTCACGGTGGACGGAATCGCCACTCGAGAGCGCGTCGCTGTGGTGTCCGGCAACTTCTTCACGATGCTGGGTATCGTGCCTGCCATGGGCCCGGGCTTCGATCCAGACATGGACGTGACGTCCGGCCGACGCGTAGCGGTGCTGCCCCACGAGACGTGGACGGCCCGCTTCGGATCCGACCCGGAGGTGATCGGACGCACGGTGCAGGTCGACGACCTCGCCTACGAGATCGTCGGCGTCATGCCGCCGAGACCCTCCTTTCCCGAGCCGGGGCTGGCCGTCTGGGTGCGATCCGTCACGGAGGCACCGGAGATCCGGGACTTCCCGGGTGACGTCACCCAGATGCGCGACGCCTGGTACTTCTCCGTCGTCGGTCGGCTCGCCGAGGGACGGGACGTGGCCAGTGCCGGAACGGAGCTGGCCGCCGTGGCGGGGCGGCTGGCGGAGCTCTACCCGGAGACCAACGCCGGCTCGGGCACGATGTTGCTCCCCTTGCTCGAGCAGACGGTGGCCAACTTCCGGACAACGCTCATCGTCCTCGCTCTGGCCGTGGCCCTGGTGCTGCTCGCCGCCGGTGTCAATGTGGGCCACCTGGCCCTCGCTCGCGCCGCCACCCGGCGCGGCGACATGTCGGTCCGCTCCGCCCTGGGTGCCCGCCGCCGTGACATCGCTCGGCACCTGACGCTGGAGGGGCTTCTGCTGGGCCTTGGCAGCGCTCTGCTCGGGCTCGGGGTCGCGTGGCTGGCCGTCCGGGCCGGAACGGCGTCCCTGGCACGCCTGCTCCCCCGGACTGAAGAGGTGGCGATCCGACCTGCCGTCGTGCTGCTGGTTCTGGGCCTGGGCGGCCTGGGGGCTATCTCGGTATCGGCGGTCGGTTTCCTGCACTCCACGGTGAAAGC